>NZ_CP137549.1:4356248-4657497 GCF_033335955.1 Streptomyces sp. N50
TCGGCATCTCCCAGATGCACGTCTCCCGGCTCCTCACGCGCACCCTCTCGACCCTCCGCGAGGGCCTGATCTCGGACTGACCCCCAAGAGGGTCCCGAGGGTTCCTATTTGACGGAGTGTCAGCCACCATGGCGCGATGCCCCGTTCGACATGGACAGCCGGCCGCCGAGGCGCCCTGTTGGGCGCGTCGGCGGCCGTCCTCTGCGCGACACTGACCGCGTGCTCAGACACCGGCGACGGCTACGTGGCGATCGGCCCACCCCGCCCACCATCCGCCACGGCGGCACGCCCGACCGGAAGCATCACCCTGGTGCCGCTGGACACCCCGACGCCGACCGGAGCCAGCAAGTCACCGTCCGGCGAGGCGACTTCAGCACCCGTCCCGGCTCCCTCTCCACCCACGGGCGCCAAGTCCGGCCGTAGCAGCGCGCATTCACCGCCACCGACCCCAACTGCCGTCCCTACGACGGCTCCCGCCGCCCCCGCCGCCCTCACCTGGGGCGACCCCGTGCGCAAGGCCACCGACCACCGCTGGTGCGAGGACGTCACCCTGAGCTTCCGCAACTCCGGGGGTACGGCGGTGCGTTCGGGCACGGTGGAGTTCGGGACGCACATCATCGGGGCCCTGGGGATCGACTGGGCGACGATCGGGTCGACCGAGCGGCTCCCCGTGCCGATCGCGGCCCACGCGCGCGAGGACCACACCTGGACCGTGTGCGTCGACGCCTGGCGCGTGCCGTTGGGGATGCACATCGAGACGCGGGACGTGTCGGTGGAGTGGCACTAGGGGGCGCGGGGAACTGCGCGACCAGCCACGACGACGGCGCAGAGGACTGACGGCAGATCGCGGCTCCTGCAGCGGAGCGTCCCGTGCGCGACGAACGCCGTACTGGTCGCGCGAGCCGAGGGCCCGGTGACGCTGGGGCGCACATCGAGACGCGGGATGTCCCGGTCACCTGGCGGTAGTGCGGTCGATAGGCTCCGCGGCATGGACGTTCGGGTGGAGATCGTGCGCGAGGCGACCGGTGAACTCGTGGACGCGTTCGGGCGGTTGCTGCCGCAGCTGTCCGCTACGGCCGAGCCGCTGGACCGGGCCGCCGTCGAGCGGATGGTCTCGTGCGCGACGAACACCGTGCTGGTGGCGCGCGTCGAGGGCGCGGTCGTCGGCACTCTCACGCTGGTGATGTCTCCCGTGCCGTCGGGAATGCGCGGGCGCGTCGAGGACGTCGTCGTCGACAGCGCCGCCCGGGGGCGGGGGATCGCCGCGCTGCTCATCGAGCGGGCGCTGGGCATCGCCCGGGAGGCCGGGGCGCGGACCGTCGATCTGACCTCGCGGCCGGACCGCGCCGCGGCGAACCGGCTGTACGAGCGGCTCGGCTTCCGGGTCCGGGAGTCGACGGTCTACCGGTTCCCCATGGAACCGGACCGGTAGACCACTGCCTGGATGAAGCGGTCGGTGTTACATGAAGGCCAGGTAGGCCACCGCCGCCACGACCAGCACGGCGACGACGACGCCGACGATCAGGCCGACGCGGGGTCCGGCCGAGGCGGTGGGCGCGGCCTGGGGCCGGCCGCCCTGTGGGGTCTCGTCGACGAAGGCACGGAACATCTGGGTGCTGCCGGCGGGGTCGTAGTTGCCCTCGGGGCCCTGGGTGTTTGCCATGGGCCGAGACACTAGCGAATCCCCGGGTGACACCCAAGTGCGGGGCCTCGGACAGCCTCCGCCACCTGCGGATTTACTTTCAGAAACGCTTGCCTTTGCCAACTTTTTATGCCGTACCCCGTCATTTTATTTGCCTGTAGCAACCAACCTCTCTTAGTCTCTTATGGTTGCCCCAAGCAACGAACATGGAACGAGCAGGGGAGGTGTGATGGCCGAGCGGACGCAGTACGAGGAGCTGATGCGTCAGTTCAGTGCCTTCGGTGCCGTACGCAGGGAGTTGGGGCGGATCATGCCGTCCGACTGTCCCGGCGGCTCCGCGGCCGTGCTGACCCTGCTCGACCGGTACGGCGACATGCGGATGAGCAAGCTCGCGGAGCTGCTCTCCGTCGACATGTCCGTGACCAGCCGCCATGTCGCGCACGTCGTCGACCGGGGCTGGATCGAACGGTCCCCCGACCCCGCCGACAAGCGCTCCCGCATCCTGCGCCTCACCCCCCGCGGCCGGGCCCAGGTGGACGAACTCTCCCGGCGGACCGCGCAGTTGCTCGCCGACCGGCTGAGCGACTGGAGCGACGAGGAGGTCGGGCAGCTGATCCAGCTGATGGCCCGGCTGCGGGCGAGCTTCGGCGACTGCCGTACCGCGCAGCCCCCGCCCACGCGCCCTCCCGTCGTGGCCGAAACCCCCCACACCAGCGACTCCCCCCACCACGAACTCGAACACACCACCCGTACACCCGCATAAGCACGGAAGAAAAGGAAGCCCATGGCAACGACCACACCAGCCGGTGTGCGGGCTCACGCCAAGCACGGAGGGGCCTCCCCCGCGGCCCCCGACGGCGCTCCGATGACACACCGGCAGATCATGGAGGCGCTCTCCGGGCTGCTGCTCGGCCTGTTCGCCGCGATCATCTCGTCGACGATCGTCACCAACGCCCTGCCGACCATCATCGGCAGCCTGGGCGGCGGCCAGGAGGCCTACACCTGGGTCGTCACCGCGGCCCTGCTCTCCATGACGGCCTCGGTGCCGCTGTGGGGCAAGATGGCCGACCTGGTCAGCAAGAAGGCCCTGGTCCAGATATCCCTGGTCATCTACATCATCGGCTCGGTCGTCGCCGGCCTCGCGCAGAACCCGGCGATGCTGATCGGCGCCCGTGTCATCCAGGGCCTCGGCGCCGGCGGTCTCTCCGCCCTCGTCCAGGTCGTGATGGCCGCGATGATCGCCCCGCGCGAGCGCGGCCGGTACTCCGGCTACACCGGTGCCACCTTCGCCGTCGCGACCGTCGGCGGTCCGCTGCTCGGCGGCGTGATCACCGACACCTCGTGGCTCGGCTGGCGCTACTGCCTCTTCGTCGGTATCCCGTTCGCGCTGATCGCGCTGATCGTCCTGCAGAAGACGCTGAACCTCCCGGTCGCCAAGCGGAAGGTCAAGGTCGACTGGACCGGCGCCTTCTTCATCACCGCGGCCGCCTCGCTGCTGCTGGTCTGGGTGACCTTCGCCGACGACAAGTACGACTGGCTGTCGTGGCAGACGTACACGATGGTGGGCGGCACGCTCGTGCTGGCGCTGCTGTTCGTGTTCACCGAGACCCGGGCGAGCGAGCCGATCATCCCGCTGCGCCTGTTCCGCAACCGCACCGTCTCGCTCGCCTCGCTGGCCTCGCTGTTCGTCGGTGTCGGCATGTACTCGGGCACGGTCTTCTTCTCCCAGTACTTCCAGCTCGCCCGCGACAAGTCCCCGACGATGTCCGGGGTCATGACGATCCCGATGATCGGCGGGCTGTTCGTCGCGTCGATGGTCTCCGGCCGTTTCATCACCAAGACCGGCCGCTGGAAGGGCTGGCTGGTCGCCGGCGGTCTCTTCCTCACCGCGGGCCTCGGCCTGCTCGGCCTGATGCGCTACGACACCCCGTACTGGGAACTGTCCATCTACATGGCCATGCTGGGCATCGGCGTCGGCACGATGATGCAGAACCTGGTCCTCTCCACGCAGAACCAGGTCACCCCGAAGGACCTCGGCGCCGCCTCCTCCACGGTGAGCTTCTTCCGGTCCCTCGGCGGCGCGGTCGGCGTCGGTGTGCTCGGCTCGGTCATGTCCGGCCGGATCACGCACTACGCCAAGGACACCGTCGCCTCGCTCGATCCGCAGTCGCAGGCCGCCGCCGCGAAGGCCGTCGGCAGCAGCGCGCTCCCCGACATGGACGCCCTCCCGAGCACGGTCCGCACCTGGCTGGAGAGCGCCTACGGCCACGGGATCGCCGACGTCTTCCTCTACGCGGCCCCCTTCGCGCTGATCGCCTTCATCGTCGTGATGTTCATCAAGGAGGTCCCGCTGCGGACCTCCGGCGGGCTTGCGCAGGCCGCCGAGGAGGCCGTGGGTGTGCTGGACGCGGGCGAGTTCCCCGCGCCGGCCGAGGAGAAGACACCGAGCTGGGCCACCGAAGGAACCGAGCAACTCGCCGCCGTGTCAACGGTGGTGGGGGAGGAGACCGCACCCGTGACCGCATCCGACCCCATGCCAGATCCCGTGTCCGCCGGGATTCCGATCCGCGGCTTCGTCCGGGGCGCCGAGAGCGCGCCCGTCCCGCAGTCCGCCGTCACCCTGATCTCCCTCGCGGGACGCCAGTTGGGCCGCTCGGTCACGCAGGCGGACGGCTCCTACGCGCTGGCCGCGCCGAGCGTCGGCTCGTACGTCCTGATCGCCTCCGCCGACGGCTTCCAGCCGCAGGCGTCCACGGTCGTCGTCAACGGCGCCGAACCGGTGTCGTACGACGTGCTGTTGAGCGGTACCAGCGGGCTGAACGGGCTCGTGCGGGCGGCCGAGACGGGGCTGCCCGTCAAGGACGCGATGGTCATCGTGACGGACGTGCGCGGCGACCTGCTGTCCAGCGGAATCACCGGAGAGCAGGGCGAGTTCGCGTTCGCCGAGCTGGTGCCGGGGGCCGTGACCGTCGCGGTGAACGCCGCCGGGTACCGGCCGCGCGCGCTGCCCGTCGAGGTCGGCGGCACGGGTGTCACCCGGATCGAGATCGACCTCGACTCCGGCGCCCAGGTCCAGGGCGTCGTCCGCGCCCCGCACGGCCCGCTGGCCGACGCCCGCGTGACCCTCGTGGACGCGGCGGGCAACGTGGTCGGCACCGCCACGACCGGTTCGGACGGGGCGTACGCCTTCACCGACCTGAGCGGCGGCGAGTACACGGTGATCGCGACGGGCTACCCGCCGGTCGCGACCGCCCTCACGGTGAACGGTCGCGGATCCGACGGCCACGACATCGAACTCGCCCACCCCGGCGAGTAGTTGATACCCCGGCCCGCTCAACGCGTCCCGAGCGGAGGCGCGTTGAGCGGGCCGGACCCCTTTGTAGGGCTGTACGGCAAGGAGTTAGAGGGACATGGGACTGACCGCGAAGATCCGTACCCGCGACGGATGGGCCGTGTCGCACGCGGTCGTCACGGTGACCGACATGACCGGGGCGCAGGTACTGCGGGCCGAGGCGGACGCGGAGGGGGCGGTGCGGGACGTGAACCCGTTGGCGCCCGGGCCGTACACCGTGATCGTGACGGCCGTCGGGTACGCGCCGGCCGCCGCCACCTCGATCGTCACCGCGAGCGGGCGGGCCGAGGTCGGCACGGTGACGCTGGCGCGGCAGGGCGGTACGGAGCTGCCGCCGCCCGGGCCGTGGACGGTCGACCCCGCGCACTCCACGGTCGGCGCGGTCGCGCAGCACCTGGGCATCTCCAGCGTGCGGGGCCGGTTCACCGACTTCGCCGCCACGGTCGAGATCGCGCCGGACGACATCGCCAAGTCCCGTGTGGAGGCGGTCATTTCGGCCGCGTCCATCGACACGGGGAACGGCATGCGCGACGACCATCTCCGGTCCGCCGACTTCCTGGACGTGGCCCGCTTCCCGGAGATCACCTACTCCTCGACGGGTCTGACCCCGGCCGGCTCCGACCGCTGGACGGTCTCCGGCGAGCTGACCCTCCACGGTGTCGTACGACCGGTCGACCTCGACCTCGCCTACCTCGGCACCGGGGCCGACCCCTGGGGCGGCACGCGGGCCGCGTTCCGGGCGACCACGGAACTCCACCGCGAGGACTTCGCGATGAACTACAACCAGGTCGTCCAGGCGGGCATCGCGGCGATCGGTACGACGCTCAGGGTGGAGCTGGACGTCCAGGCGGTGCAGGGGGAGTCGCTGCCGCAGGCGTGACGGGGTGGGCTGCGCCTAGGCTGGCCGTATGGCTTCGAACATCGCGAGCAACACCTCCGTGTCCCTGGACGAGCTGCTGGACTTCGTACGGCCCCGGCACCGGGCGATCCTGCTGACCCGGCGGGCCGACGGCAGCCCGCAGGGTTCGCCGCTGACCTGCGGGGTCGACGACTCGGGGCGGATCGTCGTCTCGACCTACCCCGAGCGCGCCAAGACCCGCAACGCGAAGCGGGATCCGCGGGTCAGCCTGATCATCCTGAGCGACGAGTGGAACGGGCCGTGGGTCCAGATCGACGGCACGGCCGAGGTCATCGACTCGCCGGACTCCGTGGAACCCCTCGTCGAGTACTTCCGGAACATCTCCGGGGAGCATCCGGACTGGGACGAGTATCGGGCGGCGATGGTGAAGCAGGGGAAGTCGATCGTGCGGGTCTCTCCCGAGCGGTGGGGTCCGGTCGCCACCGGCGGTTTTCCAGCGCGGCTCGCCGGGGGCTGAGCGTGCGGGTCGTCGGGGGTTGAGGTGGTGCTGGGGGCTCCGCCCCCAGACCCCCGATCGGCCCTGAAGGGGCCTCGTCCTCAAACGCCGGACGGGCTGAGTAGTAGCGGCCTGGGTTGAATCGGACGGGCTGAGCAGTAGCGGCCTGGGTTGAATCGGACGGGCTGAATAGTGACGGCCTGGGTTGAACGGACGGGCTGGTTATTGCCGACCTGGGTCCTCGTCTCCAGCCCTCTTCACCATCGCCTCGATGCCCGCCACCAGCAGGTCCAGGGCGAAGGTGAAGTCCCGGTCCATCATCTCCTCGACCGTGTCGCCGCCCCGGGCCGCCATGAGTTGCCTGGACTCCTCCAGGACCTCGGCGGCCGTCGGGGCCTCGGTCACCGTGGTCATGGCCTGGCGGAAGTAGTCGTCGGGGGTCATGCCGGTGTCGGCGACCTGGGCGAAGAAGTGGCCCTCGATCGTGCCGTAGCCGTACACGAACTGGAAGACCGACACGATCGCCCCCGTCAGCCCGTGGTCCGGCAGCCCGGTGCGCCGGACCACGCGCTGGACGACGCGGGAGAACGCGAGGTAGTTCGGGCCGATGTTGAGAAAGGTGCCGACGAGCGGCGACAGCCAGGGGTGTCGAACCAGCAGGACCCTGTACTCCGTTGCCAGGGCGCGGAGTTGGTCCCGCCAGTCCTCGCCCTCGGCCTCCGCGTCGGGCAGCCGCAACTCCCCGAAGACGGCATCCAGGGCGAGTTCGAGGAGGTCGTCCTTGGAGTCCACGTACCAGTAGACGGACATCGCGGTCACGTTCAGCTCGGCCGCGAGCCGCCGCATCGAGAACTTGGCCAGCCCTTCGGCGTCGAGCAGCCGCACGGTGACCTCGGTGATGCGGGTGCGGTCGAGGCCCGGTTGTCCCCCGCCGCCGCGCCCGCTCCGGCGCGTCTTCGTCTCAAGCCAGACACTGGTGCGCGCGGAACGCCCCGACGACGGCGATGTCTTGGCCACAACACACCTTCCTCAACTTCCCAATCCCGGCCACTGTAGGCGCCCCTTCAGGGGCGCGGGGCTGTGACATGTGCGGCTACCGCCGCGTGGGCGCGACCAGCCACAACGCGCCCGCAGCCGCCAACGCACCCCGCCACCCGAGCTACTGGGCGACCACCATCTCCGAGTCTGCCCGCTCCGCCCGCCACAGCAACGCCGCAGCAAGCAACCCCCCGACCAAAACAGCTACCGCCCCCACCAACTGACTGCTCTCCAGACCCGCGGAGAAAGAATCGATCACCCTTCTCCTCTCCCCAGCGGAGGAAGCCCCGGCCAAGCCCTCCGGCAAGGAGCCCGCCGCGAACCGAGAACTCAGCACCGCCCCCAACACCGCGACCCCCAACCCGTTCCCGAACTCCCCCAACGTGCCGTTGATCCCCGCCCCGACCCCCGCCTTCTCCGGCGGAATCGCACTCATGATCGCGTGAGCCATCGCCGGATTGGCCAGCGCCGCCCCCGCCCCGATCAGCAACAACCCCACCAACGTCCCCGCATACCCCCCGGACGCGAGCGAGGCGATCGACACCAGCCCCGCCGACATCAACACCATGCCCAGCCCGATGGAAACCGGCATCCCAAGCCGCGTCGTCCACCTCGCCGCCAGCCCCGAGAAGTTGAGCGCGACGATCACCAGCGCGAGCGGCGCCGTACGCACACCCGCCTCCAACGGGCCGTAGCCGAGGACGAATTGGAGGTGCTGGGTGAGGAGGAAGAGGGAGCCTGCCATGCCGAAGGTGATCAGGACCACGCCCGTCACCGCGCCCGTGAAGCGGCGGTCGCGGAAGAAGTCCAGGTCGAGCATCGGGTACGGGACACGGCTCTCCCAGTACGCGAAGGCGGCGAGGACGGCAACAGCCACCGCCGCGATCGACAGCACCCGGCCCGACGTCCAGCCGTGCGCGGGCCCGGAGATGATCGCGTAGACCAGCGAGGCCATGCCGACGGTGGAGAGCAGGGCGCCGAGGAGGTCGGGGCGGTCGCCGCGCGGGTTCTTGGACTCGGGGACCAGGACGACCGCCGCCACCAGCGCCAGTGCCGCGACCGGGATGTTGATCAGGAAGATCGCGCCCCACCAGAAGTGGTTCAGCATGAAGCCGCCGAGGAGCGGGCCCGTCGCGAAACCGAGCGCGTTGACCGCGGCCCAGATGCCGATCGCCCTCGGCTGTTCCTCGGGGCTGAAGATCTGCATCACCACGGCGAGGGTGGTCGTGATGAGCAGCGCGCCGCCCACGCCCATGCCGGCCCGTGCGGCGATCAACTGCCCTGTGGAGTCGGCCAGTCCGGCGATCAGCGAGCCCGCGCCGAAGAGTACGAGTCCCGTGATCAGCATCTTCTTGCGGCCGTAGCGGTCGGCCGCGCTGCCCGCCGTCAGGAGCAACCCCGACTGCACCAGCGAGTACGCGTTGATCATCCACTGGATGTCCGCGGTGCCTGCGCCGAGTTCGCGGGTGAGCGAGGGGATCGCGACGTTCAGGACGGTGTTGTCGAGCAGCACGGTGAGCTGGGCGAGGCAGATGACTCCGAGGACGATCCAGCGCTGGGGGTGGCCCTGGAGGGCTGGGGAGGTCGACATGCTGTACACCGTAGAACAGTTCCCATACGCCGTACAACGGAGATACGAAGCAGGGGCGGTGACCGTGTGGTCACCGCCCCTGCTCAGTGAAGAACCGTCAGGCTCGTCAGCTGCTCGTCTTCTGCGTCAGGTCGTAGAAGGTGGCCGAACCGACCGTCACCTTCTTGTAGTTCTTCTCGACCCACGAGGAGATCTGCGAGGAGCTGCCCGTGCTGCTGCCGCCCATTCCGGTGCCGCCCGAGATGAAGTAGTGGATCTTGCCGTCCGCCACGTACTTCTTGAACTGGGCCAGCGTCGGCGACGGGTCGGTGCCGTTGAAGCCGCCGATCGCCATCACCGGGTCGCCGGTGGCGAGTTGGTAGCTCGCGGCGTTCTGGGAGCCGATGGACGCGGCGACCCAGGTGTACTTGCTCGCGTCCGTCTGGAGGAGCTTCTTGGCCGCCGAGGTGACCGTCGCGCCGTTGAGCAGGCCGCCGACGCCACCGCCGCCGCCCATGCCGCCGTCGCCCATCTGACCGCCGAAGCCGCCGCCCTGGTTCTGCGTGGTACCGCCACCACCGGGGGTGGTGCCGGTGCCGCCGCCAGGAGCTGTGCCGGTACCGCCGCCAGGAGCTGTGCCGGTACCGCCGCCGGGCATCGTGCCCGTGCCGCCGCCGGGGAAGCCGCCGCCTTGGTTCTGCGTCGTACCGCCGCCCTGCTGGCCGGGCATCGTGCCCGTGCCGCCACCGGTACGGTTGCCGCCGCCGAAGCCGCCGCGACCGCCGCCGCCACCAGGACCGCCGCCCATCATGCTCGCGCCCGCCGGACCGGCCGTCGGAATCGAGCCGGTGTGCGCGGAGTTGACCGTCGACATGGTGTACGCCGCCGGGCCGGCGAGGCCCGCCACGATGCTCAAGCCGACTGCCGCGAGGGCGAGTTGGCGGCCGATCTTCGCTACGAAGATCAGGCCGAGCGCACCGGCCAGGGAGCCGATGAGGACCAGCCACTTCAGCCAGGGCAGGTAGTCGGGGGTGCGGTTGAGGAGGACGTAGCCCCAGACGCCGGCGGCAACTACCGCCGCCGCCAACGTGATGGACGCCCAGATCTCGCCGCGCTTCTCCCAGAGGGAACCCGCGCCGATGCCGATCACGGCGGCGATGTAGGGGGCGAGCGCGATCGTGTAGTACTGGTGGAAGATGCCGGCCATGTAGCTGAAGACGACCAGGGTCGTGACCAGCGATCCGCCCCACACGAGCATCGAACTGCGCCTGACCGACGTGCGGTTGAGCTTGCGCGTGGCCACCAGGCCCGCGACGAGGAGGATCAGCGCGGTGGGCAGCAGCCAGGAGATCTGGCTGCCGATCTCGTCGTTGAACATGCGGTTCCAGCCGGTGGCGCCCCACATGCCCGTGCCGGTGCCGCCGCCTCCGCCGCCGACGCTGCCGGTCTCGTCGCCGCTGAGGCGGCCGAACCCGTTGTAGCCGAAGGTCAGTTCAAGGAAGCTGTTGTTCTGCGAGCCGCCGATGTAGGGGCGCGAGGACGCCGGCCACAGCTCGACGAGCGCGACCCACCAGCCGGCCGCGACGACCAACGCGCCGGTGGCCAGGCCCAGTTGGGCGAACCTCTTCTTCACGCTCACCGGTGCGCAGACCGCGTAGACGATGGCCAGCGGCGGGAGGATCAGGAAGGCCTGGAGGGTCTTGGAGAGGAACGCGAAGCCGATCGCGACTCCGGCCCAGACCAGCCACTTGGTGCGGCCGTCCTCCAGGGCCCGGACGACGAGGTAGCAGGCCGTCGCCATGAGCAACGCCAGTGCCGCGTCAGGGTTGTTGAAGCGGAACATCAGCGCGGCGACCGGGGTGAGCGCCAGCACGGCGCCCGCGATCAGACCGGCCTGCGGGCTGTGCCGGCGCCGTACCGCCGCGTAGACGACCGCGACGGTGCCGACGCCCATGAGGACCTCGGGGACCAGGATCGCCCAGGAGTTGAGGCCGAAGACGCGGACCGAGATCTCCATCGGCCACAGGAACGCCGAGGGCTTGTCGACGGTGATCGCGTTGCCCGCGTCCAGCGAGCCGAACAGCATCGCCTTCCAGCTCTTGCTGCCGGCCTGAACCGCCGCCGAGTAGAAGGAGTTGGAGTAGCCGGACGCGCTCAGGTTGTAGAGGTAGAGCAGCGCCGTCGCCAGCAGCATGCCCCAGAACGCGGGGCGCGCCCAGCGCGGGTCCTCGGGCCGGCCGCGCCACAGACGGCGGCCGAGCGGCTGCTTCGGCTCACCGGCGCCGGGGGCCGGCGTGTGCGACTCCACGACGACCGGATCGCCTGCGGCCGTGTCTCTGCCGGTGTCGCTGTCACCGGTAGTCGGCCCCCAGGACGAGGGGCTGCCTCCTCCCGGGTAGGTCGTCTGATCGGTGTCGGTGGTCATCGGGGGTCCCTCGGATCGGTGTCGTGGGGACGCACCGGCTGCAACTGCATGGTCGCGTCCCTCCAGGTGCCGTCCGCGGCTTCACCGGCGCGGAACTGGGTGGTGTGCGGGGCGGTGTCGTACTCGCTCTGCTGGGGCAGCGGCTGGCGCTGGGGCAGCGGGGCGGCGTACGAACCGGGGTACTGCGGGTTCTGCGGGTGCTGCGGCGTCGTCGAATAGGTCGGCGACGAAGGGGAGTTGAGAGCTGCGGCCGTCTCCTCCTCGGCGCTGTCGCCGCGGTCCGGGAAGACCCAGGCGCGGAAGAGCAGGAAGCGCAGGACGGTCGCGGCGAGGTTGGCGGCCACCAGGACCGCGAGCTCGGTGGAGTGCGCCGGGTCGCTGCTGGCCGCGTTCAGCGCGGCGAGCGAACCACTGGTCAGCGCGAGGCCGATGGCGAAGACGACGAGGCCCTGCGCCTGGTGGCGGACGGCGCCGCCCCGGCCGCGGACCCCGAAGGTCAGCCGGCGGTTCGCGGCGGTGTTGGCGACCGCCGAGACCAGCAGGGCGAGCGCGTTGGCGACCTGCGAGCCGCCGAACTGCCGGAAGAGGCTGTAGAGGACGAGGTAGAAGAGGGTGGAGAGACCGCCGACCACGCAGAACCCGACGAGCTGGCGGGCCAGCCCCTTGGGCACGTCCTGGATGTCGCGGTCGCGGGGGTCGTCGCCGAAGGGCCGCGTGACGCGGTCGAGCGGCAGCGAACCGGAGGCCAGGGCCTTGCCCACGCGCCACACTCCCTTCAGGTCCTCGGTCGCCGTCTTGACGATGTGGACGGTCGAGTTCGGGTCGTCGACCCAGTCGACCGGCACCTCGTGGATACGGAGTCCGGCACGCTCGGCCAGCACCAGCATCTCGGTGTCGAAGAACCAGCCGGTGTCCTCGACGAGCGGCAGCAGCGCCTGGGCCACATCACGCCGGATCGCCTTGAATCCGCACTGGGCGTCCGAGAAGCGGGCCTGCAGCGAGCCGCGCAGGATCAGGTTGTAGGTCCGGCTGATGAACTCGCGCTTGGCGCCACGCACGACACGCGACGAGCGGGCCAGCCGGGATCCGATCGCCAGGTCGGAGTGACCCGAGATCAGCGGCGCCACCAGGGGGAGCAGCGCGTTGAGGTCGGTGGAGAGGTCGACGTCCATGTAGGCGAGGATCGGGGCGTCCGAGGCGGACCAGACGGTGCGCAGTGCTCGACCGCGCCCCTTCTGCTCCAGCCGGAAGGATGTGACCTCCGGGATCTCCGACTCCAGCCGCGCGGCCACCTGAGGGGTGGTGTCGATCGACGCGTTGTCCGCGATGGTGATGCGGAACGCGTACGGGAACGTGCGCTTGAGGTGCTCGTGCAGTCTGAGCACACATGGCTGGAGGTCCTTCTCCTCGTTGTAGACGGGGATCACTACGTCCAGGACAGGCGTACCGGCGTCTCCGGCCGGGAGGTGCTCCCGCGCCGGCAGGGTGCCGGGAGAAGTGTCGGTTCGCATGGAACCGACTCTCCTCAAGCGCCCTGTTGCACCCATGTGGTGGCACTGTGCTGTGCCTGTGAGTGCGATTGCCAATTCGTTTCGGGGGCGGGCGTGGGCACGGCCGGTGCGAGCGCGGGCAGATGCACGGTGAACACCGTGCGTCCGGGAACGCTGTCCACGGTGACCGCGCCGCCGTGTGCGGTCGCGACCGCCTGCACGATGGCGAGACCCAGTCCGGTCGATCCCGTGGAGCGGGAGCGCGCCGAGTCGCCGCGCGCGAACCGCTCGAAGACATGCGGCAGCAAATCGGGCGGGATGCCCTGGCCGTTGTCCTCCACGTCCACGCACATCCACGGGCCGCGTCTCTGCACCCGTGCCGTGATCGTCGTACCGGGTGGTGTGTGCTTGCGGGCGTTGCCCAGCAGGTTGATGAGCACCTGCTGGATACGGGCCGCGTCCGCCGACACGAGGGCCGGTTCGTCGGGCAGGTCGAGCCGCCAGTTGTGGTCCATGCCGGCCGCGCGCGAGTCGCTGATGGTGTCCACGACGAGCGGGATGAGGTCGGTCTGGTCGAACTGCAGCGGTCTGCCCGCGTCGAGCCGGGCGAGGAGCAGCAGATCCTCCACGAGGAGGGTCATACGGCCCGCCTCGGACTCGATCCGGCCGAGGGCGTGCTTGGTGTCGGGGCCGGTCTGTTCGCGCCCGCGCCGGGTGAGTTCGGCGTACCCGCGGATGGAGGCGAGTGGCGTCCGCAGCTCATGACTCGCGTCGGCCACGAACTGCCGTACCCGCATCTCGCTCTGCTGTCTGGCGTGCAGGGCGCCGTGGACGTGGTCCAGCATCCGGTTGAGCGCGGCTCCGACCTGGCCGACCTCGGTGTGCGGGTCGGTCTCGGACTCGGGGACGCGTTCGTTGAGGGTGACTTCGCCGGTGTGGAGGGGGAGTTCGGAGACGCGGGTGGCGGTGGAGGCCACGCGGCGCAGGGGGCGGGTGGCCACGCCGACGAGGACGTAGCCGGCGATGCCGGCGGCCACGAGGCCGGCGGCGGTGACGCTCACCTCGACGAGGATCAGGGTGTTGATGGTGCTCTGGGTGTCCGAGGTGGGGATGGCGACGTAGTAGTTGCCGTTGGGGCCGGTGACGTACTTGACGCGGTAGTCACCCAGCCCGGGGAGCTCCGCGGTGTGCGCCTTGCCGTCCTGGGAGACCTCGTTGAGCGCTGTCTTCTGGGCGCCGGAGAGGGTCACGGGGCTCATGTTGGTGACCCCGGTGCTGCTGTCCTTCTTCTTCTCACCGACCTTGCCGTCGGTGATGGTCCCGTTCTGGACGCTCGCGGCCAGCGTGCCCTCCGGTTGCGGTCCCCGGGAGACGAACTGGGAGAGGTTGACCGCCTCCCCCTTCTGCTGCACGACCGTCTTGTCCTTCTGGCCGGGCGGGGCCGAGCCGTCCTTGTCCGCACCGGGCGGCTGTCCGAAGCCGCCCGAGGCACGGGCCGACACCTCGCCGAGCCTGCTGTCCAACTGCTCGTACAGATGGGAGCGCAGCGCCAGTGTCGTCACGGTCCCGATCACCGCGCACACCACCGCGATCAGCGTCACGGACGCGACGACGAGCCGGGTCCGCAGGGTGCGCGGCTTACCCGCTCGTTTCTTCTGCGCACGCGGCCGTCGTCGCCCGCTCATGACGCCGCGGGCTTGATCAGGTAACCGGCACCGCGCCGGGTGTGGATCATCGGCTCACGACCGGCGTCGATCTTGCGCCGGAGGTACGAGATGTAGAGCTCGACCACATTGGCCTGCCCACCGAAGTCGTACGACCACACACGGTCGAGGATCTGCGCTTTGCTGAGTACACGCCGGGGATTACGCATGAGGAACCGCAACAGTTCGAACTCGGTCGCGGTGAGGTGGATGCCCTCGCCGGCCCGCGACACCTCGTGGCTGTCCTCGTCGAGGGTGAGGTCACCCACGACGAGCACGGAGTCCGAGCGGCGGTCGGCGGCACCGGAGCGGCGGATCAGTCCGCGCAGCCGGGCGACGACCTCTTCGAGGCTGAAGGGCTTGGTGACGTAGTCGTCGCCGCCGGCGGTGAGCCCGGCGATACGGTCCTCGACGGCGTCCTTCGCCGTCAGGAACAGCACCGGGACGTCCGGCAGCTCTCTGCGCATCCGCCCGAGGACGGTCAGGCCGTCCATGTCCGGCAGCATCATGTCGAGGACGACTGCGTCGGGCCGGAACTCGCGCGCGGTCTGGATCGCGCCGGTCCCGTCACCCGCGCTGCGGATCTGCCAGCCCTCGTATCGGAGGGCCATGGACAGCAGCTCGGTGATCGACAGCTCGTCGTCCACCACAAGCACTCGGACGGGGCTCCCGTCCGGCCTCAGCAGTTCGGTGCGCCCCTGGGGCGAGGTCGTGGTCATAGTGGACACCTTGTCGGGGTCCTCTAAGAGCACGCTTTCTAGAGTCTGTGATTTTCCTGAGAAACTCACAGGCACCACTCAGGGAACACCTTGGAAGCGCTTGCCCAGCGCTCATCCAGGGGTCATGGAGCCGTGCATCGCGCCCGGACCCGCCCCTCTCTCCCCGGTATCTGCACGTTCTCCACGCATCACCCGTACCTGCGGGACTCTCAGCTCGTCCTCACCGTGCGAACAGCCGCGCCCCGTTGTCGTGGCAGACCGCGCGCAGCCAGTCGTCGCCGAGGTCCAGGCGCTCCAGGGCGCGCAGCTGGTGCAGGTAGGGATAGGGGATGTTCGGGAAGTCGCTGCCCAGCAGCACGCGGTCGCCGAGGGCGGCGAGGCGGGGGAGCGCCTGCGGCGGGAAGGGCGCGAGGCGTTCGCTGAAGTCCGTGAACGACATCGTCGTGTCCAGCCGCACCTCCCCGTACCGCTCGGCCAGGTCCAGGAAGTCCTCGTACTCCGGCATCCCCATGTGCGCGATCACCAGCCGCAGCCGGGGGTGCCGGGCCAGCACCCGCCCGATCGGCTCGTGCCCGGTGTGCTTGCCGGGCGCGGGCCCCGACCCGCAGTGGATCACGACGGGCGTCCCCGCCTCGGCGAGCAACCCCCAAGCGGGATCGAGGAGTTCGTCGGCCGGGTCGTACGCCCCGACCTGTACGTGCGCCTTGAACACGCGGGCCCCGGCGTCGAGGGCCTGCCGCACATAGCCCTCGACTCCCGGCTCCGGGAAGAGAGTCGAGGTGTGCAGACAGTCGGGGGTGCGGGCGGCGAAGTCGACGGCCCAGCCGTTCAGCCACTCGGCCATCCCGGGTTTGTGCGGATAGAGCATGGCGGTGAAAGCGCGTACTCCGAACTCCCTTATCAGCGCGACCCGTTCCGCCTCCTCCCTCCGGTAGGTGATCGGCCACTCCAGGGCTCCGCCGGTCGCGGGCCCAAGGGCGTCGAAGTAACCCCAGACCTTGCGGAGCACCCGCTCGGGCATGAAGTGCGTGTGCACGTCGATCAGCCCGGGGAGGCCCAGCCGCCGCCAGAAGGCCTGGACTTCGGCTGCTTCGGCTGCTTCGGCTGCTTCAACCGCTTCGGCATCCACGTCTTGATCCTCCCTATCGAACCGGCCCCTGCTCATCCACATGGAAGTCGGGCGTCCCCAGAAACACGTCGGCGGTCACCGGCCCGTAGGCGACGTTGAAGGTGTCCAGCCAGTACGACCAGTCCCGCATGCGGGCCGTGCTGCTGATGCGGTAGTTGAGCTGCCACCGGACCCACTGCCCCGGCAGGAGCCGCACCGCGGGAGGTCTACGTGGCCTTGGCGGCAGCTCGTGCATCACGCGGGGGAACACCCGCAACCGGCCGTCCACCCGGCGGAGTTCGGCGCTGACGTGTCTCAACTCCGCCCGGCCGTCGCACGGCGTGAAGTCCTCCCACTCGCGGATCTCGACGACATGGGCGTTCGGCGGGGCATCGTCCGGCAGGGCGAACCCGACCGGCACCGCGTTCCTCCGCGCGGCGGCCTCACCGCCACGCGACCGCTTCGTCCAGGAGGTCCGGACCCACTGGACGGTGACGGGCACTTCCATGACGACTCCCTCCCTGTCCAGTTCCCGCACTTCCTGATGACTATTGCGGCTGCCCGCTTCCCGCACCGCCGGATGAGCACGGCAGCCAACCGCTTCCCGCACAGGCTGATGGCCGCTGCGGACGCCCCCCCCCAGGGGCGCGGGGAACTGCGCGACCAGCCCCCACAGGCCCGCGCCCGACAGACAACCGAGTCACCCAAGTCGAACTCCGCCGGCCCAGAAACTTCCCGGACGATGGCCGCCCCCGTCCCGCCCCATCAGCCACACCATCAGAACAACCCCTCCTGCACCCCCGGCGCCTCCCGCCTGAACTCCCGTACCGGCACGGTGAATCCACCCCTGTCACCTCCGGAGGAACCCGCGGGGATCAGCTCCCACCCCGTCATCAGCCGGGTGTCCAGAACGACCACGCCCCGCTGGGTCGCAAGGTGGATGTCCGGCCCCGCCGCCGCGACGACCTCCCCGCTGACCAACCCGCCCGCGACCAGCCCGCTCACCTCGCCGACGGGGGCCGGAAGTCCCGTGAGGCCGAAGGCGTCGACGTGGTCCACGGGGCGGTACGGCTCGCGGTGGAGCGACTCCGGCCATTCGCGCAGCGCGAGGGCGCGGGCGTGCAGGTCGGCGATCTCGGCGGCCCGGTCCGCGGCCGACGTCGGCAACGCGGAACGGACGGCGCGCTTCTCGGCGTAGGGGATCCGGTCCGGGACCCGAAGGGCGGCGCGGAGCAGCTCCTCTGAACGCCGCGCCGCCATCAGCGGGCCGAGGCCCAGCCAGCTGAAGCAGACCGCGCCCTGTTCAAGCAGCCGCGCCGAGCCCCGCTCTTCGGCGGTGATGCCGACCTTGAGCAGGCCGGGGCCGAACCAGGCCAGGTATACGTGGTACGGCCGCGGGTCGTCCGCGATGGTGTCGGCGGCCACCGAGTGCGCCCGGTCCAGCCGCGCGCACTCCTCGCACCGCGCCCCCGTACTCCGCTCCGGCACCGCCGCCCGCACCGGACAGGCGTGCCCCCGCGCCCCCACACATGTCCGCCCGCCCCCTTCCGCGACCTCGAAGGCCACCCGCTTCCCCCGGGGCAACGGGCTCCCGCGCCCGCCGTCCCACTTCAGCTCGGGACCGTCCGCCGCCCACCGCAGCCCCGAGCACTTCCATGTCCGTGCCATCGCTCACGAGACTAGACGGCGGCACTGACATCGGCGTCAGCCCGCGGTTTCACCGGCCGGAGCGGACTCGCGCGGCACGACGGCGTACTCCTCGACCACCCGCCCCCGCCCCTGCCCCCGCCCGGCCAACCGGCACCCGACACACCCCGCATGCCCCGCCCGCGCCGACGGGTCCCGCACCCGCATCCCCCACTGCTCCCGGTCCCGCCGCCCGGGCGGCTTGCCCCACCCGGTGAGATGGAGCGCCCAGGTGACCAGCACGCTCACCGCGACGATCCCCAGGCCGGCACCGATCAGCAGGGCCGACACCGTGCACACCCCCACCCCCGCGACGGTCGACCCGACGGTCGCGATACCGAATCCGGTCCAGCCCGCGACCGTATGCCCCTCGTCATACTGATGTGCGCTCATGTGCGGCCTCCGTAGCTATCTCACCATCTAAGAAGTTTAGAGTAGAAACCTCTCACCAGCTAAGGCAATAACCATGCAAGCCAAGCCTCGCCCCACCGCCACCCCGGCCCAGGCGCTGGACGCGATGGACTCCCTCATCGCAACCGCCCAGCTCGGCCAGCAGGAAATGGCCGAGCGGCTGGGCCTGAACGTCACCGATCTGCTCTGCTTCGCCTGCGTCCTGAAGGCCGGCGAGAACCTCCTCACGGCGGGCGACCTCGCCGAGCACGCCCACGTCACGACCGGCGCGGCGACCGGCATCCTCAACCGCCTGGAGCGCGCCGGTTTCATCACCCGCGTCCCCGACCCCACCGACCGCCGCCGCGTCCGCGTGGCCTCGGTACCGGACGCGGTGACCCGGGTCGTCGCCCTCTACGGCCCCTACTACGACCGCCTCAACGCCCAGTTCGCCGACTACTCCCCCGCCGAGATCGCCGTACTGAACGACTGGTTCACGCGGACGGCGACGCTCGCGCAGGACTACATCGAGGAACTCCGGGCGCGGGACGGGGGGTAAACCCGACCCCCTTGGTACAGCCCGCTACACCAATGGTCCGGGAGACCGCTTCATCGTGCCCGGACCCGTACGACGGCATCGTTGACCTCAGCCGGTGACAGAGATCCGGCAGAGGCCCAACGGCCGCCGTACGGAGGGAAATCCCATGAAGTCGCTGCTCTCGCCGAAGCCGGGAACCGCGACCGGGACGACCCCCGCGGCCGCCGCGCCGGGCCCGTTCGCGTCCTTCGTCAGGTTCGTGGTGTGCGGCGGCGGGGTCGGGGTGCTGTCCAGCGCGGCGGTACCGATGCTGGCCGCGCTGATGCCGTGGGCGGCGGCGAACGCCCTGATCACGATCGCCTCGACGATCCTCTGCACCGAGCTGCACGCCCTGTTCACCTTCGGCACCGGCCGCCGCCCGGGCTGGCGCGAGCACTGGCAGTCGGCGGGTTCGGCCACGGCGGCCTACGCGGCGACGTCTGCGGCGATCCTGATCCTCCACACCGTCCAGCCCTCCCCGGGCATGCTCACCGAGCAGATCGTCTACCTCAGCGCCTCCGGCCTCGCGGGCATCGGCCGCTTCCTGGTCCTGCGCCTGTTCGTCTTCACGGACCGCGCCCCGCGCACGACCGCCATCACGATCCCGGTGGGCCCCTCCGCGTTCAGCGCGGCCGCGTAAGCACCCCCACGCACCAACGGAAATGCCCGTCCCCACCGTCCGACGAGAACAGGTCGTAGGTCGCCAGCGCATACGCCCGCTGATAAAGGACGAGCGTGTCGGGCGAGTACCGGAACTCCTCGGCGAACAACCGGGTGAGCGTGGCGGTATGCCGTTCCGCGTACGGCCCGTACATGTCCCATACGGCGGCTGCCACGGCGGCCTCGAAGGCCGGGTCCCCGGCGGTCGTGAAGAACCCGAAGTCGAGTACGGCCACAGGGGCGCCGGTACCGTCGACGTGGACGTTCGGCGGCACGAGGTCCCCATGCACGACACTGACCGGCCCACCGTCGGGAAGCGCCCGCAGGGATTCCACCGTCCCGCGCACGATGCCCGCGAGCCCCGGAACCTGAGCGGCGAGCAGACCCCCATGCCGGCGAACGGCACGCGGGACGAGGTCGGCCAGCGCGTCGGGAAACCGGGAGTGCCCCTCCCAGAGGGCCCGATCATCACCCTGCACGGTGAGCCGCCGCATGGCCTCGGTACCGGGCACGGCGGCCAGCCCGCGCAACACCGTCAGCAGGGCATCGGTCTCCCGTGCGGCCAACTCCGGTCCCGGCGCCACGACCGCCGAGTCGGCCCGCAGTGGGACACCGCCCAACTCCCGTTCATAGGTGACCAGTACGCCCTCATGCTCCTCGACGCCGAGAATCTCCGGCGTGGCGAAGGGCAACGACGCCGAGTGCCCGGCGATGTCCGCGTACACCCGCCGCATCAGCTCCACCCCGGCCGGCCGCCGACCGCTCCACACCTTCCCGACGGTCCCGTCCCCGAGCCGGTAGACGGCACCCTCGACACCCGCGGCGAGCGCCTGGACCTGTCCGTGACCGCGCTCGGCGAAGTACCGCGTCCAGTGGGCGGTGTGATCTTGGCGGTGGGTGACCATGATGGAAGTGTGGACGAAACGCTCCCCGACGACCCCGACGACGCCGACGGCAGTGCCGGTGACGTCGACTACGGGACCATCGGCGCGGGGAACAGCGGGGGCCGGGGCTGGTCAGGGCAGTTGACGCGGTGGCCGAGCAACTGCCTTTCGGTGATGGGGTGTTCGATGCGTCGGGAGGCCCGGGGGCCTGTCGCCGCGCTGACCTGCGATCCGGCGCTGGTGCGGGAGTTCCGGCTGTACGAGTCCGCGCCCCTGGTGCTGGTGCTGGACACCGAGGCCCGGCGTTATCCATCCGTCGACAGGATCGCCGACGCCCTCGGAGGGACCGTCACCGTCACCCCCGTACCCATCCCCTACGGAGGGACGGGAGTTGGGACTCCCGGTACGGGGCGCTGCGGGACGCGGACGTGTACGAAGCGTCCCTGGTCCTCATCGGTGCGACGCCCTGAGGGTGGCGTCCTTCCCCGGGTGTGACTCCCGTTGGCGCCAACTCCCCGGCGGCTCCCCATGGTTGCGGGTGAAGGCCGCCGCGAAGGCGTACGGCGAGGTGTAACCGACGGCGTGGGCGATGGCCGTGAGGGTGAGGTCGCCGGTGCGGAGGTGGTCGCGGGCCAACGCCATCCGCCAGTCGGTCAGGTACTGCATCGGGGTCTGGCCCAGGGCGTCGCGGAAGGTGCGGGCGAACGCCGCCCTCGACAGCCCGCTGATCGCGGCGAGTTCGGGCACCGTCCAGGAGTGGCCGGCGTTCTCGTGGACGGCCTGGAGTGCCGCGTTCAGGCGGGGATCCGCACAAGCCCGGTACCAGCGGGGCGCGTTGGGGCTGCGTCGGAAGTCGTTGCGGATGGCGAGCACCAGGAGGACGTCCAGGAGCCGGTCCAGGACCGTGGGCCCGCCCGGTTCGCCCGGCGCCGGAGTCGCCAACTCGTGGGACAGCAGCCCGATCACGTCCCGCAACGGATCCCCCACCGCCGCCGACAGCGTCAGCACCTGCGGCAGCGCCTCCAGCAGCCCGGCACCGATGTCCCCCGAGAACCGGTACGCGCCGCACAGGAACACCGTCGCCCGCGGATCCTCCGAACTCCCGTCCCGCGCATGCCTGTTCCGGAACTCCTCCGGCTCCAGGCACTCCGCACCCGGCTCGTGCCCGATGTGGTGATCGGGGCCACCCCGCACGAGCGTCACCTCACCCGGCACGAGTTCCACCGCGCCGCCGGGGTCGTCCAGCCACAGCCAGCCCCGCCCCCGTACGACGGTGTGCACGGCCAGCTGGATCGACCCGGCCAGCCGCAGTCCCCACGGCGGTTCGGCCACCGTCCGCGCGAAAACGGCACCGGAGGCGCGGGCCCGCGCGAGGCGGTCGTGCAGTACGTCCACCCGATCAGTATCCGTCAGGCGGCCCCGACAAGGACCTCCTCAAGCGTCTGACGTAACGAATCGAGCGATTCACACATTGATCCGCTCCCGTCCCCCTCCCACGATGGAGCCATGACTGGATCACCCCCACCGCCCTCGTCCTCGGCGGCACCGGCCGCACCGGCTCCCTCGTGGCCCGGCAGCTCCCCGAACGAGGACTGCCCGCCCGCACCGCCGCCCGCCACGGCGCCGACGTCCTCTTCGACTGGGACGCCCCGGCCACCCACCCCGCCGCCCTCGACGGCGTCGACCGCCTCTACCTCGTCACCCCCGTCCTGCGGATCTCCTACGCCGACCAGGTGGCCGCGTTCCTCGACCTCGCCGTGGCCGCGGGGGTACGTCACGTCACCTACCTGAGCACCTACGGCGGCCAACTGGCGCCCCCGGACGTCGACATCAGGGCCGTAGAGGAGGATCTCGCCGCCCGGGACACCCTCACGCACGCGATCCTGCGGCCCGCGTGGGTGATGCAGAACTTCAGCGACGCGCACCTGCCGGTCGTCGACGGTGTGATCACGGTGCCGACGGGCGGCCGTACGGAGGCCTTCGTCGACGCGGGCGACATCGCCGCCGTCGCGGTGGAGACGCTGCTCGACCCCGAGGGGCATCACGGGGCTCGGTACGCGCCGACCGGTCCGCAGGCGCTCACCGTCGCCGAGGTCGCCGACGCCATCGCCGCCGTGAGCGGCCGGCCTGTGCGGCATCAGGACATCGACCCGGAGGTGTGGATCGGGGGTGCGGTCGCGGCCGGGGTCGTCCCCGCCGACTACGCGGTGATGCTGCGCTGGCTGACCGGGGCGATCGTCTCCGGGAACGGTTCCACGCCCAACGACGACATCGAGAAGGTCACCGGCCGGGCACCGACCGCCTTCGCCGACTTCGCGCGGCGCGACGCCGGTGCCTGGGCATCCCCGGCGGTGGTGAAGTGACCGAGGACATGGGCGAGTTCGCGGCGCTCGACCCGTTCTTCCGGATCGTCCAGGAAGGGCTCGCGGGGCTCGTCGACGGCGATCACTTCTTCGAGCTGCTGGCCGAGGACGTGGTCGTCGAGTACGTCGTGTCCGTGCCCGGCTACCCGCGCCGGGTCGAGGGACGCGGGGCGGTGGCGGACCTGTATCGCGGCTACGGCGAGGTCATGCTGCTGCACAGCGCGGACGGACTGGCCGTCCACCGGGACCCCCGGACGTCCGTGGTCGTCCTCGAGTACGCGGTGCACGGACGGGCTGTCCGCACCGGGCGGGCCTACGACAACCACTTCGTCTCCGTGCTCACCGTCAAGGACCGGAAGGTGACGCACTGGCACGACTATCTGGACCCCGTCGCCGTGTTCCGGGCCACGGGGTGGCCGGCCGAGGATCGCTGAGAGACCGCCGAGGAAAGCGGGCGGAAGCGGAAGAAGGCAGCGGAAAGCGAGGCATATGGCTCGCTGCCGACTGACGGGGCTTCGTCGGACCCGGCCGTGGAAACCTGGCCCGCCATGGCCGGGGAGAACCGGCCCGTCGTGGCCGTGGAAGCCCGGCCCGCCTTGACTAGCCCGCCCTGCGGAAAACCTCGTCCATGTCCGAGAAGGGTGCTTGCCCGTCGTCGAGCAGCAGCGTCTCGTCCTCCCCGAAGTCCGGGGCCTGGAAGGGGTTCGTCGCCGGAGGGGGCGATCCCGCGCTGGACTGGCGGGACGCCCCTTCCGGGGCGGAGAACAGCGAGGTCAGTTCGATGAGAGGTCTCCCGTTCGTTACAGGCCGCTAGGACCTGGTGTGCCGTGAACCGGGCACAGCGGTCCTACAGCTTGCTCATCTTGGAGTACGGGCTCAGGATGCGCTCCTGGACCGACCCGAAGTCGACGAGCACCGCGATTCCGTCCTCGATGCCGATGACCCGGCCGAGGCCGTACATGTCGTGTGTGACCTGGTCGCCCACGGCGAACTGCTTGGGTGCCGCCGCGGCCGGGGCCTTGAAGGGACTGGTGGGCAAATAGCGCTTCGGTGCAGCTGGCTTTGTCATTGACTCCAGTATGGGCCTAGACACGCCACTCGCTGAGGCCGTCCACATCGCTTGTTCATCACAGATCGGGCACTCGGGAACCACTTCGAGGCCCCGGACGTACCCCTCACGCCCCTGACCTGGCCCTTCCCGGACCCGCACCGGAACCACCAGAATCCGCCACCGGCCTTCGAAACAACGGACGCCGGGGCATACGCGCCAGGGACAGCACGAGGGGCACACGCGAGAGGCCCCGGATCGCTCCGGGGCCTCTCGTCAGATGTGCACTCGGCAGGATTCGAACCTGCAACCTTCTGATCCGTAGTCAGATGCTCTATCCGTTAAGCTACGAGTGCTTGTTTTCTCTTGTTTTCCTTCGTCGTTCCCGGCCCTTCCGGCCCGCTCGCGGCGACAGGAAGAACATTACATGACTGCCGCCGTCATGTGAAATCCGTTAGCCATACCCATTGTGAGCTGCGAAAACACCCTTACGGAGGGGTCCTGGGAACGGCACCTGGGAACGACCGAAGCCCCGGTCGTCGGACCGGGGCTTCGGTGAGGTGCGGAGGCGGAGGGATTTGAACCCTCGATGGGATTTGCGTCCCAAACCGCATTAGCAGTGCGGCGCCATAGACCGGACTAGGCGACGCCTCCAGCACAACCACCCGCGCGAGCGCGGAAGGTGCGTGCAGATGATGACACAGACGAGCGCGGTGTCACCAATCGCCTCCCACGGTACTAGGCAGGCGGCCCGCAGGGCAAAGCCGTTGATGCCGGCCGCCGTGTCCGCAACGTCCGGGGGCGGCGGCCGTTAGTCAGGTCATGTCCCAGGTCAGCCGTCTCCACCGCCCGCTCAGTCCGCTCAGCCCACTCCGTCTCCTCGTGATCGCCGCCGCGTCCGCCGCCACCGCCGGCTCGCTGGCCGCCGTGCCCGCCACCGCGTCCCCCGGCACCCTCCGCACCCTCGCGCCACCGCCCGTCCGCGACGAGGACCGCTCCGGCGGCGACCACCTCACCGTCACCGTCCGGCACACGGGCGGCTCGGCCGACGGCACGCACGACCTGTACTGCCACCCCGGCGGCGGCACCCACCCGGACGTGACCGGCGCCTGCGAGGCCGTCGGCCGCAACACCCAGTGGGGAAAGGACCCCTTCGCCCCGGTCCCCCCGGACAGCATGTGCACGATGATCTACGGCGGCCCCGCCACCGCCCATGTCACCGGCACCTGGGCCGGCCGCCCGGTCGACGCGACGTACGACCGGGGCAACGGCTGCGAGATCTCCCGCTGGAACGCGATGGTCCCGCTGCTGCCCGACCTCGGCGCCGGACGCTAGGGACAAGCGGAGGCCAGAGGCAAGCGGAGGCCGCTGAAGACACCGGGGAACGGTGGCCGGTCAGCGCTCGGTCACACGTTCTACGTCACTTCACCGTGCGACCTCCCTCTCATCTCACTCCGCGAGCACAAGGACTGCCCTTAGACTCCCTCGCGTGACACGTCGCGGGCAGGTTGGCAAGATGGCCTCCGCGGTCGGCAAGGTGCGGTAACAGGGAGGAAGCGTCTCGTGAGCAGCAGGCCATCCCGAGGCGCTGCTCGCCTCGCAGCCATACTCGACGCGCTCCCGGACGCGTTGGTCCTGGTCAACGCCAACGGGACCGTCGTCAACGCGAACACCATCGCGCTGGAGGCCTTCGAGGCGCCGGGCACCGCGCTCGTCGGGCGCGGACTGCTGGACCTGCTGCCGGAGTTCGACTCCCGGCTCATCCCGGGTTCCATGCGCCGCCCCGACTCGATGGACCCGCGCGGCCGGACCAAGCCCACCCGCATGACCGCCCGCCGCACCGACGGCTCCGAGTTCCCCGTCGAAGTCACCAGCGCCAACCTCGAAGACGGCCAGCAGGCCTACGACGGCTACGGCTACACCTCCGACGAGCTCCTGATGCTCGTCGTGCGCGACCTCTCCGGGACCGTGGACACCGAGGCCGAGCTGGCCCGTTCGCAGCGGCAGACCGAGATGATCCTGCGCGCGGCCGCCGAGGGCGTCGTAGGGACGGACACGGACGGGCGGGTCGTGCTCGTCAATCCGGCCGCCGCGCAGATCCTCGGGTACCGCGCCAGTGATCTCGGCGGCAAGGAACTGCACACGCTGGTGCTGCACTCGCGGGCGGACGGCTCCCCGTTCCCGTACGCCGAGTCGCCGCTCGCCGACACCCTGCGGTCCGGGCGCAAGCACCGGGTTCGCGGGCAGGTGCTGTTCGCCAAGAACGGGGACCGGGTCTCCGTCGACCTCACCACCGCGCCCGTGCGCGACGGCGACCAACTCGTCGGCGCCGTGATGACGTTCACCGACCGGCGGCCGTACGACTCGCTCGCCGAGGAGAAGGACGCCGCCGACAAGCTGCACCGGGACGAGCTGGAGCGGCTCGACGAAGAACACGCCTCCGAACTGACCTCGCTGCGCCAGAAGCACATCACCGAGCTGGAAGAGCTCCAGGAGCGGCACGAGGAGGAACTCGCCGCGAACGAGGAGCGGTACGCCGCGCTCGGGGAGCGGGAGAAGGACCGCTTCGAGGAGCTGGCCGGACGGCACGAGCAACTCCTCACGCTGCTCGGGCGGTCGTTGCGCGGCCCCCTCGACGAACTGCGCCGCGAACTGGCCGCGTTGGCCGCCGATGACGCGGGGCAGCTGTGGCCCGAGGCGAATCAGGTTCTGCATCATCTGTCGGCCGGGTACTCGCGCATCACGCAGCTCATCGACAACGTCCTCGGGTACCAGCGGCTGGAGACCGGCGACGGGGAGCTCGCCCGTACGAAGGTGATGCTGGACGCGGTGGTAGCCGCCGGTGTCGACGGGGCCGTGGAGCTGATCGGGCCCGGGCGGGTGCAGTTCGCCGTGCATGCCCCGCCCATCGAGGCCGAGGTCGATCCCGGGCTGCTCGCGACCGCGCTCGCGCATCTCGTCGCGGATGTCGCGGGGGTCGACGCGACCGGCAACTCGCCCGTTTCTGCGGGCGGTTACATGGACAACACGGTCGTCGTGGCGGCCGCGCAGCGCGGTGAGGTCGTACGGATCGAGGTGCGCGGGCCGTATGCCGGGGGAGACCCGGTGCACGAGCCGATCGTGCGCGGGATCGTGCGGGCGCACGGTGGGGTGCTGCAGACGCACGACGTGCCCGGGATGAGCGGCAGCGCGTATGTGCTGGAGGTGCCCATCGGGGGCGGGGCCGGGGCCGTCGCGGCTCCGGCCGCTACCGGTGGCGGCGCCGAACTCGCCCTGGCCGAGCCCGCGTCGGGCAGCAACGGGCGGCGGCGGGCCCGGCGTTCCTCCGTGGACGCGTTCCTGGAGAGCGAGGTGCCGGGGGCCGATGACACGGGTGGTTCCGGTGGCCCCGGTGGTGAGGCCGCCGTGCCCACCGGGCGGCGCAGGAGGCGGGCGGGCGATGAGTCGGCCGCTGCGGAGGCCGGCGGTGACGGGGCGTCCAGCGGTACCGGGCGGCGGCGTGGACGGGCGGCCGAGGGTGCGGCCGGGGACGACTCGGACAGTGTGTCCGGGGGTGTCTCCGAGGGCGCTGTGATGACGGCGGCGGAGCATGCCGCCGGGACCGCGGCTTCGGGTACGGGACTGGGTGGCACCGTGTCGCCGCGCGGTGTGCCCGCAGGTGGTGAGCGGCAGGCGTTGCCGGCCGCCGCGTTGCCCGCGGGCGGCTCGGCCGATGACTCCGGTGGTGCTGACGACTCCGGTGGCGAGGACGGGCAGCCGACCGGGCGTCGGCGCCGGGCCCTGGCTGCCGCGGCCGAGCGGGCCGCCGCGCAGGAGGCGGGGGCGCGGACCGTGTTCGCGTTGCCGCCGGCCGAGGCCGATCGGACGCCGGACGTTTCTGCGGCTACGGCCGCGCAGGCGCCGGGAGTTGCACAGGCTCCGGGGGTTCCGGTTGCGCCTGGGGTTCCGGTTGCGCCCGGGGTTCCGGTTGCGCCTGGGCAGGTTCCCGGGGGTGTTCCTGGTGGGCATCCCGGTGATGACGGGCGGCACGATGCCGTTCCGGTCGATCAGGGTGACGATCACACTCCGCCTCAGCCTCATCCCGCGAGCGCGCCAACTGGGCGGCGGCGTCGGGCTGTTGCTCAGCCGCAGCCGCAGCCGCAGGCTCAGGCTCAGGTTCAGCAGCAAGTTCAGGCGCAGGGTGGGGAGTCCGCCTCGGTTCAGGCCGGCGTCGGGGTGCAGGGGCAGGGGCAACCCGGTGCGGTGGTTCCGGCGCAGGGGACGGCCGGGCAGGGGCAGCCGGGGGTGCCGGCTCGGGTCGGTGCCGGGCAGCAACAGGGCGTTGCGCAGGCGGGAGTTGGGCAGGCAGTGGGGGGTCAGGCGGTTGCCGGGCAGCCCGGTGCCGCTGTGCGGCTTGCCCCCGCGCAGGGGCTTTCCGGCCCGGGGCAGGCTCCGGCGGGGCAGCCGTTGCCGGCCGAGGCGGTTCCCGGGCAGGGGATTCCGGCTCAGGGGAACCCCGGGCAGCCGGTCGCGCCGCAGGGGATCCAGGGGCAGGGACATCCCGGCCAGCCTGTCTCGCCTCAGGGGATCCCGGGGCAAGCCGCTCCCGGTGTTCCCGGTCAGCCGATTCCGCCGCAGGGGATTCCCGGTCAGGCCGTGCCCGCGCAAGGGCTTCCGGCTCAGGGGACCCAGGGGCAACCCGTCTCCCCGCACGGCATCCCCGGTCAAGTCGCCCCCGTGCAGGGGCAGTCCGGTGAGCCGGTGCCGCCGCAGGCGCTGCCCGCCGCGGCTCCGGCACCCGTAGCGGCGAACGGCGCCGAGACCGCCGTAGCGCCGAACGCGGCCCCGGATCCGCAGCCGAATCCGAACACGCCCGCACCCGGGACTCCCGTACCCGCGCAGGCACGTGCCGCTCAGCCGCTTCCCGCTGAAGCCGCCGCGCCCATTGACCCCAACTCCACTCAGGGGCGGGCGATCAGTGTGCGGACGCTGGGGCAGGGGGTGCCGTTCACGCGGCAGGCCGCTCAGGTGCAGGTGCCTGTCGCCACGCCTACGCCTCCGCCGCATCAATCGGGCGGTCGGCGACGGAAGTTGGGGACCCGGCCCGAAACCGCCGCCGGGGTGGCGGAGCAGAGTGAGCGGGCTCAGCCCTCCATGGCCGGGCAGTCCCGGCTCGCGCAGATGACCGAGGGGGCCGGGCGGTCGTACGCCATAGGAGCACCGGACGAGAACGCGGCCGAGGGGCCGGAGCCGTTGGACGGGCCGGGCGGTGCCGTCGAGATCGCGGATACGCCTAGGCCGCAGCCGCTCGACGACGAGCTGCCGCCCGAGCCGCTCGACAATCCGCGTCGGCTGCTCGTGTGGCCCGCGCCGGACGTGACGACCACGCAGGCGCTGAGCGACCGCGGGTACCGGCCCGTCATCGTGCACTCGCGCGAGGAGGTCGACGCGCAGATCGCCGCGTTCCCGGCGGCGCTGTTCGTGGACCCGTTGACCGGGCCGATCACGCGGACCGCGCTTCAGTCGTTGCGGCAGGCGGCCGTCGCGGCCGAGGTGCCGGTGCTCGTGACCGCCGGGCTCGGGCAGGCCACGCGTGAGGCGGCCTACGGTGCCGATCCCGCCGTTCTGTTGAAGGCGCTGGCGCCTCGGGACAGTGAGCAGCATCCGCCGCGGGTGCTGCTGATCGAGGAGCACGCGGAGATCGCGCTGGCGCTGACGGCGACGCTGGAGCGGCGCGGGATGCAGGTGGCCCGGGCCGCGAGCGACGCGGACGCGGTGACGCTGGCGGGGCAGCTGCGGCCCAATCTGGTGGTCATGGACCTGTTGCAGGTGCACAAGCGGCGGGCCGGGATCGTCGACTGGCTGCGCGCGAACGGGCAGCTCAACCGCACCCCGCTCGTCGTGTACACGGCCGCGGTGGACCAGGCCGACCTGCCTCGGCTGGCGTCGGGTGAGACGGTGCTCTTCCTCGCCGAGCGGTCGACGAGTACGGAGGTCCAGTCGCGGATCGTGGATCTGTTGGCACGGATCGGTACCAACTAGCCGACGGTACTGGTCACTTGGCGGTCGGCCCTGACTGACCGTCAACCGACCTGCGGGCACGGCTACTTGGCAACCAGCCTGCGCGCCGCCTCCTTGATCGACTCGCGGAGCCGGTCCCGGTCCGTGTCGTCCGCGCCCACCAGGACGCGGCGCATCTGCGGTACGACGACACCCCAGTTGGCCATCGCGACCAGCAGGAAGAGGAGGTCGCGGGCCGGGATCGCGTCGCTCACGACACCCCGGTCCTGGCCGTCCTGGAGCGCGGCGACCTTGAACGCGTAGTGCTGCTGGCGCTCGGCCTCGTCGGGCAGTTCGGCGGTGCCGTACTCCAGGCCCTCCCAGAAGAGGAGGCGCAGGACTTCGGGGTGGGCCGCGTGGTAGTCCATGAGCCGGTCGATCCAGCCCTCGATGTCGTCGGGGTCGACGGGGAGCTGGACGGCCAGATCGAGCATGGACCTGCCGAGGACCTGCGTGAACAGTTCCGCCTTGTTGCCGAAGTAGGCGTAGATCAGCTGCTTGTTGGCCTTCGCCTCGGACGCGATGCGGTCGATGCGCGCGCCCGCGATGCCGTGCCGCGCGAACTCGGCGACCGCCGCCTCGAAGATCCGGGCCTTGGTGGCCTCGGGGTCTCTGACTCCCATGGGGCCAGGGTACTCGGGGGGCGGCGGTAACCAACCGTTTGGTTGACAGGGAATTCCGGGGCGCTGCATGCTGTTCCAGCTGCCAACCAACCAGTTAGTTGTTAGAGCCGACCCGGGGTCTTCGTGGGCGGCTCGCGAGTCCCGCAGGTCTGAAGGAGTGCCACCGCTCATGTCCTCGGCAACCATCGCGCAGACGTCGGTCGCGAGGCCGGTCCCCACGGCCGCCGACCGTCTCTTCCTCGTCCTCATCGCCGTCTGTACCGCCGTGACGGCCGCGAACATCTATCTCGCGGGCCCGCTGCTCCCCCTCATCGCGCACGACTTCGGCTCGACCCCGTCCGCCGTGGCGTGGATCGCGTCGGTCGCGCAGTTCGGCTACGCCACCGGCCTCCTCTTCTTCGCGCCGCTCGGCGACCGCGTGAACCGGCGCCCGCTGGTCGCCGCCCTCTCCGTGGCCACCACGGCGGCCCTGCTCGTCGGCGCGGCGGCCCCCGGCACGGCCGCCCTCGCGGTCGCCGTGTTCGTCGCGGCCGCCGCGACCGTCGTACCGCAACTCCTCGTCCCGCTGGTCGCCGAACGCGCCCCCGCCCACCACCGCGCCCGCCATGTCGCGGCGGTCATAGCGGGCCTGTTCACGGGAATCGTGGCCGCGCGGGTCGTCGGCAGCCTGGTCGGCCAGGCCTACGGCTGGCGGGTCGTCTTCATCGGCTCGGCCGCCCTCACGCTCGTCCTCGGCCTGGCCACCGCGTACGTCCTCCCGTCGGAGAAGCGCCGCGGCTCCGGCCCGCTGTTCGCCGGCCTCGCCGCCCTGCCCGGCCTGGTCCGCACCTCGCCCGACCTGTGGCGCGCGTGCCTGCGGCAGGCGGGGATGTTCGGCGCGTGGAGCGCCCTGTGGACGACCCTCGCCCTGCTCCTGACGGGCACGACGAGCGGTTCCTACGGCTTCTCGACCGCGACTGCCGGGCTGTTCGGGCTCTTCGGGCTGGCGGCCAGCGCGGTGGCTCCGCTCGCGGGCGGGTTCGTCGACCGGTTCGGGGCGGGGAAGGTCGTACGGTCCGCGTATGTGCTCGCGGCGGTGTCCGTGCCGCTGTTCTGGCTGGGCGGGCACGTCCTGTGGGCCCTGTTCGTCGCCGCGATCGCGATCCACGCGGCCCTGGTCGCCTCCCACGTCGCCAACCAGACCCTCGCCCTCACCACCACCTCCACCCCGGCGACCGCCAACACCGCGTATGTCGTCGCCGGGTTCACCGGGGGCGCGCTCGCTTCGTCGCTGGCGGGGCCGGCGTTCAGTCATTGGGGCTGGGGCGGGGTGTGTGTGGTGGCGGGGGTGTGGCTGGTGATCGGGTGGGGGTCGACGGCTGCGGGCGGGCGGCGACGGTGAGTTCTCCGCCTCCGCGCCGGTGAGTTCTTCGCCTACGACGATGACGTTGCCGTACGCCGGGCAGGAGCCGTGGGGCTCCCCGCCCGGCGGATCGGCGTGAACGGGTGCGCGGTGCGCGGTGCGCGGTCAGAGCTTGGTGACGTCCAGGTCGCCCTCGGCGTACCGCCTGCGCAGCACCTTCTTGTCGAACTTGCCGACGCTCGTCTTCGGGACCGACTCGATGATCGTCCAGCGTTCCGGGAGCTGCCACTTGGCGATCTTGCAGATGTCGGAGGCGAGGAAGGCGCGCAGGGACTCGAAGTCGGCGGTGGAGCCCTCGCGGAGGACGACGGTCGCCAACGGACGCTCGCCCCACTTCTCGTCCGGTACGGCGACCACGGCGGCCTCGGTGATGTCCGGGTGGGACATCAGGGCGTTCTCCAGGTCGACGGAGGAGATCCACTCGCCGCCGGACTTGATGACGTCCTTGGCGCGGTCGGTGAGGGTGAGGAAGCCGTCGGGGGAGATGGTGCCTACGTCACCCGTCTTGAGCCAGCCGTCCTCGCTGAACTTGTCGGCGGGGCGCAGGGGTTCGGCGTCCGGGCCGTTGTAGTACGCGCCGGCGATCCACGGGCCGCGCACCTCCAGCTCGCCCGCGGACTCGCCGTCCCAGGGGAGCCGTTCGCCGCCGGGACCGGAGAGGCGGGCCTCGACGCTCGCCGGGAAACGGCCCTGTGTCAGCCGGTACTCGAACTCCCGGTCCGTGCCGACCGCCTCGGCCGGCGGGCGCGAGACCGTGCCCAGCGGGGACGTCTCCGTCATGCCCCAGGCGTGGCAGACCCGCATGCCCAGCTTGTCGAAGGCCGCCATGAGGGCGGGCGGGCAGGCCGAACCGCCGATGGTGACCTGGGTGAGCGAGGAGACGTCGCGGGGCTTGGCGGTCAGTTCGGCGAGCAGGCCCTGCCAGATGGTGGGGACGGCGGCCGCGTGCGTCGGGCGCTGGCTCTCGATCATCTCGGCGAGGGGAGCGGGCTGCAGGAAGCGGTCCGGCATCAGCATGTTCACGCCGGTCATGAAGGTGGCGTGCGGCAACCCCCAGGCGTTGACGTGGAATTGGGGGACTACGACCAGGGAGGTGTCCTGGTCCGTGAGTCCCATCGACTGGGTCATGTTGACCTGCATGGAGTGCAGGTAGATCGAACGGTGGCTGAAGATGACCCCCTTGGGGTCGCCCGTCGTGCCGGAGGTGTAGCACATCGCGGCGGCCTGGCGTTCGTCCAGCTCGGGCCAGTCGTACGTGGTCGGCTTGCCGGCGATGAGGTCCTCGTACTCGTGCACGCGCGCGTGGGCGCCGTCGAGGGGGGTGCGGTCGCCGGGGCCGGAGACGACGATGTGCTCGACCGTCGGCAGCTCGGGCAGCAGGGGCGCGAGCAACGGGATCAGCGAACCGTTGACGATCACCACCCGGTCCGCCGCGTGGTTGACGATCCACTCCAACTGGCCTGCCGGAAGGCGGAGGTTGAGGGTGTGCAGCACCGCGCCCATGGCGGGGATCGCGAAGTAGGCCTCGACGTGTTCGGCGTTGTTCCACATCAGCGTGGCCGTGCGCTCGCCGTCCACCACCCCGAGGTCCTCCCGGAGGGCGTGCGCCAGTTGGGCCGAGCGGGCACCGACCTCCGCGAAGGAACGGCGCTGCGGCTCTCCCTCACCGGTCCAGCTGATCACCTGCGATGTTCCGTGGACCGTCGACCCGTGGGTCAGGATCCTGGAGATCAGCAGCGGTACGTCCTGCATGGTGCTCAGCACGGCGTCCTCCCGGGGCGACATTGCCTACGCGGTAGTAAGGGATGCGCTGATTCTGCTCACATACCGCACGGTATGTCACTAGGGGCGGGTGATCGATCACGTCACCTTGCCACGCGGGCGGTTTCATGGCCGGCTTCGACGGCAGCCGGGTGACTTGAATCCGGTGCCTGGCCGGCCTCTAGCGGGCGAGAACCAGCTCCGGGTCCTCGCGCAGCTTGCCGAGCGCCCGCGACACCGCCGACTTCACCGTGCCCACGGACACCCCGAGCACCTCGGCCGTCTGGACCTCGCTGAGGTCCTCGTAGTACCTGAGGACGACCATCGCCCGCTGCCGCTCCGGCAGCTTCGCGATCGCCCGCCACATCGCGTCGTGCAACGCCTGCTGCTCGGCCGGGTCCTCCGCGCCGCCGACCGCCTCCGGCTCGGGCAGCTCGTCGCACGCGAACTCGTCGACCTTGCGCTTGCGCCACTGCGAGGTCCGCGTGTTCAGCAGCGCGCGGCGGACGTAACCGTCCAGCGCGCGGTGGTCCTCGATCCGCTCCCAGGCTACGTACGTCTTGGTCAGCGCGGTCTGCAACAGGTCCTCGGCGTCACACGCGTTCGCGGTCAGCGACCGCGCGGTGCGCAGCAGCACGGGCTGCCTGGCCCTCATGTACGACGAGAACGAGGGGTACGTGAGCGCCTGGGCCCGAGCCGGGGCAGGTACCTGGGCCGGGGCAGGTGCCTGGGCCTGGGTCCCGGTATGGGACTGAGGCTGGGCGTGAGATTGGGGCTGGGCCTGAGACTGAGGTTGGGATGGGGATTGAGCCTGGGTCTGCGTGGCCCGCGCGGCGGGCCGGGTGACTGTCCGCGCGGCAGGCCGTGCGGCGGGCCTGGGTGCGGGCCGGGTGGCAGGCCTGGTGGCGGCTCCGGCGGCGGCCCGTGCGGCGGCGTTCGACGCGCTGGTGCAGACTGCTGTGGTCATGGCTCCACGCTATGAGTGACCCCCACTCCTGCGGATCGGCCGCAGGTCCCGAAGCAGACTCCGCCTCAGGTTGTAGGGGTGGGGCTGGCTCCACCTCCTGAAGGTGGACGAGCGGCTGACATGTACTGCGGGTTTACCCCTGGGGGCTCACCCGTCCGAGGTAAGGGCGGTGGGGACGACGGGGGCCCGAGGTCGGCAGACGCTGCCGCGAAGGCGGCCTAGGTCGCAGGCTCCGTGAAGCCCGTGAGTATCAGCCCCGATGTCGGCACCCCCGTCCCCGCCGTCACCAGGACCCGCCCGGCACCCGGTATCTGGTTCACGGCAGTGCCCCGCACCTGGCGGACGCCCTCCGCGATCCCGTTCATCCCGTGCAGATACGCCTCCCCGAGCTGTCCCCCGTGTGTGTTGATCGGCAGCCGCTCCTCGGCAACGAAGTCCGCCGCCTCCCCCTTCCCGCAGAACCCGAACTCCTCCAGCTGCATCAGCACGAACGGCGTGAAGTGGTCGTACAGGATCGCCACGTCCAGGTCCTCAGGACCCAGCCCCGCCGTCCGCCACAACTGCCGCGCGACCACGCCCATCTCCGGCAGGCCGGTCAGATCGTCGCGGTAGAAACTGGTCATCTGCTCCTGCGCCCGCCCGGCCCCCTGCGCCGCCGCCGCGATGACGGCGGGCGGACGCGGCAGGTCGCGGGCCCGCTCCACCGACGTGACGACGATCGCCTGCGCCCCGTCCGTCTCCTGGCAGCAGTCCAGCAACCGCAACGGCTCCACGATCCACCGCGACGCCGCGTGCTCGGCTAGCGTGATCGGTCTGCCGTGGAAGTACGCCGCCGGGTTCGTCGCCGCGTACTTGCGGTCCACCACCGCCACCTGCCCGAACACCTCCGGGGTGAGGCCGTACGTGTGCAGATACCGCTGCGCCGCCATCGCCACCCACGACGCCGGCGTGAGCAGCCCGAACGGCAGCGCCCAGCCGAGCGCCGCGCCCTCCGCCGACGGCTCCCGGTGCGTCACCCCCGAACCGAATCTCCGTCCCGATCGCTCGTTGAAGGCGCGGTAGCAGACCACCACCTCCGCGATCCCCGCCGCCACCGCGAGCGCCGCCTGCTGGACGGTCGCGCAGGCCGCGCCGCCGCCGTAGTGGACCCGGGAGAAGAAGGACAGCTCACCGATCCCGCAGGCCTGGGCCACGGTGATCTCCGGGTTGGTGTCCATCGTGAACGTGACCATCCCGTCCACGTCCGCCGGCGTCAGCCCCGCGTCGTCCAACGCGGCCCGCACCGCCTCGACCGCCAGCCGCAGCTCACTGCGCCCCGAGTCCTTGGAGAACTCCGTCGCCCCTATCCCGACGATCGCCGCCTGCCCACCGAGGGTGTCGCGGGTACGGGCGCTCATGTCCCGGCCTCCCCCGATACGGTCGGTACGGTCACCGTCACCGTGCCGGTCACATGCCTGCCGATGCCGTTCGCCCCGAGCACGCGCACGGTCGCGGTGTCGCCGTCCGCCTCCTCGATCCGCCCCGTCAACACCATCGTGTCGCCCGGGTAGTTGGGCGCGCCGAGCCGTATGGCCACCTTGCGGAGGATCGCTCCCGGGCCGAAGTGGTCCGTGATGTAGCGGCCGACCAGTCCGTTCGTCGTCAGGATGTTCATGAAGATGTCGGGGGAGCCCTTCTGCCGTGCCGCCTCCGCGTCGTGGTGCACGTCCTGGTAGTCCCGGGAGGCAACCGCCCCGGCGACGATCAGGGTGCGGGTGATCTCGATCTCCAGCGGTGGCAACTCCTCACCCGCCCTCATGGCCGCACCTCCTCGCTCACGATCAACTCCCCCAGTTCTTGCATCACTTCGGCCCCGCCGCCCAGATACGCGTCCAACTGCCGGCCCCAGAGGAAGTGGCGGTGCACCGGATGGTCCAGGTCGGCCCCCGCCCCGCCGTGCAGATGCTGACCCGTGTGGACGACACGCCGGCCCGCTTCGGACGCCCACCAGGCGGCGGTCAGCGCGTGCGTGGCGTACGGCAGCCCCGCGTCCCGCCGCCAGGCCGCCTCGTACGCCGTCACGCGTATCGCCTCGATGTCCATGTGCGCGTCCGCCGCCCGGAGTTGAACCCCCTGCCGCGTCGCCAGCGGACGCCCGAACTGCTCCCGGCTGTTCACATGCGCCACAGCCCGAGCGAGCGAACCGGCACCCACCCCGGCCTGCAACCCGGCGAAGGCGGTACGGGCGGTGGCCAGAACGTCGTTGTAGGGGGAGGGAGTTGGAGGGCGGGCCAGGGCCAGGGACTGCTCGCCCTGGGTGCCGAGGTGAACGCCCGCCGCACCGAGCCGCTCCGCCGATGCCCCGTCGAGCGTCAGTCGCCCCGCCGACCAAGGTGCCGTCAGCGCGACCGCCTCGACGCGCACGGCCTCCGTGACCGGGGTCAGCCACAACTCACGCCGGTCGTCGGCGACCAGGACATGCGTGGCGTCACGCAGCCAGGGGACGACAGGAACCACCCCGCTCAACTCGCCCTGCGCGGAGGCCCGTACACCCCCCTGCGCCGGAAACGCCCCGCACACCACCACCGACCCGTCCCCGATCCCCGGCAACAACCGCTCCCGCTGCTCGGGTGAACCATGGGCCGCCACCGCCAGCAGCCCGTACACGCAGGTCGACGCGAAGGGCACCTGGGCCGTCGTCCGACCCTGTTCCTCCAGGAGCAGCACGAGACCGAGCAGGCCCAACTCCTCGACGGCGCCGACCAGTCCGGCCGCGCACAGGGCCTTCCACAGCTCGGGGTCGCTGTCCGTCCCGGCCGCCGTGAGCCGCTCGGGTGTCGCGAGGTCGCCGAAGATCCGGGCGGCCAGCTCACGGGCCGCCGCCTGCTCCTCCGTGGGCGTGAAGTCCATGTCAGCCCACCCCGCCCTCTCGGCCTTCCTGGACACGGCCTTCCTGGACACGGAAGACGGGGAGCACCAGCGGCCCGTCCTCGTCGCCGGGCCCCTGAGGTTCGTCGTACCGCCGGAATTCGAGCCGCACCGGCAGCCCGATGCGGACCTTGTCGAACGGCACCCCCACCACGTTGCTCACGATCCGTACGCCTTCCGCCAGCTCGATCAACCCGACCGCGTACGGCGGATCAAAGGCGGGGAAGGGCGGGTGGTGCATCACCACGTACGAGTGGACCGTGCCCTCGCCGCTCGCCTCGACCGTGTCCCAGTCCAGGCCTCCGCAGGCGTTGCAGCCGGGCAGCCAGGGGTGGCGCAGTGTCCCGCAGTCCGTGCAGCGCTGGATGAGGAGTTGACGGCGCTCCACGCCCTCCCAGAACCCGGCGTTGTCCCGGTTGACGACGGGCCGGGGCCGCCGCGCACGAGTCCCCTTCCCCTCCCCTTTCCCCTCCTCCTTCCGGCGTGCGGGGGCGTACTTGAGGATGCGGAAGCGGTGGGTGCCGACGAGGTCCGGGCCCACCCGGACGTCCATGCGTGTCGTGACGAAGTACCCCGTGCCCAGCTTCGTCGTCTTGCGGTCCGACACCGACTCGATCACCGCGTCGAACGTGACCTCGTCGCCCGGCCGCAGGGGCCGCAGATACTCCTGCTCGCAGTCCGTGGCGACCACCGAGGTGCAGCCCGCCGCGTCGAGGAGGTCGAACAGCTCGTCGTAGGCGCCCGTGCGTCCCGTGTGTCCGGAGAGGCCGCCCATGGTCCACGCCTGGAGCATGGTGGGCGGGGCGACCGCGTCCGGGCCCGCGTACGCGGGACTGGTGTCGCCCATCGCCTCGCACCAGTGCCTGATCATCGGCTCGTTGACAGGGTCCTTGCCGCTGCCCGCGACGGCGGCCGCACGCCCCTCGTACGTCTTGAGCCGCGCCCCCAACTCATCGACCACCACTGTGCTCACCTCCGCCCCCTCGTCATCCCGAGCCGCATCGTCGCGACGATCTCCCGCTGCACCTCGCTCACCCCGCCCCCGAACGTGTTGATCTGTGCCGCCCTGTTCAACCGCTCCAGCTCGCCGTCCCCGAACACGCCCGGCGAGCCCGAACGCACCAGTCCTGCCAGTCCCGCCGGCCCGTCCGCCCCGGCGATGTGCTGACATATTCGGTACACCGCCACCGTCGATTCGGTTCCCACGACTTTCACGCCGCTCGCGTCGCCGGGCGCCAGCCGGCCCGCCCCGACATCACCCACCAAACGCCAGTTGAGCAGGCGCGTTGCCGCCAGCCGGGCATGTGCCTCGGCCAGCTGGGACCGCACCCACGGCTCGTCAACCCGGCGCCGCCCCGTCACCGGATCGGGCGTGCGGGCGGCGGTGAGCACGGCGGCGTAGAACTCCTCGGCCTGCATTCCGGTCGCGGCGAGGGCGACCCGCTCGTGGTTGAGCTGGTTGGTGATGAGGGACCAGCCCTCGTTCTCCGCGCCGACGAGGTTGCCGGCCGGGACGCGGACCCCGTCGTAGTACGTGGCCGTCGTCCGCTGCCCGCCGACCGTTTCGATCGGGGTCCACGAGAAGCCGGGGGCGTCGGTCGGGACGAGGACGATCGAGATGCCGCGGTGTTTGGGGGCCTCGGGGTCGGTGCGGCAGGCGAGCCAGATCCAGTCGGCGTTGTGGGCGTTGGAGGTGAAGATCTTCTGCCCGTCGACCAGCCAGCCCCGCTCGTCGCGTACCGCGCGCGTGCGCAGGGACGCGAGGTCCGTGCCGGCCGAGGGTTCGCTGTAGCCGATGGCGAAGACGATGTCCCCGCGCAGGATGCCCGGCAGGAGGGCGGCCTTCTGTTCCTCGCTGCCGTACTTCATGAGGGTCGGTCCGACGGTGTTCAGGGTGACCATCGACACGGGCGCGCCCGCGCGGTAGGCCTCGTCGAAGAACACGAACTGCTCGTCCGCGCCCCGCCCCTGACCGCCGTACTCGACCGGCCAGCCGAGCCCGAGCCAGCCGTCGCCTCCGATGCGGCGCAGGAGAGCCCGCTGCCCCTGGGGGTCGTCCGCGCGGGGTGGTCCGTCCGGCATCAACGCGGCGAAGTACGCACGGAGTTCGGCGCGCAACCGCCGCTGGCGTTCGGTGGGGGCGAGGTGCACGACGGCGGACCTCCGGGGCGTCGTAGTCGTAGCTGTCTCGGTCGTACGGACGAGGGTTTCTGACTGTCCGTCAGATACCGTGCACTGTCAAGGTCGTTCCCTACGGGCGCCTCACCACAGGCGCCCCACCGGCGGGCACGCGCGCGTGGGGCACGAAAAACGCCTGCGCGGCGGTGCCGAAGCACCACCGCGCAGACGCGTTACGACTCCAGAGAGCACACCTCACACACCCCCGCGCATCCCCACGCGGAAGTGGGGCGCGGCTACCAGAAGTTGGCGAAGTTGACGGCGACGTTCGAGTTTCCCTGGTTGATGGCGGTGAACGCGGATCCGTTGACCTGGGCGGTGTTGCTCTGGTTCGAGGCCCCCGAGCCGACCGCCTGCTGCTGTGTGGTGGAGGAGTTGCCCTTGTTGTCGTGCCCGACCCCGCTGCCGCTGACGGTCGCCACACCCGCGTTCGATCCGTTGCCCGCGATGGCGCCGTTGTCCGCCGCCGCGACGCCGGTGAAGAGGGCGGCTGCCAGCGGGAGGGCGGAGACGGCGGCGATGACGCGGGCGGTACGGATGCTTGCCATGTTGTTCCTCCAGAACAGGGTGCGTACCGGCTCCGTGGCCGAACGCACATGAACTACGGCTTCAAGTACTGCTTCCGCCAAGGCAGTTGGCCAACCGCCTCGGTGTTGTGCACGACGTCGCGGAACCAGAGTTGCCCACCGAATCCCCGGCGAACCAGAGCGGAAGCGGTTATTCCCCCTGAAGCGTGATGACAAGTCGATAAACCCCTTCACCTACCTTGAAGCCGCAGTTCGGGGCAGTACGGACACCTCACCCCCAGGCGCCCCAAGAGGCGAAGCGTTCCGCCAGATTTCCGGCCAATCCGCCCAGCCCGGCGAGTCGCCGCCTCCCCCTCTTCCCTTTTTCGAACACTCGTACGAACATGGAGGCATGGCCACCACCGACCGGCAGGCCACGACGCTGGCCCTCGCACACGCCCTGTCAGCCGCCGAACGCGGACTGGCCGTGATCCCCCTGTCCCGCACCAAACTCCCGGCCCTGCGCTCCCCGCACCGCGACGACCCGCTGCCCCCGGCGGGCGAAGCGGGGACGTCGGACCCCATGAGCCCGCGCTGCCACGGCGAATGCGGCCGCCTCGGCCACGGGGTGTACGACGCCTCGACCGACCCGGCGCGCATCCGCGAACTGTTCGCCGCCGCGCCCTGGGCCACCGGCTACGGCATCGCGTGCGGACTGCCCCCGCACCACCTGATCGGCGTCGACCTCGACACCAAGTCCGGCACGGACTCCTCGTCCGCCCTGCGCGAACTGGCCCTCCGCCACCTGTTCACGATCCCCGAGACCGTCGTCGTCCTGACCCCCAGCGGCGGCCGCCACCTCTGGCTCACCGGCCCGCCCGACGTGGTCGTCCCCAACTCCGCGGGCCGGCTCGCCCCCGGCATCGACATCCGCGGCGCCGGCGGCTACCTGGTGGGCCCCGGCTCCCGCACGGACCACGGCCTCTACGGCGCAGCCCCGGCCACCGCCCACCTGGCCCCCGCGCCCTGCCCACCCTCACTCCTGCGCCTCCTGCTCCCCCCGCCCCGCACGAACCACCCCACCCCCACCTCGACCGGCCAACACGGCCAGGGCCTGGTCCAGTTCGTCCTCGCCGCCCACGAGGGCCAGCGCAACACCCGCCTCTTCTGGGCGGCCTGCCGCGCCTACGAGAACGACATCGGGCCGGCTCTGGTGGACCCCCTGGTCGAGGCGGCCCTGGGCACGGGTCTGTCGGAACGGGAAGCGCGGGCGACGATCGCTTCAGCGGCTCGGATGACGGGGCATCGGCCGTGAGCGCGGGGGAGCTTCCGTCCCGACCACACCGTCCCAGACAGAACCGAGCAGGCGCGGCCGGTTTGAGGCAGTAGTGACACCTGTGCGTCGATCAGGCCACTGAAGTGCGACTTCGGCGAATAAGGCCGAAAGGCGCCCTGTTTGAATGGTGTACCGGGCACGCACACTCGGAAAATGGCGGTTCCCCACGGTGTCAGCCGGCCTGAGTGCCTGTTGTGCTCCTCGAACGGGCCCGACGTCCGTGAGCGCGGACGGTTCATTCCCCTGTCGGCCGACCTCTGCGACAGGTGCTGGGACGAGGTCGCCAACGAGCTTGCCGTGTGCGAGGGCGCCACAGCGGCACCGGATCCCGAGTTCGACCCGGACGACGTGGAGTGGGTCGAGCCACGCACCTGCCGGCAGTGCCATGCGCCGGTGCGCTGCTATCCCACCAACTACGACCGCTGGGTCGAACTGGCCACATTCGAGCTACCGGCCAAGAAGGTCCCGCCCGGGCACCGCTGGCGCTTGATGCACCCGAAGGCGGCGAACACCCCGGTCCCGGTGGCGACGGTGGCCATCAGGATCGGCGCCATCGATCCCACGCCCGGCGAGCCCGTGATTCCCGCTCACGAGTTCGTGTGCCTGAAGCACGAGGAATGACGGGCACACACGGGCCGCGGACGCGACGAGAGCCCCCGGCCGATCTCACCGGCCGGAGGCTCTCATGCTGCGGTGGGTGTGGGATTTGAACCCACGGTGACATCGCTGCCACGACGGTTTTCAAGACCTTTCGCCGATCACGAGCGGTGAGGTCTCCGCCGCAGGTCAGACGGGTACGAGCGCCCCCGCCAAGCCGTCGTCATCGTCGTCGTGCCCGCTACGTGCCCCTCGGTCAAGATCGTGCCCGTTGACCCACGCGTCTGAGGCTTCGGCCACCTGGTCATCGCGGCCAGCCACCGGACGGGCGTAGTGCCGAGTCGTCACGCTCGCGTTCGAATGCCCAAGGCGGTGAGCGGCCGTCATGACACCGTACTTGTCGGCTACCCAAGTCCCGTGCGAGGCCCGGAGATCGTGCGGGGTCACGTCGGTGAGACCAGCCGCCGACACGGCAGGATCGAAGTAGGCCTTGCGCCACTGGTTGTAGTGCAGCGGCTTGCCCGCGGGCGTGGTGAACAGCAGCGCACGGCCATCGTCGGGCATAGGCCTTGCGCCACTGGTTGTAGTGCAGCGGCTTGCCCGCGGGCGTGGTGAACAGCAGCGCACGGCCATCGTCGGGCAGAGTCTCCAGGTGCTTCCCGAGCCGCTTCGCGAGGGTGGGCGCCACGCGAAGTAGCCGCTTCTGATGAGATTTCGGGGTGTCGAAGACCAGGGCGCCGTTCGCCTCAGCGAGGTTCTCGTCAACCAGCACCGTGCCGCCCGCCACGTCGACATCATCGCGGCGCAGTGCGAAGCCCTCGCCCACCCGCAGGCCAGCGAAGGCCAGGAGCGCGATCAGCAGGTCATGCGGCTTGTCGGCATTGCGCACGACGCGAGAGGCTTCGAGCGGCGTCAGGATGTGCGGCTCGGTCTGCGGCATTCTCGGGAGGCGCACGCCCCGGCAAGGTGTCTGGGCGATCAGGTCGTTGTCGACAGCCGAGGCCATGACCTGCGACAGCACTCGGTACGCCTGCCGGATGCGCGACGGGCTGAGCCCCCTCGTTCGCATCTGCGCAACCCATTCCGTCACGGTGATCGGCCTCAGACTCGACAGCTCACGGTCCCCAAGTGCCGGGTTGATCAGCGAGTTGATCAACGATCGGTACGACGCCTGTGTCTTGTGCTTGAGCTGCGGTGACACAGCCGCCAGCCAACGAGCCGACCAATCCCGGACCGTCGTCTGTCCTTCGGCAGGGTCGATCCAGCGGCCGTCTTCGATCTCGATGCGCTTCTTTGCCAGCCACCGATCGGCGTCCGTGGTCGTGGCGAACGTGCGGTCGGCAGGCCGCAACACCCCGTCAGGCCCCGGGTAGCGAGCCTGGTACCGCCCTGAGGGCAGCTTCCGAATCCTGCCGAAGCCCCGGCGAGACTTGCGCTTCCCCGCCATCAGGCAGCCCTCCTAAGGCCTGTGGGTCGGAGAACGACCGGCTGCACGGTATTCGCAGCGATGTACTCGTCCAGCGCCCGTTCCGAGATCCGGACGTTGCGACCGACCTTGACGAAGGCGATGCGGCGTTCTTCGATCAGCCGACGAGGGAAGCGGACCCCTGTGCCAAGGCGAGTGGCCACCTGCTTGACGTCCAAGAGTTGATCAGCCATCACCACTCCCCCTTTGCCTCAAAGTCCGCCACGTTGGCGACCTCTTCGCGCGCGGTTTCGCGGTTGAGTTGGATGTCGCGGCGGATGTTGGCTGCGAGCCAGGATTCGCCGGGGGTGTGGCCGTGGCCTGCGTAGGTCCAGTGGGCGAGGGTGAGCGTGGTTGCCTCCGGGTTGTCCTCGGGGTCGGGCAGGCCCAGGGCTTCGCGGTGTTGGGCGGCGCGGTAGTCGGCTCTCACCTGTCGGAGGGCGCCCAGGGTGGTGGAGTAGCGGCGGGATTTGGTGGAGAAGTGGCCGCGGAAGCCGAGCATGTGGGCCCAGTCCCGGAGCTTGCGGTCGGGGTAGAGCGAGTGGAGGTCAAGGCAGGCTTCGATCAGGCGTCGAGGGTGGTCCGGGACACCGAGCAGTACGAGGGCTTCCTTGTTGCCGATCCGGCGGTCGACCGTGCCTGTGGTCTCCGCTGCCTTGGTGGCGTACTTGGCGACGTAGGAGGCGACTGCCGCTTCGGTGATCTCTTCTCCGTGGCCGAACGCGTTGATTGGTTGGACGTCGAGCTGTGTGCCCCAGCGCAGCGAGCGGGCTGGCTCATCACCCACGGGCGGCACGTCGACCGTGACGCGGGCGGCGGCGGCACGGATCGCATCGTCGAGCAGGTCGAGGGTCGCCCAGGCAGGCGGCGGACTGTCGGGGCCGTCTGGTCCGTCGAAGCGGATCACGGCATGGAAGTGGACAGCTCCGCGCTTTTGGTATTCGGCGACCTTGCCGAAGGCGACGCGGGACTGTTCGCGGGCTGCTTTCTGGGTCAGGCCCGCGCGGCGTGCGATCTCGCGGCGCAGGTAGATCGTGAAGTAGCGCCACAGATCGGAGGCGTGGTTGTTCCACAGCACCGCGCCCGCGTAGTCGTACGAGGCGGGGTTGAGCGGAGTGCCGAGTTCGGGCGCGTCCTCACTGTGGCGTTGCCCGCAGCGGCAGGCCCGGGTGCCAGGACGGTTATGGACCGGACCGAACGAGGGCGCGGTGAGGGTGGCGAAGACCCGCGGGTGATCCCGGATCGTGTGCGGGGTGCCCTTGTCGGGGTCGCCGACGAGTCCGGCGCGGATGAGGTGGTAGGTGTCACCGGCGTAGGTCCAGGCGCACGCGGGGCAGCGGGAGGCACGGCGATTCCCGCACGCGATCCGCAGCATGCCGCCCGGCTCATGCTCGGTCGTGTACGCGTACAGCACGGTCTTCGTGGTCGGGTCGATGGTCTTCGTAGCTCCAGCAAGCCGGATCGGGTCGGAGCAGCCGCCCGTACGCTTGATCTGGTCTTGCCAGCGGTCGAAGTGGGCCGAACCGGCCACCCTCAGCACGTCGCTGAGGGTGGCCACGTCCAGGCCCGCCGCGATGGCGGGGTTGGTCACGTCCAGCACCACCCGTTGTCGCAGCCTTCATCGTCGGTGTCGAACAGGGGCAGTTGGTCTCCGCCCTTGAACAGCTCCCGCAAGGGGCGCCCCAACCGGGTCAGATAGACCGGGCGCTTGTCCTTGGCTGCCAGGTGGGTGTTGATGGTGTCCTCGACCTGGCAGGCCCGCTCAAAACGCGCGGGGTCCTGTTCGCGCATGGCCTGCCATTCGGGGATCTTCCGCATCGGGCAGAAGTCACAGGACGACTTCGGCGGCACGGGCAGGCCCGCAGAGCGGATGATGCGCGGGCAGTCCGCACGGCGGATCTTCAGGTCCAGGAGCGGGTAGACGAGCCGCTCATACGGCATGGCCTTGCCTGCGTTGGCGCGGCCGATCTCGTCCAGGCTGATGCCCATGGCGACCGTGGCCGGGTGGTCCTCGGTTGCGCCGTGCGCCTTCAGCCAGGCCCCGGTCACCAGGACTTTGAAGTCGTAGGTGCAGTTGCGCTTGCCCGGCTTGCCGTTGGTCAGGAAGACCGGGATCGTCTGGCGGCTGCCGTTGCTGTTGATGATGCGGCCGCGGATCGTCTCGGTCCGTTCGTGCTGCTTGCCGATGTGCCGTTCCAGCTCGATCAGTGTCAGGCCGTGAGCGGCTGCGAAGGGTGCGGCGTAGCGTTCGACGTAGCGCAGGGTGTGGGGGTTTTCGGAGTCCTGGCCGACGTTGGCGAACAGGAAGGTCTGGAAGTCGATCCGGCCCTGAGCGGCCAGGACCAGGGCTGCCATGGACTGCCAGCCGCCGCCGAAGGAGAACGTGCGCAGAGGGCTTTGAGTCTCCGTCATCGCCTGGCCTCCGCACGGTGGGCGGCACCGTGGTTGGCGCTGTAGTCCTCGACCAGGTTCTTGACGTCGGTGTCGCCGTTGGCGTGGTCCTCGGCACCGCAGCCGCCGCACACGTAGTCGCCCTGCGAGCGGCTGTAGCGGGTACCGGTCTTGACGCGCAGGCCCGGGCTGTCCTCGGTCGGCCGAAGGTCGGCGGGGAGCTTGTGGAACATCGCGGTCACCTCCCGGCCGGAACGAGAACGGAGACGGGCCGCGGGAGCGCGTGACCGGTGCCGTCGCAGACGGAGCAGACGACGCGGAGCAGGGCGCGGGAGCCGTCGAGGTGGCGGGCACCGGTGGTGACGGAGACGACCGGGAAGCCGTCGCAGTGGTGGCAGACCGGACGGTTCGGGAGACGAACAGGCATGATGGACGGAGCCCTTTCGGATCGGAAGATCAGGAAGTGGTGGGCCGTCCGGGGCGGCGGAAGTTTGGCGACCGATGCCGCCCCGGAGGGTGCTACCTGCGCTTGTGGCTCTTGGACTTGATGGGCCGGGAGCGCGTCGTGGTCTTGTGCGGCGTGCGGGAACGCCGCCGGGTGCCCGCGCGGGATAACTCCCGTTTCTTGCTGCGGTTGATCGTGTAGCTGAGTCCGCCGCTGGCTGACAGGACAGCGATGGCTGCACCGGCGATGACCTGGACGACGAAGGCGATGACCAGGAGCACGGCGATCGATCCGGCGATGACGACCAAAGTCAGAACGATCGGGCCTTTGTAGGAGCGGGGTGCTTCCTGCACGATCACGACTTTGCGCAGGTCGGTGCCGTGGGGGATCTGCCGGTAGAGGTCGGCCGGGATGTGACCGGCGCGGAACTGGTCTTCGGGTAACTGCATCGGACCGTCCCTTCTGGTCAGGTGCACTTGTGGGTGTGGGCGGCGAGTTCGGCGGCGGAGCGGTCTTCGTGTTCGGTGGAGAAGCCGCAGTTCGGGGCGGTGCAGGCGGCGGTGTGCTTGGTCTGGCCACGTCCGTTGTTGAACGTGCCGACCTTGACCGGGCCGATGCGGATCACGTTGGAGAAGCGGTTCGGGCGCATGGAGTGAACCTCCTTGTCTGTTAGGCGAGTTGGGCGGCGATCGCACCGGCGAGGTCTTCCGGGACGCCGAGCCGGACACGCAGAGTCGCGGTATCAATCGCGGTACCGGTGCGCGTGCGGTGTTCGGCCGCGACCTTGCGGGCGTGGTCGACCAGCGCCGGGGGCACGGCCGGGGCGGCCTTGGGGAGTGCCGGTGCGGGCTCCGGCGCAGTGATCTCCGGCGCCGGTACCGGGGTCTCGGGGCGGTCGATCACCGGCGCGGTCCGGGGCTCCGACTGCGGCTCCGGGGTGGAGTCGGCGGGTTGGTGGGCGAGCAGGGTGCCGCCGAGGAAGGCCAGGGCAGGCCAGCCTGCGACGAGGATGCGCAGCCAGTCCGGCACGTGGTCGAGGTCGAGGAGTCCGGCGGTCGCGATGTTCGCGCCGAGTGAGGCGACCAGGGCGATCAGGAACCAGAACCAGGCCAGCTTCGAGCGTTCGGTGCGCAGCCGCCGCCACACCGCGACCAGGAGCAGGTCGACGGAGACCGGGTAGGCCCAGGCCTTCCATCCGGTCTGTCCGGCAGCGGCAGCGAGGTCGTGCAGGTGGGCGAAGGACAGGGCTCCGGCGATTACGGCTTGGACGAGTACGGCGTCGATGCGCAACGAGCGGGACACGGTCTTCACCTCCTTCGCAGGGAGTTGGGCCAGAGGACGGGCGGGGAGCGGTGTCCGGCCGCCCGGCCCCGGCGGGCTTCAGTCGTCGGCGGGGATCTCGCCGGAGCCCAGGCAGTTCAGGCAGATACCGGTCTGCTGGCCAACGGGCCGCTGCCTGCGGCCGACGCGGATGGTGCGGTAGACCTCGCCGGTGCCCTTGCACGGCGGGCACTGCTTCGTCGGGGGCTTGCTGGTCTTGCGTGCCATGAGCGATGTCCTTCCGGTTTTCGGCATGGCTCGGGTAGGGGCGTGGCGCACGTGCGTTGGGTGGGTTGGTGATCAGGGGGTTTGCTGCGGGACCGCGAGCGGCGGTGCCGCGGGCATCGGCGGCATGATCTGGCCGACCGGCCGGAACGGAGCCAGGAACGGCAGTTCCGGGGTGAGGTGGGCGAACTGGCGGCACACGGCCGCTGCCTCGCCGGGGGTGGTCTCGGGGGTGCGGATGCGGGACCAGCCGCCGGAGGTGTCGCCGGCCACTGCGACACCGGGGCGGTCCGGGGCGATGGCGGTCACGGCCATCACGGCATCCGGGGCTATGTCGCCGAGCCCCATGTCGGCGGTCTGCTTGTCGTTGACGCGGTGCACGACCCGGCCGGTGAGCTGAGCCCGCAGCGCGGTCGCGCCCTTGCCCAGGTCGGAGCCGAAGCGCTGCCCGCACACCTCCAGGTAGACGCCGATCGCGCGGGCCATCTGGCCCAGCCGGACCAGGTTCATGACCGTGTGATCGCGGGCCGCTTCGTCCTTCTTCGAGGTCACGAAGAACAGTTCCGCGATCTCGTCCACCAGCACGATCAGCGGCACCGGCCGGACCTCGTCGGGGAGTTCCCACAGGTCCGAGACCCCGTACAGGGCGAGCAGGTCGAAACGCTCTTCCATCTCTGCGACCAGCGCGTCGATCAGGTCCCCGGCCGACTGAGGATCGGTGACCAGCGCCGACAGACGCGACGCGTACCGGCCGAGTTCCACACCGCGCTTGCAGTCGATACCGATCAAACCGACCGGCAACTGAGCCAGCCCCTTGATCAGGTTGCGCTGATACATCGACTTCCCGGACTGGTTCGCGCCCAAGGTCAGGGCGTGCGGCACCTTGCGGTAGTCCCGCACAAACACGGTGCCGTCTTCCCGCAGCGCTACCGGAACGACCAGGTCACGCGGCTGAGCCTTGCGCGGCAGCTTGACCCGGCGCAGCACGTCCCACCCGGTCATGCGCAACTCGACATAGCCGGGCTTGGTCTCCCGCACGATCACAGACCGCACGCCCCACGCGTGGCGCAGACGCTCGGAGGACGCGGCGAGATCGGCGGGTTCCAGGCCGGCCGGAAGCCGGAGAGTGACCCGCAGACCGGTCGAGGTACCCCGCACACGGCGGACCTTCGGCGGCACCGGCCGCACCTCGGCACGGGCCAGGCTTCGCTTCACGAAGGCGCGGAAGCCGGACGGCTGCACCGTCAGCCCGCACACCTCCATCGTGTCCCGGTAGGTCCAGGTGAACCGGCCCCACGTGCAGGGCAGGCCCACCACCGACCAGTACACGCGCGGAGCGCGGTACTTGGCGTAGCCGAGGCCACCGGCACCGGCTGCTATGGTCCCGGCCTCCAGCCAGGTCGCCAGGTCCGTCATGGTCAGGCCCCCGGCGCCACGGCGACCGCGCGGAACGAGATCCCGTGCCGCTTCTGGCCGTTGAACTCGTTCTCCCAGTCACGCGCCTTGAGTCCGACCACCCGCACCGGCGTACCCGGCATCAGGCCCTCGGGGATACCCGTCTCGGGGATCGTGACCTGGTAGAGGTTGCCCTCTCCCTCGTCCGAGATCAGCAGACCCACCGTCGACAGGCCCGCACCGGTCTCCCGGTCCATGGCCCGCTCCCCGGTCTGCTTGTTGGCGAGCTTCGGCGTCGGCGCGGTCGCCACGAACACCATCGCGGTCGAAACATCGATCTTGAAGGACGGCATGAAGTACTCCTCACAGAGCCGAGATCGAGAGGCCGAAGAACCTCCCTAGGGAGATTTAACGGCAAGCTCCCTAGGGAGGTCAAGGGTCTCTGCTGTTGAAGTGCTTCCTGGCGCAGCAAAAAAGGCCCACCGAAGTGGGCCTTTGTTGCGCGAAGTCATTTTCTGACGAAGCGTCAGCTTCCGAAGCTGTACCGCAGGGCGTACGCGCCAGCATCAAGCAACATCCTGTTGACCTCAACGGCCTTGCCGTCAGAGGTGTATGCCGTGCGGCAGATCTCGATCACAGGCGTACCGGGCAGGATCGACAATGCGGAGGACTCCTCCGAACTCGGCATTCGAGCGCGGAGGTCCTCGTTGAAGTGCACGGGTTCTGCACCCATCTCTGCCAGGCGCTTGTAGATCCCGCCAGGGCCCGGATCGGGCTCAGCGATACGCGAGTCACGCGCCAGGTCGGCAGGAAGGTAGGAGGTCGCCATCTGTACCGGCTCGCCATCAACGAGGTACCGCCGACTGCGGATGACAACGCGCCCTCCGTCATCCAAGCCAAGAGCGCGAGCGACCCAGCGCGGCGCTTCCTCTTCGTACACCTCAAGATCCGCGGGGAGCATGGGGCGCTCGCCAACATCCGCTGACCAGATCGACTTGCCAGTTGCCCACTGGTCGCGAGACAGGCGCTTCGTGGCGTCCCTCAAGATCGGCTTGAACTCTCGGACATAAGTCCCGGAGCCGGGGCGCGATACCGCGACTCCTTCAGTCACGAGCAGCTTCAGTGCGCCGTTCGCTGTCATCTTGGCTACGCCGTACTCCCTGACGAGCGCGGGTTCCCCGGGAAGTCGGCGACCAGGTCCGAACTCACCAGCATCAATCCGTGCCCGCAGGTCATCGGCGATCTGCCGTGCCGTTTCGGGCATCGATCAGCCTCCAGTTCCCTAGGGTGGTTTCAGGCTACCGGGTACCCGGTAAGCGCACGAATCCCACCGGATGCCGGAGCCGACTTGTTACAGGTTTCTCTACCTCATCAAGCCCCGGCTGCGCTCCGCTCCGCCGGGCGCGCTCCCGGCTCCGCTGCGGGCGCCGCTCCTGCCTTCGGCTCGCTCCGCCCGCGCTGCGCCGACGCGCGCCCACGTGAGAGGCCAGGGCGATGGGATGACCACCGGACGAGTGCCACGGTCAAGACGATGCCTCCGGCGGGGGATCGGCCGACACCGGGATGGAGGGGGGCGCCGCTGCCGACCACCGGTCCATAGTGGCGTGCGCGGAGAGCTCCCATCCCGACCACCGCCGACCCAGGCAGAGCCGAGCAGACGCGGCCCATGGCGTCCAGGTCGTTCGTACAGTGGCGCGCTCCACCTGGACGCCATGAACCACGCCCGCTCCACGGTGTGTGGGTCGACGGCGGACGGGATGGGAGCTGGGGAAAGTGGTGGGTATCGGCTGCGATCGACAATACGCAGAGGCCCTTACTTCACCACAGAGAGGTGGCCTTGCTTAGCCGGTCCCACCTGACCTCCACCAGAGATCGCGGCAATCGAGAGTCCGAAAACGAGGGCGTCTAGATCATTACTGTTATCATGCAGTTCTTCGGCGATGCGGCGCGAACTCCAGCCGTCTTCTCGCGCAAGGCGGAATACTTCAGTAAACAGTTGAGAAGTCTCTGGATGGATTCCATCAGGTTCCGACGTCCTATAGCCGCGCTGAGACAGATCAATCATCCACTGGCGACGGTTCCACTCAGAGATCAGCTCAAGCTGATAGAGCCTTTCCACCATCGCCACCGCAGAGACCTTCCAGTAGGCTTTGAGCTTAAATACGTCATCCAAGCGAAGTCGACCAACGACCTGCGCAAATAGCCCATCTGCCGGAATCAAGAAACTTGATGCAAAGTCTTGCGCTTCTTGTTCTGTCGCACGAGAGCGATTCCTCTTAGAACCCTGATGCAGGACGAGATGACCTAGCTCGTGAGCAAGATCAAAACGCATCCGCTCGCCAGTTTTTGAAGTATTCAGAAAGGCGAATGGGCGACCCTCGTACATAAACGAGAACGCGTCGATTTCCCTATCAGTAATCGGGAGGGAAAAGACACGAACCCCCCTCCGTTCAGCCAATGCGAGCATATTTTTCACGGGCTTTTGATGCAGCCCCCAGGCTGATCGCACCTGTTCAGCAGCGGCCACCGGCGTGAGGCTAGAGGTCTCCGATAGGTCAAGGAGCTCGGGAGGCGGGGTTCCATAGTGCTTGTCGACCCAGCCGCTGAGAAGAACTCCCAATGAGCTAATGGACAGGATGCGATGGACCTGCCTAGCCGTCATAGACGACAGCGCTCGAAAACTTACCCACTCTTCCTCGACATGAGGGGCGTCATCTGTCTGGAAGTAGCTTTCAGGCAGATCCAAAACGCGCGCAAGCAAGTCGAGAGGTGGGTTGTCCACCTCTCCGGCTTCCCATCCCGAGACGGCTCGTCGCGACACACCACAAAGCTCGGCGAGGCCCTGCTTTGTCAGGCCTCGACGCTCGCGCGCCATCGTGAGACGAGTATGGTTAAACGAAGGATAATCAAGCTGTCCTTGTGACCATCGGTTCTCCGTCATCGTCGTCGTCCTCGCCCGGCTCAATTGGTGCGACCGCCCCGGAGGTGGGAATCGGGTCGATCAGAATCCTTTCGACCCACTCTCCAACGATTCCATTCTCTGCGTCGACAGGCAGAGAGAGCTCCACGCGGATGTGGTCGTCATCAGCATGGACAACGAGAAACCACGTAGAGCAGGCTTCGTCAGGCGGAAGCTCAGCAGCCCGCACTGGTAGGTCGATTTCAAACGCAAGTTGCTGGTATTTCGCGTTGCGGTCGACTCGCTCCTTCGTCTTAGGTCCGCGCTTCCGGGTCAGGCGGGGAGGCCGATCGCCATCAATGCCAGTGAATCGATCGCCCGCTACAACGGCGAACGCAAGCCGACGATCCGCTGAATAGACCGTCTCGTAGTTACCAGTCTGCCCGATTCGCCACCCTTGTCGAGCTTTCAGCAGTTCGCGTCGGAGGGCCGCAAGCGTCTCGGCCCACATGGTGATCCCGGGAAAGTTCCGCGGGTAGTAGCGAAGCGAGACACGGCTCCGAGCATCGTCGCCTGCTGCGACGCTGTTGCGGATATTAACAACCGACAGACCCATCGCCGCCAGGCGGCTCTCAGCTTGCTCTGGTTGAACGACCTTGCTGGGGCGGGCAGGGGTCTGCCCTTGGAACTGGCTCACGGCACCTCCGAGGTCCCAACTTCCTCAAACCATACCTCAGGTGAGGTGAAATTTGAGGAAGATCGCTGCACCTGTGGGCAGAAGCGGCATCCCAAGCCATGCAACACCATGGGACTGACAACGCTGTTCATGATCGGCAGGGCTGGCCGTGCGATGACGTTCGAGGGACTCGCTGTCTACTTCATCTCTCCGTTGGCCGTCAGAGGCTCAACACGGACCACGCAGGCGGCAGTAGAACACCCGAGACAGCAACCGTCGTGGCCAGCACGCCCAGCAACGACACGTCAGGGCCGGAAACGCGGCTCCGCTGGCTCATATGGTTAGAGCTAGGGATCACAACGTTCTGTGCCCTTGCCGTGCCCGATCCACCGGTAACTGACGGGGAACCACAGTGGCTGATCGACAGCGCACATGAGAAGGGCCCTGACCGATTGACCTGGTCAGGGCCGTTCACCTGCGGTGGGTGTGGGATTTGAACCCACGGTGACATCGCTGCCACGACGGTTTTCAAGACCGTTCCCTTAGGCCGCTCGGGCAACCCACCTGCGCACACGCCCACCAGGGACGGAGCGGGTACAGCGTACCGGGCTCGGGCCTCGCGCGGGGTCCGTGGTCCGGGTTCGCCGGGCGGGCGGGGCTACTCCGGCGTCGCGCCCGAGAAGTCGTACACGGCCCAGTCGGTGATGCGGACGTACCCGAGGCGTCGGTAGAGGGCGTTGCTGGTCGGGTTGCCCGGGTCCGTGAAGAGGACGATCTCCTTGGCGCCCGTGGCCAATGCGGCTCTGGTCACCTCGGTCGTCACGGCGGCGGCGTAGCCGTGGCCGCGGAGGTGGGGCGGGGTGTATACGGGGTCCACGCGAACCATGCCGCCGATCTTCGCGGTCGAGCCGGCGATGGAGACCGGGGTGCCGTCCGGGGTCTCCCAGAACGTGAAGTGCTTGTCCGCGAAGCGGGTGTCGGCCCAGGAGGCGGGGAGGACCTCGTCGACGGCGGCGGCGAACTCGTGGCACCAGTGGACGACTTGGGCATGGTTCTCCTCGCGCGCGACCCGGGCGTGGCCCTCCGGGAACGGCTCCGGAGGCGTGAGGGTGCCGAGTCGGTACAGGTGGAGCCGGACGCGGAGTTTCGACGTCGCGCCCGTGTGCCGCTGCCATGCCTGAGCGAACACGGTGGCGGTCTCCTCGTCCGCGGTGACGTAGGGAACGGCGTGCCCGACGTCCACCAGGCGGGCGGCGAGGGTGTTGGCCTGCTCGGGGGTGAGGGAGGTGGGTGCCAGGCCGCGAGCGGGGAGGCGGTAGAAGGTGGCGTCGATCTCGCCCGCTCGCTCCAGTCGGCCGAACAGGGTTGCTCCGCCGCCGTATTCGGCCGAACCGTGCGTGCGCAGTCTCTCCATCGTCGTCAACGCCGTGGTGTGCGGCGCGGGGCGCGAGCGCAGGAACTCCCCGCCTCCGGCGAGGAAGTCGTCCAGGTCTTCGGTGAGGTACCAGTCGTCCGGTCGCATGGTTCATGATTTCGCGCGCCACGGGCCCACGTCCGTGGTTCCCCGGAACAGGGGCGCCGCCCGGCAGGCGACGCCCCTCGGCACGTCCCTACGGCCGCTGCATCACCCGGTCCACCACGGCGCTCGCGGCGATGTACGTCCACTGTTCGTACGTCGTCCCGCCCGCCGTGCGCCGATCGTGCATGCCGAGGTACCGGTACGTCTTCGGGTCGAAGACCAGGACCGGGCCGCCCTTCCCCCAGGGGGTCCCGGCGGGGCCCACGTACTGGATGCCGACGCCCACGCGGCCGTCCGCGTCCTTCTGGTGCGGCAGGACCTTGATGCCGGGGACGGTGGCCAGCGCCTCGTAGGCCGCGGCGCGCAGCCCCTTCGGCAGGACGGGGGCGCGGAGCAGACCGGAGACGAAGACCTGGGTCATCGGCCAGTCGGCGGCCCTCATCGGCTTGCTGTAGTCCGGCTTTCCGCCCATGTCCCGCAAGGTGATCACCAACTTGCGCGGATCGGTGGGCAGTTGCTCGAGCTCGGTCCACTTGGTCGGCGGCCAGGTGCCCTGGCCCGGAGCGAACACCGGGACCCACTGCTTGCGGCCCAGCTCGCTGACGTAGGACTTCTTGGAGCCGTCGACCGAGTTCCAGCTCTCGTCGACGTACGTCCGGGTCCGGCCGCCCTTGGCCGGGGTCTCCTTGATGATCTCCTTGGTGTAGATGAACTGGTCGTCGCGCGGGGCGATCGGCTTCTCCAGGCGGCGTTCCTCGGCCGCCGCGCCGTGCAGCACAGTGGTCGCGCTCACCGGCTGGGTGCGGGGCGAGGAGTCGTCGTTCGCGGCGATCACCACGCTCGTCGCCACCGCCACCGCCGCCGCCGCGACGCCCGCCACCGCCATCCGCAGCACCGGACGGCGTCGTACGGTCGCGGGAGCGAGGGTGGTGGGCGTGAGCATCGCCTGGTGGAGGCGGAAGAGGGCACGCGCGCGTGCGGGGTCCGTCAGCGGGGGCGTGTCCGCGTCCCACTCCCTCAGGAGCTGGAGTTCGTTCCTCGGTTCACTCATCGTCGGATTCCTCTCGGAAGGCTGTCGGGTCGGATCCGCCCAATGCGTCGCGAAGTTTTCTGCGGGCCCTGTGCAGCCGTGACCGGACCGTCCCCACCGGTACCTCCAGGGCGCGGGCGACCTCCTCGTAGCCGAGGTCGGCCCAGGCGACCAGCAGCAGCACGTCCCGGTGCCGGGCGGGCAACCGGGCCATCGCCAGGGCCAGTTCGCCCCGTACGGCCTGTGCGCTGACCTTCGCGGCCACGCGGTCGGCGACCGGGTCCTGCGAACCGTCGGCGCGGGCGGCCGACGGCAGCCGGGCCTCGGCGCGCCGGTGCCGGCCTATGAGGTTGGTCGCGATGCCGAACAACCACGGGCGGGCGTCGGCCAGTTCCGTGTTGTACCGGAAGCGCTGCTGGAAGGCGGTGGTGAACGTCTCCGCCATCAGGTCCTCGGCGACCTCCGTACCGAGCCTGCGCGCCGCGTAACGGTGCACGGAGTCGGCGTGGCGGTCGAAGAGCACGGCGAATGCCTCGGGCTCGTCCCACGACCGTTCGATCACCGAGGCGTCGCTGTCCTGCCCCACCCTGACGCCTGGTCCGACGGTCATCGGGGCTCCTCTCGTCCATGCGAACACGCTGATGAAGACTGGGCTTTCACCCGTACTTCGCCGCAGGGAGGAATCCGGTTCCCTCGTGGCGCACGCACGCGTGGAGGGCACAAAACGATCGGGCCGGGCGAGGAAAGTCCTCGCCCGGCCCGCCGGTTGATCGTCTGGCGCTACGGCAGCCGCGTCAGCCGCATCAGCTGTCGCCGACCCTCGACCCGAGGGTCAGGTCGGTCGTGTGCTCCGTACCGCCGCGCTTGTACGTGATCTTGACCTTGTCGCCCGGCTTGTGGGTCCAGATCTCGCCGATGAGGGTCGGGCCGCTGTCGATCACCGAGTCGTCGAGCTTGGTGATGACGTCGCCGGCCTTGAGGCCCGCCTTGGCCGCGGGGCCGCCGGCCTCCACCGAGGAGGCGCCGCTGACGCCCTCGGCGGTGATCGTCGCCCCGGCGGTGCTGTCCTCCAGGGAGACGGAGGCGCCGATCTTGGCGTACACCGGCTTGCCGGTCTTGATCAGCTGCTGGGCCACGTACTTCGCCTGGTTGATCGGGATGGCGAAGCCCAGGCCGATCGAACCGGACTGGCTGGTGGACCCGAGGCCGCCGCTGCTGGTCGACTGGATCGCGGAGTTGATGCCGATGACCGAGCCCTGCGCGTCGAGCAGCGGGCCGCCCGAGTTGCCGGGGTTGATCGAGGCGTCGGTCTGCAGGGCGCTCATGTACGACGCCTTGCTGGTGGAGCTGCCGTCGCTGGAGGCCACCGGGCGGTTCTTGGCGCTGATGATGCCCGTGGTCACCGTGTTCGACAGGCCGAAGGGGGCGCCGATGGCGATCGTCTCGTCGCCGACGGCCACCTTGTCCGAGTCGCCGAGGGCGAGCGGCTTGAGGTTGCTGGGGGCGTTCTTGAGCTTGATGACCGCGACGTCGTAGCCCTGGGCGTGGCCGACGATCTCGGCGTCGTACTTCTTGCCGTCCGGGAAGGTCGCCGTGAGCTTGCCGCCGTCGACCGCGTCGGCGACGACGTGGTTGTTGGTGACGATGTGGCCCTGGGTGTCGAACACGAAGCCCGTGCCCGTGCCGCCCTCGCCGCTGGTGCTCTCGGCCTCGATGGTGACCGTGCTGGGCAGGGACTTGGCGGCGACGCCCGCGATGGTGCCCGGGTCGCGCTTCACGGAGGCGCTGCTGCCGGTGTCGGCGGAGACGGTGGTGGAGTTGCTGTTGTCGTCGTTGTCCTTGGCCAGTGTGTAGCCGAGGCCACCGCCCAGGCCGCCGGCGACCAGCGCGGCGATCAGCACGGCGGCGATCAGACCGCCGCGTCCGCCACCGGGCTTCTTGGGCGCGGGCTGCTGCTGGTACGGCGTGCCCCAGCCGCCACCTGCTCCGGCGCCGTCACCTCCGTAGCCGTCGCCCCCGTATCCGCCGACGCCCTCGCCGCCGTACGCGCCCGCGCCCGTGCCGCTGTCGGCGTACGACGGGGTGGCGGGCGGCGGGGGCGGCCAGGCGGCGTCGGGAGCGGATCCCGTGCCCTGCGGGGGCGCTCCGGCGTACGCCGGAGCGGGGCCCGCGTACGGCGTGTCCTGCGGGGCGCCCGGAGGCACCGGCGGGAGCTGCGTGGTGGGCGCGCCCCCCTCGGCCGCAGCCGCCTGCGGGGAAGCTGCGGGAGATTCCACCGGCACAGGAGGTGCAGACGGGGCCGGGGGTACCTCAGTGCCCTCGTTCTCGGTGCTCACAGCTCTTCTCCTCGGTCCACGGCTGTTGTTCTCGGAAGCATGCGGTCACACTCTTCACGCTTGTCGATCGGTCCGGCGCGAAACAGCTGTGCATGTGTTTTTGTATGCCGTCAGCTTTTCCCACCGGCCGTCAGAGCACCATAAGCGGTGCCTGTGCGTCCATGGCGAACCTTTATAAGGGACCTGTCGGGCTAAACCGACATAGCCCCTACGAGCCGTCCACGACCCTTCGGTTCCACGCCTTCCCCGTCGCGGTGGCACCATGACGCGGTGACCCTCGCACGGCAGCACCGGATCCAAGTCGTCGCCCACCGCGGAGCCTCCGAAGAGGCCCCCGAGCACACTCTCGCCGCCTACAAGAAGGCGATCGAGGACGGTGCGGACGCCCTCGAATGCGATGTACGGCTGACCGCCGACGGCCATCTCGTCTGCGTCCACGACCGCCGCGTCAACCGCACGTCGAACGGGCGCGGGGCGGTCTCGGCGCTGGAGCTGGCCGACCTGGCCACTCTCGACTTCGGGTCCTGGAAGGGCCGCGACTCCCGGACGACGCGGGACGAGGAGCCCGACTGGGAGCACCTCCCGGAGGACCGCGAGGACACCTCCGTGCTCACCCTGGAGCGGCTGCTCGAACTCGTCGCGGACGCGGGCCGGCGAGTGGAGCTGGCCATCGAGACGAAGCATCCGACGCGCTGGGCGGGCCAGGTCGAGGAACGGCTGCTGGTACTCCTGAAGCGCTTCGGCCTGGACGCCCCGGCCTCCGCCGCCGACTCCCCGGTACGGGTCATGAGCTTCTCGGCGCGCTCGCTGCACCGGGTGCGGGCCGCCTCCCCGACGCTGCCGACCGTCTACCTGCTGCAGTTCCTCTCACCCCGCCTGCGGGACGGTCGACTTCCGGCCGGTGTCCGGATCGCAGGCCCCTCGATCCGGATCGTGCGCAATCACCCTGCGTATATCGAGCGGCTGAAAAACGCCGGTCACCAGGTGCACGTGTGGACGGTCAACGAGCCCGAGGACGTCGATCTCTGCGTTGACCTGGGCATTGACGCCATCATCACCAACCGGCCGGGGGCCGTTCTGAGCCAGCTCGGCCGAGGGCGGTAAACAACCTCATAAAGACCGCCAAACACCCCTTGACCCGGCCACCCCACCTGCACCATCCTCCGAACCCGGCCACACCGTCGAAAACAAGCCACTCGATTACAGGGAGTGCACCGGCGCGTTCGGTCCGTGTTCGATCGTTGCGAATGCGTCACTGAACGTGGATTGGCCGGTTTCCGGTACAGGCCAAGGGGGCATCCACACCGTGGCGTGGGGCGAAGGAGGTCTCGGGGGTGGCGTTGGTGGTGGCACAGGAGGTGCCCACGTCGTCGAGCATGGCCGTGTCCCATGGCCCTGCGGGCGTGGGGGAAGCAAGACATCGCATGCGCGACCAGCTGCGCACGGGCGGTGTGTCGGAAACGGTCATCGACGATGCCGTACTGATCCTCTCCGAACTTCTGAGCAACGCGTGCAAGCACGGCAGGCCCCTGGGCGACGCCCTGGCCGGTGACGGCGACGTCCGGTGCGCCTGGCGCGTGGACACGGGCGGCCGGCTCACGGTCGAGGTGACGGACGGCGGCGGCCCGACCCGCCCGGCCCCGGCCACCCCGTCGGTCACGGCGCACGGCGGACGCGGGCTGAACATCATCACCGCACTGGCCGACGACTGGGGTGTCCGGGACGACACCCGGGGCGAGGTCACCGTATGGGTCGTCGTGCAGGACGACGTCCATGATCCGGACGCCGGGCACCGACGCGACGACTTCGCTACGCGCGTCACGGCTCCTACGGTGTCGGCGATACCCCGGCTGGAGTTCGCGGACGCGTTCGACGACCTGGACTGAGCCGCCCGGCCGCCTGACTCGCCGGCCGGTGTCTGCCCGCGCCGATCGACGTCGGTCCGCACCGGACCGCACGTGACCGCACCGGATCACGTCCATTCGCACCGGACGGCGGGCAACCGCACCGGCCCACATCCGTCCGCACCAAGCCACATCCGTCCGCACCGGACCGCACGTGACCGCACCGGCCCACATCCGTCCGCCCCGAGCCACATCCGTTCGCCCCGGCCCACATCCATCCGCCCCGAGCCACGTCCGACAACACCGGCCCGTACCCGTCCACATCGCCCCCGTCGTCCACAGGCCGCCGTCCACACCCGCCGGGTTGTCCACAGGCTCCCGTCGGTCATGGCGTGAACGGCTAGGCTCCCGCCCGTACGAGACGAGCCGTAACCGGGAGACACCCACGATGGCCAAGAAGCGCCCCCAGACCACGGCCAGGCGGCCGCAGCTCAGCGACGGAGAGGTCGCGGTCGTCGGTGCCCGCGAGCCCTGCCCCTGCGGCAGCGGCCGCCGCTACAAGGCCTGCCACGGCCGGGCCGCCGCGCACGCGGTGACCGAGCTGGTGCAGCGCCCCTTCGAGGGGCTGCCCGGCGAGGGCGACTGGGTGGCGCTGCGCGAGCTGGTGCCCGCGGCCACGGTCGCGCTGCCCCTGAAGGGCGGCCTCCCCGAAGGAGTCCCGTCGGTCACGCTCGCCACGGTGCTGCCGATGGCCTGGCCGGCCCTGCGCCGGGACGACGGCTCGGTGCTGCTCGGCCTGCAGAACGACACGGCCTCCGGCGACATCAGCCGCGACCTCGCCGACACCCTCCAGCGCGCGCTGGCCGCCGACCCGGGCACCCCGGTGCAGGCCCGCCGCGCCCCCGCCGAGGGTCCGCGACTGCAGGATCTGCTCGACCCGGAAGGCACGTTCGAGCCAGTTGTGCACCCGGGCTTCGAATTCTGGGTCCCGGAGGCGGAGAACGCGGCGCCGGAGGTGACCGCCTCCCTGGAGCGCGCCAACGCCGCCGCCATCCCGACCGTCAAGCTCCAGGGCGTGGACGCCGCGTACTGGTGCGAGACCCCGGACAAGAACCATCTGCGCTGGGTCATGCCATACCCGGAGGAGCAGCTTCTGGACGGACTCGCCCGGCTGCACGCGGCGGGCCGCTCCGGTCTCGGTGAGGGCACCCGTCTCGTGGGGTCCTTCCGTGCTCACGGGCTGACCGTGCCGGTCTGGGACCTGCCGAGCGGTATGGGCGCGGACGACATCGAGAAGCCGGCCGCCGAGTTCGCCGAGCGCCTCACCGCCGCTCTGGCCACGGAGGCACCGCTCACCGCGGACGAGCGCCGCGCGCGGGGCGGCCTCACCAACCGGCAGGTCACGCTGAGCTGACACCCGGAAGGGAGCAGGGGTTCGACTGAACGGCCGTTCAGTCGCAACAGGCCTGTTCACTCCGGTGACTCCTGTCACAACTCCCCGTTGTGAAAGGGAAGTCGGTGTCCGAATAGCCGAGATCGAATTTGCGAACCGCCGATCTCTTGTTACCGTTCGAGTAGCCCGGTTGCTGGTGCATCCCCCGTCGCCAGCAACCGGGTCTTTTCATGCCCGGCCCGCGTGTACGGAACGATGTCGTCCGTCAACTCGCCGTAGGCGCCGAGGAGTTGCTCCCCGAGCGCAGCAACAGCGGCCCGCTCCCACTCCGCCCCGCGAACTCCGCAACGGCCGTGTAGGCCGCCAGCTCGCCCCGTGTCCGCTCCCGGGGTGTCTCGCACAGCGCGGGCTCGTCCTCGGCCGCCACGGCGCAGTGCATCTGCACGGTGCGGTCCGCCGGACCCATGAGGCTCAGCACCGCGTCCAGGTCGTCGCCGGTGGCGTTCCGGTAGTAGGTGCGCGCCCAGGTGTCCTCACCCTGCGTCATGACACAGGTCTGCGCCTCGATGCCGTCGGGGGAGGAGACCTCGGGTCCGCAGCGCGCCGCCGTCGCGAGACCCAGGCCGAGCGTCAGCGGGGAGCGGGCGGGCGAGGGTGCGACGGACGGCGCCTTGGCGTCGCCGCCAGAGACGCCGGAGGAGTCGTCGGAGGAACCGAGGGAGAGGGACCGTACGACCGCGTGACCCTCGTCGCGTACGGGTCCCGCGGACGCCACGGCCAGCGGCAGCGCGACCGCGCACACCGCGACGCCCGCGAGGGCGAGCAGACGAAGGTTCATAGAGCGGAAGATAACGACCAACTACGGGCGCCATGTCCCGCGCACGCCCGACACCCCTACAACTCGGGCGCGCTCACACCCGTACGAGTGAGGGCCTCGACCACGGCGTCCACCACGGCCTCGACGTCGGGTACCCAGGGCGAGGACGAGCCGGGCAGTGGTGCGCGCTCCCAGCGGATCTGGCCCTGGCCGGTCTCGGAGGGGGGCAGGGCGAGGTAGCCGCCCTCGCCGTGGAAGCGGAGCGAGCCGGGGACGTGGTCCTTGGCGTAGAGCAGCTCGCCCAGCTGCTCCAGGGAGTACGGCTTGACGAGCAGCGACCAGCGGGTCGGCGCGGCGACGACCGGACCCAGGCGCATGCCCTGGCGGTCGAGCGCGGCGAGGGCCCGGGAGGCCGCGGGTGCGGGCAGGCTGACCGCGCAGGGGGCCTTGTCGCCGGTGGCGAGGACGATCGGGGCGGCGGGCCGGTTGCCCCACCACCAGCGCACCATCCGGGCGTCGGTGGTGGCCGCGAGGAGGCCGGGATCGAAGGGGTGTGCGCCGGGGACCGTGCAGTCGGGGTCCGGACAGCCGCAACGGGCCCGGCCCTGAGGGTCCGGTGCCACGCCCGGGAGTACGGGCCATTGCCATTCTGTCGCGAAGGTCAGGGCCGCGCTGAGCATCTCAGACCTCCTGTTGTCTCGCCTGGACAGGAGCCTGCGTCGCTTTCCGAGGATCTCGCGCATGAGCGCTCGTTCCTTTCCGTTGCACCGCTGGCAACACCGAGGACCACATCACACCATGTGTCGATCACTTCACTGTGCGTACCTGTTGGCGCATCACACCCCTGCCTTCGGCAAGGGGAACCCGTGCGTGCTTGAAAAGCATGGGCGTGGCGATTGGGGGTGGCGAAGTCTGGCGTTTTGCCGTCCCGCGTAGTTCTCTCCGCCTCCGCCACGGGAGGATGGGGCACGATCGTCGGTGGTTAAGACGCCCGGGTCCTTCACCAGGTTCCGGGTGGCCCCCAGCCACCCCTGGCCTTCTCCGAGTACGTACCCATCACGACCGCTGTGACGCTCCGTCGAGCAAACCCAGTCGACCGCAATGGACCGTCCCCTGATGCAGTTTTAAGCCAACTTTGCCAATCCGCAAGGGGAGAGCGAAATAGCACCCGTAAACCCATGGACACCAGGAATCCCAGCAGGACAATGCTGGACATCCCCTCACGAGTGCGTGTACATGTGGAGACACTGCCAGCGGCGCAGAATGACATGGGGGTTTGCGATGCTTTTGAGCAATACGCACCGGTCGGAAAGCCGGACGCCATGAACGCCCCGCACCCTCCGAAAGTGGCTGGAATCGATTCAACGGTTCCCTCGCCCGCACACACTGTCGCGCCCGCGCCTGCCGCCACCGATACCCCGCCGAGCCCCTCCTCGAACACGCAGAACACGCCAGAAACCGCACCGAACGCGCCAGGTGCCCTGCTCCAGGACCGGCTCGCGGGCTGGGTGTCCGATCTCACGACCCTCCATGAACTCACGGAGCGGCTGGCACGCACGGACGCACTCGACGAAGCACTCCAGGAGCTGCTGCGCGCCGGAGCCGCCCTGGTGGGCGCCCGCCGCGGCCTCATCGTGCTGGAACCCGGCGACGGCCTGGGCCCCGTCACCACCATCGGCCTCGGCCTCGCCCGCTCCGACCTCGGCCACATCGAGACGGTCCCGCGCGGCGAGATGTCCTACGGCCAGATCCTCGACGGACCGGCCGGCGCTCCCGGCGGCGAGGGCGGCGAGATCCTCCACCCGGACCTGTTCACCGAGGACGCCCTCGACCCGCGCCACCGCGAGGTCGCCGTACGCCTGGGCTACGCGGCCAGTTACGCGCTCCCCCTGGCGACCGACGCGGCCGGGCGCCTCGGTGCCGCCGTGTGGCTGTACGACGAGCCCGCCGAGCCGGTCGAGCGGCAGCGCCACCTCGTCGGCCTGTACGCCCGGTACGCCACCGAGCACCTCGCCCGCGTCCTCGAAGTCGAGCGCACGCGCGCGTGCATGACGACCATCGCCGAGGAGCTGCTGCCGTCCCGGCTCCCCCGCGTGGCCGGTGTGCAGCTCGCCGCGCTGCACCGCACGGGTCCGCGCGGCGGCGGCGACTGGTACGACGCGCTGCCGCTGCCCGAAGCCGCGCTCGGCCTCGCGGTCGGCTCGGTGACCGGCTCCGGGCCGAGCGCGATCGCCGCGATGGGCCGGCTGCGCGCGTCGCTGCGGGCGTACGCGGTGATGGAGGGCGAGGACCCGGTCGCGGTCCTGTCCGACCTCGAACTGCTCCTCAGGCTCACCGAGCCCGCCCGCTCGGCCACCGCCCTGTTCGCCTACTGCGAGCCCGCGCTGCGCAAGATCACCCTGGCCGGCGCCGGACACAGCCCGCCCCTCCTGGTCGGCGAGCGGCGCACGGAGTTCGTGGAGACCTCCGTGTCCGCGCCGCTCGGCATGCTGGCCTGCTGGGAGGCCCCGAGCGTGGAACTGGAGGCGGAGGCCGGCGAGACGGTGCTGCTCTACACGGACGGGCTGCTGCACCGCACCGGCGACCCCATGGACCGCGCCTTCGCCCGTCTGCGCGCGGCGGCCGCGAGCGTCCCCAAGGCGCTGCGCGAGGACCCGGCCGCGATCGCCGACCACGTCCTGCGGACCGTGCTGCCGGACGGCCTCGACACGGCCGACAGCGACGAGGACGTCGTCCTCCTGGCAGCCCGTTTCGAGTAGTCGCCCGGACGCCATGTGTAACAGGCCATACGGCCCTGGGCCCCCTTCCGTACGACCGTACGATGGACGGGGTCCAGTGCCGTATCTAGGAGGATGACCGTGGCCGACAAGCTCAATCCGGAGACCCCGGAGACTGAGTCTGGTGAGCCTGAAGAGCCCATCAAGAAGCGGAAGAACGGCTTGTACCCCGGCGTGTCCGATGAGCTCGCAGACAGCATGAAGTCCGGCTGGGCCGACACCGAGCTGCACGATCTGCGGCCCGTCGAGCAGGCCGAGCACACCGCCCGCCGCCGTGCCGCGCTCTCCGCGCGCTTCCCGGGCGAGCGCCTGGTGATCCCCGCGGGCAACCTGAAGACCCGCTCGAACGACACCGAGTACCCCTTCCGGGCGTCGGTCGAGTACGCGTACCTGACGGGCAACCTCACCGAGGACGGCGTCCTCGTCCTGGAGCCCGCCGCCGAGGGCCACAAGGCGACGATCTACCTCCTGCCGCGCTCCGACCGCGAGAACGGCGAGTTCTGGCTCTCCGGCCAGGGCGAGCTGTGGGTCGGCCGCCGCCACTCGCTGACGGAGTCCGAGGCGCTCTACGGCATCCCCGCCTCCGACGTCCGCGAACTGCCCGCCGCCCTGCGCGAGGCCACCGGCCCCGTGCGCGTGGTCCGCGGCTACGACGCCGGCATCGAGGCCGCGCTGACCGACAAGGTCACCGCCGAGCGCGACGAGGAGCTGCGGGTCTTCCTCTCCGAAGCACGCCTGGTCAAGGACGAGTTCGAGGTCGGCGAACTGCAGAAGGCCGTCGACTCGACGGTCCGCGGCTTCGAGGACGTCGTGCGCGTGCTCGACAAGGCCGAGGCCACCAGCGAGCGCTACATCGAGGGCACGTTCTTCCTCCGCGCGCGCGTGGAGGGCAACGACGTCGGCTACGGCTCCATCTGCGCCGCGGGCCCGCACGCCACCACCCTGCACTGGGTGCGCAACGACGGCCCGGTCCGCTCCGGCGACCTGCTCCTCCTGGACGCCGGCGTCGAGACGCACACCCTGTACACCGCCGACATCACGCGCACGCTGCCGATCAACGGCCGCTTCACCGAGATCCAGAAGCAGGTCTACGACGCCGTGTACGAGGCCCAGGAGGCCGGTATCGCGGCGGTGCAGCCGGGCGGCAAGTACCGCGACTTCCACGACGCGGCGCAGCGTGTGCTGGCCGAGAAGATCGTCGAGTGGGGTCTTGTCGAGGGTCCCGTGGAGCGCGTCCTGGAGCTGGGTCTCCAGCGCCGGTGGACGCTGCACGGCACGGGTCACATGCTCGGCATGGACGTCCACGACTGCGCCGCCGCGCGGACCGAGACGTACGTCGAGGGCACCCTGGAGCCCGGCATGGTCCTCACGGTGGAGCCCGGCCTGTACTTCCAGGCGGACGACCTCACCGTCCCCGAGGAGTACCGCGGCATCGGCGTCCGCATCGAGGACGACATCCTCGTCACCCAGGACGGCAACCGGAACCTGTCGGACGGCCTGCCCCGCACCTCGGCCGAGGTCGAGGGCTGGATGGCGTCCCTCAAGGGCTGACAGTTGACGGCTGCCAACCGATGGCTGCCAACTGATACAAGACTGATGGCCGGGCACGCATGCGGTGCCCGGCCATTCGTGTGCCGATCGTGTGCCCAGGGGAGGGCATTTTTCATGAACGCGCCTAGGGGGAGGGCTTTTTCGTGAACGACTTCTGGTCCGGCGTCGGGGTCGACCTGCACCTGGAACCCGACTCGGAGGGAGGCCGCAGGGTCGGCCTCGAACGCGCGCTCCGGGACGCCGTACGGGACGGCCGCCTGGCCCCCGGGACCCGCCTCCCGGCGACCCGCCGCCTCGCGGCCGAACTCGGTGTCTCCCGGGGCACCGCGAAGGCCGCCTACGACCAGCTCGTCGCCGAGGGGTACCTGACCGCGCGCCAGGGCTCCGGCACTGAGGTCGCGCGGCTGCCCTCCGTCGACGCGGAGGCACCGGGCGCGGCGGCACGCGCGCGTGTACCCCGTTTCGACCTGCGGCCCGGCAGCCCCGACGTCGGCATGTTCCCGGCGGCGGCCTGGCTGCGCTCGCTGCGCCGCGCGATCGCGACGGCACCCTCCTTGGCGTACGACTACGGCGATCCGCGCGGCCGCATCGAACTGCGCACCGCGCTGTCGGGGTACCTGGGGCGGGCGCGCGGGGTGATCGCGCCGCCGGAGCGGATCGTGATCACGTCCGGGTACGTGCAGGGACTCGCGCTCCTCACGCGCGTGCTCGACGGTTCCAGGGTGGCCATGGAGGACCCGGGGCTGCCGTTCCACCGGGAGGTGGTCCGGCACAACGGAGGGCGCGTGGTGCCCGTCCGGGTCGACGAACGGGGCGCCCGCGCCGAGGACTTGGGGAACGCGGCGGCCGTGGTGGTGACCCCGGCCCACCAGTACCCGACCGGCGTCACCCTGCACCCGGAGCGCAGACGGGCGCTGACCGACTGGGCACGCGCGCGTGGCGGGCTGATCGTCGAGGACGACTACGACGGGGAGTTCCGCTACGACCGGCAGCCCGTGGGCGCGCTCCAGGGGATGGCGCCGGGCCAGGTCGTGTACCTGGGGACCGCGTCCAAGACCCTCGGGCCCGCGCTGCGGCTCGGCTGGATGGTGCTGCCGCCGCACCTGGTCGACGCGGTCGCCGACGCCAAGCTGCACAGCGACCACCACACCGAGACCATCGGCCAGCTGGCACTCGCCGAACTGATCGACAGCCACGCCTACGACCGTCACGTACGGGCGTGCCGACTGCGCTACCGGCGCCGCCGCGACCAGCTCCTCGGCCGGCTGGGGACGCGCGCAAACGTTTACGGCATCGCGGCCGGACTGCACGCGCTGGTGGCGGTCGACGACGAGGAGGCGGTGCTCACGCGGGCCGAGAAGGAGGGGCTCGCGGTGGGACGGCTGGGTGAGCACTGGCATGCGGCGGGCTCGGACGAGGGGCGGCCGCAGGGGCTGGTGGTCGGGTACGGGACGCCTCGCGAGCGGGTGTACCCGGAGGCCCTGGACGCGTTGGGAAGAGTACTGGAAGGGGCCTGAATCGGACCAACAAAAGAAGCATCCATTGGGCCTCTTCACAGGCCCACCGGGCTTCTAACGTCGTACCCATGACGAACTCACTCGTCCCGCCCGCGGGCCCGCAACGCACCCTCGCACTCGCCCAGTTGACCAACTCGGTCGGCGACGGCGCCTACTACGTGACCTCGGCGCTGTACTTCACCCACGTCGTCGGGCTCGCCCCCGCGCGCGTGGGCCTCGGGCTCACCCTCGCGTGGGCCGTCGGTTCGCTGGTCGGGGTGCCGCTGGGGCGGCTGGCCGACCGGCGCGGGCCGCGCGGTACGGCGGTGCTGCTGGCGCTGGCGACGGGGCTCGCGGTGGCGTCCTTCCTCGTCGTCCGGGGATTCGTGCCGTTCGTGCTCGCCGCGTGTGCCTACGCCTCGGCGCAATCGGGGCTCGCGGCGGCCCGGCAGGCGCTGCTGGCGGGGCTGGTGTCCGCCGGGGAGCGGACCGGGCTGCTGGCCCACCTCCAGTCGACGCTGAACGCCGGTCTCGCGGTGGGCGCGGGTCTCGGCGGGCTCGCGCTGCGGGCGGGGACGCGGTCGGCGTACCTCGGGGTGTTCGCGCTGGACGCGCTGAGCTTCCTGGTGTGCGCGGGGCTGCTGGTGCGGCTGCCGTCGGTGCGGGGCGTGCAGGTGCGGAAGGCGGGCGGGCTCGGGGTGCTGCGGGACCGGCCGTACGTCGTCGTCACGCTGCTCAACACCGTGCTGCTGCTGCGGATGCCGTTGCTCAGCCTCGGGCTGCCGCTGTGGATCGCGGAGCGGACGGACGCGCCGACCTGGCTGGTGTCCGCGCTGTTCGTGCTCAACACCGGGGCGGTGATGGTCTTCCAGGTGCGCATGGCCCGCGGCATCACGGGGCTCGCGTCGGCCACGCGCGCGGTGCGGCGGTCCGGCTGGATCATGCTGGCGGCCTGCGCGGTGTTCGCGCTGTCGGCGGGCGCGTCGCCGTGGGTGGCCGTAGGGGCGCTGGTTCTCGGAGCCGTGCTCCAAGTGGCCGCCGAGATGGGGCAGTCGGCGGGTTCCTGGCAGCTCTCCTTCGACCTGGCACCGGCCGACCGGGTGGGCGAGTACCAGGGCTTCTTCGGCACCGGCGTCACCGTCGCCAGGACGATGGGCCCCCTGGTGCTCACGTCCCTCCTCCTGGAGTGGGGGAGGCCGGGCTGGCTGCTGCTGGGCGGGGCGACGGTCGTGTCGTCGTACGCGATGGGGCCGGCGGCGCGGCGGGCGGCCGGTGCCGGGCGCGAGGCGGGCGAGGTGAACAGGCAGCCCGCACTGGCGAGTTGACCGGTACCGGTCCGATCAGGCAGCCAGAGCTGCTGGGTTGACCGGCAAGGAGTCCAGGAACAGCGCGCCCGCCAGGAGCCCCGCGCTTCCGCGAGGGCTCCACGCGCGCGCGTGCAGGTCGGTGTCGAAGGCGGTCAGGGCCGCCGCGCCCGCCGCCGTCGCCGTGCCGCCCGCTTCCAGGACACCGCGGGCCCCCGCCTGGACGTGCCGCAGGCCGAACGGGCCGACGGCGTGCAGGAGTTCGGTGTCCTGGAGGGTGGACATCACCGTGAGCAGGGCATCGAGGCGGGCCTGCGTCTCCGTGGCCCCGGCCGCGCGGACCGTCGCGAGGGTGTCCAACGCCCGCCGTACGTGCGGGAATCCGGCCTTCGCCTCGCCCCGCGCACCGGCCGCGCCGTATTTCGCCGAGATCGACGAGCCGCGCGAGGGCCTGCGCGGGGCGCGCCGGTCGGGGTGGGCGGCGATGCGCTTCGCGGTCGCGGCGACGTCCTCGGCCGCCGCGTGGGGGTCCAGGGCGGCCGCCGCGACCAGCAGGCCCAGCGCCCACAGGGCGCCTCGGTGGCCGCCGCCCGCGAGCGCCACGGAGTGCTCCGTACAGCGGCCGATCGCGCCGAGTTCCGCGCGGAGCACGGGAGTTGGCTCACCGGTGCGGCGGGCGGACGCCGCCATCGCCGCGAGGCCGGGTGTCAGCGCCTTGGCGGACCAGCGCAGGGCGACGTGGTCCACGCGGGTCGTACGGGCTGCCAGATCACGCGGGTCGGGCAGGCCCGGCTTGGGAGCCAGCGCCAGTTGCCCGGTGAGCGCGTCCACGGCGGCCCGTGCCAGTGCCTCGTCCTCGCGGCTCTGCATCGTCGTACCTTACGAGGAGGCGGAGGCCGAAGGGGAGGGGCTGTCGCTGGGCGGCGTACCCGTAGGGGCGTCACTCGGGGGCGTGCCGCCTCCGCCGCTGCCCGCGCCCGTGCTCTCCGCGTCCGGGTCCACGCCGAGCGTCAGGGAGCCCTTGTAGCCCTTGGACGGGTCCTTCTTGTGCACGGCCTTGAGGGTGAGCAGACCGCTGGACGCGCCGCCGCCGTCGTAGACCATGTCGTCGGCGAGGACGGTGTACGAGCCCGTGTGCTTGGCGTACGGGTCGAGGGTGAAGATCTCCTCGGCGATGTCGTCGGCGAAGAACAGCTGGCCGGTGTAGTTGACCTTGCCGCCCTCGTAGGTGCCGTCCGCCTTCTCGCCGCCGGTGTGCACCTTGACGTGGATGTGGCAGGTGCGCGGGGTGTACCAGCCCGGGAAGATCGTCTCGAACTTGACGACCCCGTTGGCGTTGGCGACCTGGTAACCCCTCAGGTACGTCAGGTCGTTGGCGGAGTCGCCCTCCTCGCTCTCGGCGGGGGCCGAGCCGCCGGGGTTGGCGGTGGTGTAGCCGGAGTAGTAGCCCCAGGCGTCGCAGTGCCAGATCTCCACGGCCGCGCCCTTGACGGGCGTGCAGCCGTCCGTGGCGTCGACGACGGTCAGCCGCAGGGTGAGCGGGACGCCCGCCTTGCCCTCGGTGATGTCCTTGCGCACCAAGGCACCGTCGAGGTAGTAGGGGCCCTCCGTGACGCTCGTCATCAGCGTCATGCACTCGCTGCTGGTCGAACTCGCCGAGGCCGTGGCATCCGCGTCGGCCGTCGTGTCGGCGGTGTCGGCGAACGCCGACTGGAACCCGGCGGCCACCAGCCCGCCGGCCGCGACCGTCCCGCCGGTCACCGCGAGGGCGCGGCGCCGGCTGATGGTTTTGTCTTTGTGGTTTCCCGTCATGATCGCGAAGTTATGGACGGCAGCCGTCAAGGGCGTGGGCGTGCGCTGTGCGCAAGGTAAGAATTCTCAGAAAGCTGAAGTCGGCCGGATCCGGCCGCTCCCGGCCGACTACACCGCCATCAACGGCGCGTCCTCGCGCCACTTGAGGATCTTGTCGAAGCTCACCACCGCGCCGCCAACGCCCGGCTTGTTGCCGATGTGGACGTGGTCGGCGAGTTCCTGGATGAGGCACAGGCCGCGGCCGTTCTCGGCCTCGCTCGGGGCCGGGCGGACGGATTGCGTGCGGGCGAAACCGGGGCCGGAGTCCGCGACTTCGATACGACACTTCTCGCCGTCGAGGTACGCGGTGACCCGGTACGCCTCCGTGGGCGCGCCGTGCGCGGTGTCGCCGCCGTGCTCGACGGCGTTGGCGCACGCCTCGCTCAGGGCGACGGAGAGGTCGTAGGAGATGTCCGGGTCGACGCCCGCGGTCTCCATCGTGCCGAGAAACAGTCGCCGGGCGAGTGGCACGCTCGCGGCCTCGCGCCTCAGATGGAGTGACCACCAGATGCTCATGCTCCAGCCTCCCGGCCGCGGCTCGACATAGTGATACCTATTGCCGCCAGTGCCCCTGTGTAAGCACGGAGTTGACGTGATGCCGCCCATATGGGCGATGCGTCCCAAACGTAATTGGTGTATCCGGAGGTAGCTCACGCCGGAGAGTGATCTTTGTGACCTACGACACACTATGGCCCCGATGTTGCGGACCTGCCGTATAGCGGCGATAAGGCCGGTGCGATGATGAGCCCGCCATGACTGCCCCCCACCCACGTACGGCGCGCTCCGGAGGTGAACTCCGGGTCCTGAGGGCCGCGGTGTTCGCCGCGGTCTGTGTCGTGCTGGCCGCGGCCGGTCACGCGATCGCCTCCTGCGCCACCGTTCCGCTGTGGACGCTCGGCGCGGGCTTCCTCGCCACCTTCCTCGTCGTGGCCCCGCTCGCCGGGCGCGCGCGCTCGCTGCCGGGGATCGTGGTGCCGCTCGCGGTCGGACAGACCGTGCTGCACACGCTGTTCGGGCTCGGGCAGACGGCCACCACCACATCGGCCGACTCCCTCTCGGCCTCCGACGCCACGCTCGTCGCGCGCGCCGCGCATCTCCTGTGCGGGACCACCGCCGCGGCGATCAGCCCGGCGCAGGCCCACCAGATCCTCACCGACGCGCGGCTGCTGCCGGCCTCGGGCTCGATGAGTTCGATGAGCGGCATGGGGTCGATGCATCACCCGGCGGACGCCATGTCCACCTCCGCCGCCTCCTCGATGTCGCTGTTCCCGTCCCTGTCCATGCTGCTCGGTCACGTCCTCGCGGCGCTCGCCGCGGGCTGGCTGCTGCGGCGAGGGGACCTGGCGCTGCTGCGCCTGATGGAACTGTCGGCGCACGGAGTCGCGGAAGGGGCGCTCGTACGGTCCCTGCGCGGGGCCCTCGCCCTGGTGCGCGCCCTGCGGGCCGGGCTGCCGGGGGCGCCCGACGCGGGCCCGCGTCCGCTTCGTAGCGCCCTGTTCGCGCCGCCCGCGCCGCACACCGCCGCGCTCCAGCACTCGGTGATCCGGCGCGGTCCGCCGGCCGCCGCCGCACACACCCTCGCCGCCTGACGCGACGCGACCACCAACCCCGCACTCCCTTCTTGTGCGTGGAGAGGCCGCCGTCGTGCGGCACACGCGCGTGCCCGTGTTCCCCAGCCGGGAAACCCCGGTGCACCTGGGACACCACGCGCCCCTCTTCACCACCGGAACTCACTCGAACTCGAAGTGGAGTGCTCCTTTCATGAAGGCTTCTCGTATCGCCGCCGCCGTCGGTGTCGCCGGCTCGGCCGTGCTCGTGCTGTCCTCCCCCGCCTTCGCGCACGTCTCCGTGCAGCCGGAGGGCGCGGCCGTCAAGGGCGGCTACGCGGTCGTCGACTTCAAGGTCCCGAACGAGCGTGACGACGCCTCGACCACCAAGCTGGAGGTGAACTTCCCGACCGACCACCCGCTGGCCTCCGTGATGCCGGAGCCGATCAGCGGCTGGACCGTGAAGGTCACCAGGTCCAAGCTGGCCAAGCCCGCCGAGATGCACGGCGAGACGATCACCGAGGCCGTCACCAAGGTCACCTGGACCGCGACCGGCAAGGGCGTCGAGCCCGGCTACTTCCAGAAGTTCCCGGTCTCCGTCGGCATGCTGCCCACGGACGCCGACCAGCTCGTCTTCAAGGCGCTGCAGACGTACTCCGACAAGGAGGTCGTGCGCTGGATCGAGGTGCAGAAGGACGGCGCGGAGGAGCCCGAGAACCCGGCTCCGACCCTGACGCTGACCTCCGCATCGGCCTCCGGCGCGACCGCCGAGGACGCCTCCGAGAAGACCGAGACCACAGCCGCCGACTCCACCTCCTCGTCCGCCGACTCCTCCGACACCACCGCCCGCGTCCTCGGCGTGGTCGGCATCGCCGTCGGCGCGGCGGGCGTGGCGTACGGCGTTCTCGCCGGCCGACGGCGTACGACCGTCTGAGGCCCGTCCGCTCATGGCGCGCACAGGGGTCCGTGCGACTCTTGCGTACGACCCCGGTGCGCGCCGGAGCTCTCACAACTGGGACATTTCTCTATGCGCAAGAAGACGTTCGCGGCGGCCGTTCTGCTCGCCGCCGCCACCCTGACGCTCTCCGCCTGCGGCAGCGGCAACGACAGCCAGAGCCCTGTCTCCGTGGTCTCCGAGGACACCGCGACCCAGGCCGCCACCGTGCTCGACACCCCGTTCGAGAAGCCGGACCTGGTCCTCACGGACACGCACGGCAAGAAGTACGACTTCCGGGCGGAGTCCAAGGGCCGGCCGACGCTGATCTACTTCGGCTACACCCACTGCCCCGACATCTGCCCGCTGACGATGAACAACATCGCCGTCGCCAAGAAGTCGCTGCCCAAGGCCGAGCAGGACAAGCTGCTGGTCGTGTTCGTGACGACCGACCCGGCCCGGGACACCCCCTCCGAGCTCGGCAAGTGGCTCAAGGGCATCGACACCCAGTTCGTCGGCCTGACCGGCGACTTCGCCACCATCCAGGCCGGCGCCCGCTCGATCGGCATCTCCATCGAGCCGACCTCGAAGGACAAGAACGGCAAGCTCGTCTCCGTCCACGGCACCCAGGTCGTCGCCTTCTCCCCGAAGACCAACGGCGGTTACCTGCTCTACGGCCAGGACACCACCGTCGACGACTACACCAAGGACCTCCCGAAGATCATCAAGGGGGAGAATCCGTGAGGCGGTTCGCGGTGCCCGTCGCGGTGCTGACCGGCGCGCTGGTCCTCACCGGCTGCGGCGGCTCGGACGACGCCAAGGCCCAGCTCTCCGTCAGCTCCGCCTACATGCCCCAGCCCGTCTCGGACATGGCGGCGGGCTTCCTGGACATCGCCAACAAGGGCGGCGCCAAGGACGAGTTGACCTCCGTCACCAGCGACCTCGGCCCGGTCTCCGTGCACGAGACCGTCGGCCAGACGATGGAGGAGGTGAAGTCCCTCGCTGTGCCCGCACACGGTCAACTCGTGTTCAAGAGCGGGGGCAACCACCTGATGTTCGACAAGCTGAAGCACACGCTGAAGCAGGGCGACAGCGTGACCGTGAAGCTGCACTTTGCCAAGTCCGGCCCCCTCACGGTTGAGATGCCCGTGAAGTCGGCGACGTACAACCCCACGACCGGGCACTGAGGGAGGGACCCCACCTTGAAGACGACCATCACCCCCCGCGTCCGCAATCTGGTGCTGCTGCTCCTGGCTGTCACCGGCATGCTCTTCGCCGGGGCGGGTACCGCCTCCGCGCACGCCGCGCTGACCGGCAGCGACCCCAGTTCGGGGGTGGTGGTCGACAAGGCGCCGACGCAGATCTCGCTCACCTTCTCCGAGAAGGTCTCGACGAACGACGACTCGCTGCGGGTGCTCGACCCGAAGGGCAAACGCGTCGACGTCGGCAAACCGTCCAACATCAGCGGGACGACCTACGCCACCCAGGTGCGCAGCGGACTGCCCGACGGCACGTACACGGTGGCCTGGCAGGTCGTGTCGGCCGACAGCCACCCCGTCGGCGGCGCCTTCACCTTCTCGATCGGCTCCCCCTCGAAGACCACCGTCTCCGCGTCGGCCGAGCAGGACGTCGGCGGCGGACTCGTCGGCGGGCTGTACGGCTTCGGGCGCTACATGTCGTACGCCGGCTTCATCGTCATGGTCGGCGGCGCCGCCTTCATCCTGGCCTGCTGGCAGCGCGGCGCCGGAGTGCGCGCCCTGCAGCGGCTCGTGGTCTCCGGCTGGGTCTCGCTGACCGCGGCCACGCTCTGGCTGCTGCTCCTGCGCGGCTCGTACTCGACCACCGGCAAGGTCGGCGACATCTTCGACCTGAACCTCCTCGGCCAGGTCCTCCAGACCAAGACCGGCGCGGCCCTCGTCTCCCGGCTCCTTCTCCTCGCCGCCGCCGCGCTGTTCATCGCCGTGCTCTTCGGTGCGTATGACAAGCGGGAGGACGAGGAGAAGCGGGACCTCACCTTCGGTCTCGCGATCGGCGGCGGTGTGGTGGCCGCCGGGCTCGCGGCGAGCTGGGCGCTGGCCGAGCACGCCTCGACCGGGCTGCAGCCCGGCATCGCGATGCCCGTCGACGTCGTCCACCTGCTGGCCGTCGCCATCTGGCTCGGCGGCCTCTCCGCCCTCCTGGTCGCGCTCTACCGGGCGCCCGCCGACAACCTGGTCGGGCGGAGTGCCGTACAGAACTTCTCGCGCATCGCGTTCGGCAGCGTCCTCGCGCTCGTCGCGACCGGCGTCTACCAGTCCTGGCGCCAGCTCGGCTCCTGGTCGGCGTTCACCGACACCGGCTACGGCCAGCTGCTGCTCGTGAAGATCGGCCTCGTGGCGCTGCTCGTCGGCATCGCGTCGATCTCGCGGCGGTGGACGGCACGGCTGGCGGAGACGGCCGGGGCGACCGCGACGGTCGTCGAGGAGCGTGCGCCGGAGAAGGAGACACCCGAGAAGGAGAAGGCGCACGCCAGCGCGTCCACGAAGACCGCCGACTCCAACGCTACGGCGTCTGCCGCGGCCAGCGCCTCCAGCTCTACGACGTCCACCGAGGCCGGCACCTCCAGCGCATCCACCAAGGCCGCCGTCTCCAGCGCCACGACCTCCGCGAGGGCCGGCGTCTCCAGCGCCACGACCTCCGCCGAGGGCGACTCCGATGCGGCCGCGTCCGCCGAGGGCGGCGACTCCGAGACGCCCGGCGATTCCAAGCGGGCCGCCCAACTCGCGCGCCAGCAGGCCGCCGTAGACTCCACGCGGCAGAAGCGACTTCGGAACGCCGACCCGATCCGCTTCGGGCTGCGCCGCTCCGTGCTCGCCGAGGCCGCCGTCGCCGTCGTCGTCCTCGCCGTCACCACGGCCCTGACGGCTACCGAGCCGGGCCGCACGGAGGAAGACGCCAAGGCGGCCAAGTCCTCCTCCTCGTCCTCTTCTTCGTCGTCGGCCGGCGCCCTGACCCTGGACATGTCGTTCGACACCGGGGGCACGGACGGCAAGGGCGTCATACGCCTCGACCTCGACCCCGCGCGCGTGGGCGGCAACGAGATGCACGTCTATGTGCAGCGCCCCAACGGCCGGGCCTTCGACGTCCCCGAGGTGAAGGTCGCCTTCACCCTCGCCGCGAAGAAGATCGGCCCGCTGCCCGTGACGCCCGACCGCATCACCACCGGGCACTGGGCGGCGAACGGAATCCAGATCCCCATGGCGGGCGACTGGAAGATCTCGGTGACCGTGCGGACCTCCGACATCGACCAGACGACCGTCGACAAGAACGCGCAGATCGGCTGAACCACGCCATGCCTGACCAGTCCATTCCCGAGGCCCGGACCGTAGAGGCACCTCCCGGGGAGGCCGTTTCCGAAAGCGCCTCCCCCGGGGAGGGCATTTCCCGCCGACGGCTCCTCGGTACGGCCGGTGCCACCGGGCTCGTGCTCGGTGCGGCGGGCGGGGCCGTGGGGTACGCGGCCGCGCCCGCCGGGGCCACACCGCTGACCTCGCTGGGCGAGGACATGGCAATGTTTCACGGGAAACATCAGCCCGGCATCACCGAGGGCCTCCAGGCGCGTGGCCATCTCGTCGCCTTCGACCTGGCGGCGGGCGCGAGCCGCAAGGAGGCGGCGGCCCTGCTGCGCCGCTGGTCGACGACCGCCCAGCGGCTGATGGCGGGCGAGGCGGCGGCGCAGGACGACACGGATGTCGCCCGGGACGCGGGACCCTCGTCGCTGACGATCACCTTCGGCTTCGGCAACTCCTTCTTCTCCCGTACGGGACTGGAGAAGCAGCGGCCCGTCTCCCTCGATCCGCTCCCCGACTTCTCCTCCGACCACCTCGACAAGGCGCGCAGCAACGGCGACCTGTGGGTGCAGATCGGCGCCAATGACGCGCTGGTGGCCTTCCACGCCCTGCGCACGATCCAGAAGGACGCGGGCAGCGCGGCCAGGGTCCGCTGGCAGATGAACGGCTTCAACCGGACGCCGGGTGCCACGGCCCACAAGATGACGGCCCGCAACCTGATGGGCCAGCTCGACGGCACCCGCAACCCCAAGCCGGCCGAGTCCGACTTCGACAAGCGGATCTTCGTGCCGGCGTCCGGTTCGACCGACCCGGCCTGGATGGCGAACGGCTCCTACGCCGTCGTACGCCGGATCCGCATGCTCCTCGACGACTGGGAGAAGCTCTCGACCGGCGCCCAGGAGAACGTGATCGGGCGCCGCAAGTCCAACGGGGCGGCGCTGTCCGGAGGCGGCGAGACGACCGCGATGGACCTGGAGAAGACCGACGCGAAGGGTGCCCTGGTCGTCCCCATCAACGCGCACGCCCGGATCGCGCGGCCCGACCAGAACGGCGGCGCGGCGATGCTCCGGCGCCCGTTCTCGTACCACGACGGCATCGCCGCCGACGGCACCCCGGACGCCGGGCTGCTCTTCGTGTGCTGGCAGGCGGACCCGTTGCGCGGCTTCGTCACCGTGCAGCGGAAGCTGGACCGCGGGGACGCCCTGTCGACGTACATCCGACACGAGGCGAGCGGCCTGTTCGCGGTGCCGGGCGGGGCGGCGGAGGGCGAGTACGTGGGGCAGCGGCTGCTGGAGGGGTGAGGCCGTCGCTCCCTCCCGGCCTCGCGGGGCAGCGGCTCCAGCCGGAGCCCGTCGCCCTCACGGGTGGCTGGGCCAGGAAGCGTGTACCCGGTTTCGCAAGGCCCATTAGGGTGAGGTCATGCCAGCCAGCTACGCGTATCTCGGCCCTGAGGGCACCTTCACCGAAGTCGCCCTGCGGACGCTTCCCGAGGCGGCCACCCGGGAGCTGATCCCGTACGTGTCGGTGCAGTCCGCGCTGGACGCGGTGCGCACCGGCGAGGCCGAGGCCGCGTTCGTGCCGATCGAGAACTCCGTCGAGGGCGGCATCACCACCACCCTGGACGAGCTGGTCGCGGGCGCGCCGCTGATGATCTACCGCGAGGTGCTGCTGTCGATCACCTTCGCGCTGCTGGTCAGGCCAGGCACCAAGCTCTCCGACATCAAGACGGTCTCCGCGCACCCCGCCGCCCAGCCGCAGGTCCGCAACTGGATGAAGGCGAACCTCCCGGACGCCCTGTGGGAGTCGGCGGCCTCGAACGCGGACGCCGCCCGGCTGGTCCAGGAGGGCCGCTACGACGCCGCGTTCGCCGGTGAGTTCGCGGCCGCCCGGTACGGTCTCGAAGCGCTGGAGACCGAGATCCACGACGCGGAGAACGCGCAGACCCGGTTCGTGCTGGTGGGCAGGCCCGCGCGCCCGGCCGCCCCGACCGGCGCCGACAAGACGTCCGTCGTGATCTGGCAGCGCGACGACCACCCCGGCGGTCTGCGCGACCTGCTGGGCGAGTTCGCCACCCGGGGCATCAACCTCATGCTGCTCCAGTCCCGCCCGACCGGCGCCGGCATCGGCAACTACTGCTTCTGCATCGACGCCGAGGGGCACATCTCCGACCGCCGGGTCGCCGAGGCGCTGGCCGGGCTCAAGCGGATCTGTCTCCAGGTGCGCTTCCTCGGTTCGTACCCGCGCGCGGACGTCGGCGTGGACGGGGTGCGGCCGCTCTTCCCGGCCACCTCGGACGAGGATTTCCTGGCCGCGGCCGACTGGGTCGCGCACTGTCAGGACGGCCGTTTCTGACCGGTCGTACCCGTCTGGTACCCGTGCAGCACCCGTGTGGCGTCCCGGTACTACCTGCGTATCTTCGTTATCCACAGAAGTTATCCACAGGCCCACTTCTCGACCTGGGGACAAGTCGACAACGAAGCGCGATCCAGTCGACAAATCTCCCTACAGGCCGTCGACTCGTCCACCGGGGCGTAGGTCACTCTTCGTCCACCTGTTTCCTACGGGCAATCCTATGGAGCGACGCATTTCCACCCGAAAGTGGACCCAGGGCGCGTTTAGGACAGGAATTACCCGTCGCGCGAAACCTTGTGGAAATGATCGTTTTCGATGTCCACAGATCTTTCGCACACCCTGTGGATAACTCTTCCGGGATGTGGATTCCTGTGGACAACCGCGCCCCCAAGTCCCGTTTCCCACAAGGGATTCGGGTCAACAGGCCGCCTCGCGCCTGCCCCCATCCAGGGAGCGGAGGGCCTTTTCATTGACACGCGCCGACGCGTAGGAACACTCTGCGCAAATGCCTCATAACTATATGTAAGCCACAGTTCGGAATACCGAGTCGTGAGGCGGAACTCCGCACCGGTAGCCTGTTGCGCGTGATTGACCTTCGCCTGCTCCGTGAGGACCCCGACCGTGTGCGCGCGTCCCAGCGCGCCCGTGGAGAGGACGTCGCGCTCGTCGACGCTCTCCTGTCCGCCGACGAGCGGCGCAGGTCGTCCGGCGTCCGCTTCGACGAGCTGCGCTCCGAGCAGAAGGCGCTCGGCAAGCTCATCCCCAAGGCCTCCGGCGACGAGAAGGCCGAGCTGCTCAAGAAGACGGGCCAGCTCGCCGCCGACGTCAAGGCGGCCGACGCCGAGCAGCACGAGGCGGACGAGGAGACCAAGCGCCTCGCGCTCCAGCTCGGCAACCTCGTGCACCCCGACGTGCCCGTCGGCGGCGAGGAGGACTTCGTCGTCCTGGAGACGCACGGCACGATCCGCGACTTCGCCGCCGAGGGCTTCGAGCCCAAGGACCACCTGGAGCTCGGCGAGGCGCTGGGCGCCATCGACGTCGAGCGCGGCGCGAAGGTCTCCGGCTCGCGCTTCTACTACCTCACCGGCGTCGGCGCCCTCCTGGAGCTGGCGCTCGTCAACGCGGCGATCGCGCAGGCCACGGAGGCCGGCTTCATCCCGATGCTGACCCCGGCGCTGGTCCGCCCGCGCGCCATGGAGGGCACCGGCTTCCTCGGCCAGGCCGCGGAGAACGTGTACCACCTGGAGAAGGACGACTTCTACCTGGTCGGCACCTCCGAGGTCCCCCTCGCCGCCTACCACATGGACGAGATCCTCGACGCGGAGAAGCTGCCGCTGCGCTACGCGGGCTTCTCCCCGTGCTTCCGCCGCGAGGCCGGCACCTACGGCAAGGACACGCGGGGCATCTTCCGCGTGCACCAGTTCGACAAGGTCGAGATGTTCTCGTACGTCCTCCCCGAGGACGCGGAGAACGAGCACCAACGGCTTCTGGACTGGGAGAAGCAGTGGCTCACCGCCCTCGAACTGCCCTTCCAGGTCATCGACGTGGCCTCGGGCGACCTGGGTTCGTCGGCGTCCCGCAAGTTCGACTGCGAGGCGTGGATCCCGACCCAGGGCAAGTACCGCGAGCTGACCTCGGCCTCCAACTGCGACAGCTTCCAGGCCCGCCGCCTGTCCGTGCGCCTGCGCGACGGCAAGAAGGTCCAGCCGCTGGCCACGCTCAACGGCACGCTGTGCGCCGTACCGCGCACGATCGTGGCGATCCTGGAGAACCACCAGCTGCCCGACGGTTCCGTGCGCGTGCCCGAGGTGCTGCGCCCGTACCTGGGCGGCCGTGAGGTCCTGACGCCGGTCGCCAAGTGAGCACCGGCTTCCCGTACAAGCTGATCGCGACCGACCTCGACGGAACGCTCCTGCGCTCCGACGAGTCGGTCTCGCCCCGCACCCGTACCGCCCTCGCGGCGGCCGCGGAGGCCGGCGCCGCGCACATCGTGGTGACGGGCCGCGGGGTCCCCTGGACCCGGCACATCCTCGACGACCTCGGCTACGACGGCCTCGCGGTCTGCGGCCAGGGCGCCCAGGTCTACGACGCCGGGGAGCACCGCCTGCTGACGTCGGTCACCCTGGACCGCCAACTGGCCGGTGTGGCACTCGCGAAGATCGAGGCGGAGGTCGGCCCGCTGTACCTCGCGGCGAGCCGGGACGGCCTGGACGGCGAGGTGCTGGTCGGCGACGGGTACGCGGTCACGGGCTCGCTGCCGTCGACGCCGCTCTCGGACGTGTCCGAGCTGTGGGCGGCGCCGCTGAACAAGATCTACATCCAGCACCCGACCCTCACGGACGACCAGCTCGCCGAGGCGGCCGGCAAGGCCGCGGGCGGCTTCGTCTCGGTCGCGATGGCCGGCGCGGGCATCGTCGAACTCCTCCCGCTCGGCCTCTCCAAGGCCACGGGCCTCTCCCTCGCGGCCCGTCGCCTGGGCCTGAAGGCCGCCGACACGATCGCCTTCGGCGACATGCCCAACGACATCGCGATGTTCGCGTGGGCGGCGCACAGCGTGGCGATGGCCAACGCGCATGAGGAACTCAGGGCGGTGGCGGACGAGGTGACGTCGTCGAACGAGGACGACGGGATCGCGGTGGTGTTGGAGCGACTGCTGGGTTGAGGTCGGTGTTTGGCTGCGGGCCGGTGGGGGCTGGTCGCGCCCACGCGGCGGAGCCGCAAGTCGATACGGCCCCGCGCCCCTAGGTGGGCACGCTCGCCCTGGATTTCATCTGCGGCCCAGTCCAACGTCTTGCGGAGGATGCACGGATCGAACGTGCGCGGGCTTTTCAGCCCGACCATGGCTTAGCAAGCCAGTGCCTTACCACTCGGCCAATCCTCCGGGAGGGCGGCCCACGCGATAATGAGTCGCGTGCTCGAAGTGGCCGCCCCGGGCAGCTCCCCGTGGTGGGCGACTCGACGGAGGGTAACTACTCCGGAGACCGCCGCGGGCTGCCCTGAAGGGAGTTGGACGTCCTGTCGTGCATCGACATCGTCCAGCTCCTCTCCCAGTCGGTGGCGCCGGCTGATCCGGCGTCGACACAACAACTGTGCCTGTACGCCGAGTTGGACGCCACCGAATTAAACCGGGGCCGCGGTACGCGCCCCTTTAGGGGCGCGAGGAACTGCGCGACAAGCCCCCACCGGGCCCGCAGCCATACAACGACTACGCACCCAGCAGAACCTTTATCGCCGCCGCCACTTACGCCGCCGAGCCTTGCTGAAGAACCACCCCGCAGGCGGCTCGTCCGAGCGCCAGGGCTGGGGCTCGGGCGACTCGTTGCGCCAGCGCGCCGCAAGCATCCGCGCCCGGGCCGACGGCTCGGCCGTCTCGGCGGACCGTATGAAGTCGTCGTCCAGGACCAGCTTGTCCCAGCCGTCGCCGGACTCCGCCTGTCCGCCGCCGTACGTCGCCTCTCCGGCCATCCCCGTTCCTCCCAGCCGTGCGTCCACGTTTGTCCAGTGTGCCCGGACAGAGATGAAGCCCCCGTCAAGATCAGGCCCTGTCATTCCTCGCCGACGAGCTTCAGCGAGCGCAGCTTCTGTCCGGCGTACCAGGTGGCTCCAGCGGTGACCGCGACGAGGAACACCGTGGCCGTGGTCAGTCCGACGTCCGAGGTGACCAGGTCGCCGCCGGCCACCTTGTGGGCGACGGCCAGGGACCACTGCTGGACGCTGAGCGTGCGGGCACCGGCGACCAGGGAGCCGAACAGGGCTTCCCAGACGAGGGCGTAGACGAGGCCGAAGACCACCGCGTGCCGGGAGACCGTGCCGAGCAGCAGGAAGAGTGCCGCGTAGGCGATGGACGCGACCAGGGCGGCCACCGTGTAGGCGACGGCGATCTGCTGGCCGTTGCCGTTGAGGATGAGGCCGGCGATCAGCATGGGGACCGCCGAGAACACCATGGTGACGGCGACCGCGACGATCAGCTTGGTGAAGATGATCGTGGGCCGCTTCAACGGCTTGGACAGCAGGTACACCACCGAGCCGTCGTCGATCTCCGGACCGATCGCGCCCGTGCCCGCGATGACGCCGATGATCGGCACCATCGTGGCGAGCCCGAGCCCGCCCAGGACGTCGACCGCGGTCTGGTCGTCGGCGCCGGTGAGGCCGCGTACCACTACGGAGATCGCGATCAGCAGGAAAGGCAGGGCGCCCAGGATGAGGGCCCGGCGCCGGCCGAGTAGGGCCCGGTAGGTGAGTCGGGCGACTGTGGGGTCGTACATCTCTTGGCCTCCTACGCCGCGACGAGATACGAGAAGACGGATTCGAGCGACTCGTCCGACGGCGAGACCGTGAGCAGCCGGATGCCGTGGTCCCTGGCCACCCGGGGCAGCAGGGCGGTGAACCGGCCGAAGTCGACGGCCTGGATGCGCAGCGCGCCCTCGGCCAGGTCGACCTCGATGCCGGACGTCGACGGGTCGGCGATCAGCGCGGCCGCGAGGGCGCGGTCGTCGCTGGAGCGGACCAGGTAGCGGTGCGGGCGGTCGGTCATCAGGCGGCGGATCTTGCGGAAGTCGCCGCTGGCCGCGTGCCGTCCGGCCACCACCACCTCGATGTGCCAGGCGAGTTGCTCGACCTCTTCGAGGATGTGGGACGAGAACAGCACCGTGCGGCCCTCGTCGCCCATCCGCCGCAGCAGGTCCATGAGCTGCATGCGCTGGCGCGGGTCCATGCCGTTGAACGGCTCGTCGAGCAGGAGCAGCGACGGGTCGTGGACCAGGGCGGACGCCATCTTCACGCGCTGGCGCATGCCCTTGGAGTACGTCGAGATCTTGCGGTCCTGCGCGTACTCCATCTCGACCGTGGCCAGCGCCTTCTGGGCCGCCTTGGCGCCGAGGCCGTGCAACTCGGCGTTGGCCACGACGAATTCGCGTCCCGTGAGGAAGTCGTACATCGCCTCGCGCTCGGGGACGATGCCGATGTGCTTGTAGATCTGTTCGTTGCGCCAGACCTGCTGGCCGTCGAGGGTGACGGTGCCGGTGGAGGGGGCGAGGAAGCCGCCCATCATGTTGATGAGGGTGGACTTCCCGGCGCCGTTCGGGCCGAGCAGTCCGGTGACGCCGGGGCCGACGTTCATGGTGATGTCGTTGACGGCGACCACGTTGCCGAACCAGCGGGAGACGTGGTCGATGGAGAGCGTGGTCACAGGCCCACCTTCCGGTAGCGGCGGATCAGGAGGCCGTAGGTCGCGGCGATGAGGCCCAGGACGGCGAGGACGTAGACCACGCCTTCGGCGTGGCTGGGGCCGACGCCTCCGGGGGACGCCGAACTCGCGCCCAGGAACGCCGACTGGAGACCGTCGATGAGCGTGACGGGCGAGAAGAGGCCGATCCAGGGGATGGCGCTGGTGGAGTTCTGCGCGTTGGCGATCGCCTCGAGGGTGGAGACGGCACCGGAGGAGATGGTCAGTACGGCGATGATGGCCGCGATGCCGAAGCCCCGGCGCGGAGTGACCGCGGCGATGACCAGGCCGATGCCGGCGAAGAGCAGCGAGAGGAGGGTCACGGAGACGAGTCCCTGGGCGAAGCCCTTGGTCTGGTCGGCGAAGTCCAGCTTGGCCAACAGGGCGCCTACGTAGAGCACGATCAGCGGGGCGCCGGTCAGGATGAGCATGGCCGAGGCCAGGGCCGCGAACTTGGCCCTTACGTAGTCGGCGGTCTCGATCGGCCGCGAGAAGTACAGCGGCACGGTCTTGAAGCGCAGGTCGCGCGAGACCGACTGGGGTGCCTGCGAGGCGACGTAGAGGCCGATGACGGCCTGCATGATGATCGCGTAACGCGTGTAGTCGACGGGCAGTTCCTTGGCCTTCGTGGCGACCGCGACGGCCACCATGATGGCCGCGGGCACGCACATGACCACGAACAGCAGCATCGGCAGCACCTTGGACTTCACCGAACGGCCGAGGCCGTACGAGCCGCGCAGGGACTGCGAGTAGAGGGAGCGGCGGGCGTAGGCGCGGCCCAGGCGGGGGCCGTCGTAGTGGCGGTAGCCGATGTTGTGGATGCGGGTCTGGTCGCCCGGCTGGGGGACCAGGGGCTGGTCAATTGCCATGGCCTACGGCCTCCTTCCGCTCTGCGTCGTGGTCGGTGCCCGTGTCGGCGTCGGTGAAGACCTCGGAGATGTGGTGCCTGCGCTGCTCCATGCGCACCAGGCCCAGGCCGAGGTCCGCGATCGTGTCCCGGACCACGTCGTACGTCTCCTCGCCGGTGGCCGTCAGGAGGAGGACGTGGCCCGCGCCCGGGAGGCCGCTGCCGTCGTGCGTGTCCACCCCGCGCGCGTGGAGCGCGTCGCGCACCGCGCGGGTGCCGTCCGGGTGCTCGTCGGTGTCGGTGACCTCGATCGCCAGGGTGGTCGTGATCTGGGTGAAGTCGGTGGTGGAGCTGGAGCGCAGGAGCTTGCCGCCGTCGACCACGATCACGTGGTCGCAGGTGCGCTCCAGCTCGCCCAGCAGGTGCGAGGTCACCAGCACCGAGATGCCGAAGTCCGTGTGGATGCGGCGGATGAGGCCGAGCATCTCGTCGCGGCCGACCGGGTCGAGGCCGTTGGTCGGCTCGTCCAGGAAGACCAGCTGCGGGTCGTGGACGAGGGCCTGCGCGAGCTTGACGCGCTGCTTCATGCCCGTCGAGTAGCCGCCGATGGGGCGGTAGCGCTCCTCGTACAGACCGACATGGCGCAGGGTGTCCGCGGTGCGCTCGCGGGCCGCGGCGGGCGGCAGGCCGGACATGCGCGCCATGTGGACGACGAACTCGGTGGCCGAGACGTCGGGCGGCAGACAGTCGTGCTCCGGCATGTACCCGACGCGCTCGCGGATGTCGGCACCCTTGGTGGCGACATCGAGGCCGAGCACTTCGGCTCGGCCCTCGGAGGCGGGGGACAGACCCAGCAGGATCTTGATCAAGGTGGACTTGCCGGCTCCGTTGGCACCGACGAGCCCCGTCACACCGGGTCCGACGTCCACGGAGAGCCGGTCAAGCGCGGTCACCCGTGGGAACCGCTTGCTCAGGCTTTCGGTCGCGATCACAGTCACGTCTACGAAGGTAGTGACGCGGGCCACTGCGGTCGTCACCCCGCAGAGCTGTCCTCACGTCAGACTCCAGGCGTACGGGTCCGTAGGGGATGCCCCTACTTGAGGGCTACGCGACCGGCCCTCGCGGTTGTCCACAGGTAGAGATCACGCCTATTGACGCAGCCTCTAACAACTGTCACATTCACGAGTGTCAAGTTACGAGCACGTACCGCAGTCGGTGTGGACAGGTGGGGCGGTGGCATGACTACGGCGGTGACACGCGAACTCTCCGCGGAACTGCGGGGGTTCAGGGAGGTCCAGCGGCTGGCGTACGAGTGCGCCGAAGCCGTCGCGGCCCGGCTGGAGCCCGGGGTGACCGAGCGCGACGCGGCGCGGATGCAGCGGTCCTGGCTGCGCGCGCGGGGTGTGAGCGACTGGTTCCATCTGCCCTTCGCCTGGTTCGGCGACCGCACGGCGTTCACGAACTTCCGGGTGCCGCTCCAGTTCTTCCCCACGGGCCGCCGCCTTGAGCCCGGGATGCCGTTCATCCTGGACATGGCCCCCGTGTACAAGGGCTTCACGGCCGACATCGGCTACTCGGGCTCCCTGGGCGCCAACCCGGTGCAGGCCAGGCTGATGGCCGACCTGGAGGCACACCGCGCGCTGCTCCTGCGGGAGGTGCGCGAGCGGCGCCCGCTGCGCGAGATCTACGAGGACGTGGACCGCCTCATGGTCCGCCAGGGCTACGCCAACCGGCACCGCGCGTACCCCTTCGGCGTGATCGCGCACAAGGTCGACCGGGTCGCCGAACGCCCTTGGTCCCCCAGGCTGTTCGGGTTCGGCACCCAGTCCCTGAAGGGCCTCGCGAGCGACGCGCTGCACGGCCACCGCGACGGCTGGTCCCCGCTCTGGTCGCCGTACCGCTTCTCCGACCATCCCCCGCACCCCGGCCTGTGGGCGGTCGAACCGCATCTCGGATTCCGGGGCACGGGCGCCAAGTTCGAGGAGATCCTGGTCGTCACCGACTCCAGGGACCCCGAACAGAGCGCCTTCTGGCTCGACGACGATCTGCCGCACGTGCGGCGCTGGGCGGAGGACAAGTGACGCTTGAGGGTGCGCGCGAGCGCTGGGTGCGGACGGGTGGAGTCGAGCTGTGCGTGGCCGAGTTGGGGGACCCCTCGCGCCCCACGGTCGTCCTGGTGCACGGCTACCCCGACAGCAAGGAGGTGTGGTCCGAGGTCGCGTCCCGCCTCGCGGACCGCTTCCACGTCGTGCTCTACGACGTCCGGGGCCACGGCCGGTCGACGGCACCGGAGCCGCTGCGGGGCGGGTTCACCCTGGAGAAGCTCACGGACGACTTCCTGGCGGTCGCGGACGCGGTCAGCCCGGACCGGCCGGTGCACCTCGTGGGGCACGACTGGGGCTCGGTGCAGTCCTGGGAGTTCGTCACCGTCGAGCAGACGGTGGGCCGGATCGCCTCCTTCACGTCGATGTCCGGGCCGTCCCTCGACCACTTCGGGCACTGGATCAACAAGCGCCTGACCCGGCCCACCCCGCGCCGCGTCGGCCAACTCCTCGGCCAGGGCGCCAAGTCCTGGTACGTGTACCTGCTGCACACGCCCGTGCTGCCTGAACTCGCCTGGCGCGGCCCCCTGGGCAAGCGCTGGCCGAGGATCCTGGAGCGCGTCGAGAAGGTCCCGCGCGGCGACTACCCGACCTCGTCGCTCCCCACGGACGCGGCCCACGGCGCCTGGCTGTACCGGGACAACGTCCGCGCCAGGCTGCGCAGGCCACGCACGGACGCGTACGCGCACGCGCCCGTGCAGCTCATCACGCCCCTGGGGGACGCGTTTCTCTCCGAGAAGCTCTACGACGAACTGGAGTTGTGGGCGCCGGGGGCGGTGCGCCACACGCTGCCCGCCAAGCACTGGATCCCGCGCACCCGGCCCGATCAACTGGCTTCCTGGATCACGGAGTTCGTGACCACCCATGAGGGCGAGCGGCCCAGGCCGACACCGGCGACCGGCAAGTACGTGGAGCGGTTCGGCGGCCAGCTCGTGCTGGTCACGGGCGCGGGCAGCGGCATCGGGCGGGCCACGGCGTTCGCGTTCGCCGAGTCCGGCGCGCGCGTGGTGGCCGTCGACCGGGACACGGAAAGTGCCGCCCGCACCGCCGAGTTGGCGCGGCTGATCGGCGCCCCCGAGGCCTGGGCCGAGACGGTCGACGTCTCCGACGAGCAGGCCATGGAGAAGCTCGCCGCGAAGGTCGCCGCCGAGTACGGCGTGGTGGACGTGCTCGTGAACAACGCCGGAATCGGACTCTCCGGTTCCTTCTTCGACACCACCCCGGAGGACTGGAAGAAGGTCCTGGACGTCAACCTGTGGGGCGTGATCCACGGCTGCCGCCTCTTCGGGAAACAGATGGCCGACCGCGGCCAGGGCGGCCACATCGTCAACACGGCCTCGGCGGCGGCGTTCCAGCCCTCCAAGGTGCTGCCCGCCTACAGCACCTCCAAGGCGGCAGTGCTGATGCTCAGCGAGTGCCTGCGCGCCGAGTTGTCCGGGCAGGGGATCGGCGTCTCGGCGATATGCCCGGGCCTCGTCAACACCAACATCACCTCGACCGCGCACTTCGCCGGGGTCGACGCCGCCGAGGAGAAAAGGCGCCAGAAGAAGTCGGCGCGGCTCTACGGGATGCGCAACTACCCGCCGGAGAAGGTCGCCGACGCGATCCTGCGGGCCGTCGTCCGCAACGAGGCCGTCGTGCCCGTCACCCCAGAGGCGCGCGGCGCCCACCTCATGTCCCGGTTCGCCCCGCGCGCGTTGCGGGCGATGGCCCGCCTGGAGCCGCCGCTGTGACCTCCGAGAGCGAGCAGCACGCGATCGCCCCGCGCCGCGTCTCCTTCGACTGGTCGCGCACACCCCTGCACTGGATACCGGACGAACCGACCGCCACCCACGTCATCAACGTGCTGCACCTGCTGCTGCCGGCGGGGGAGCGGTGGTTCGTCAAGGTCTTCAAGGAGGGCCTGCCGCTGGTCAGGGACCCTCAACTCCTCGCGGACGTCAAGGGGTTCATGGGCCAGGAGGCCACCCACAGCGTCCAGCACGCGCACGTGCTGGACCATCTCGCGGCCCAGCGGCTCGACACCGCGGACTTCACCCGGTACGTCGACTTCCTCTTCGAACGACTCCTCGGCGAACGCCCGCCGCTCGGCGCGCCGTTGCCCGAGCGGGAGTGGCTGCGCTTCCGGCTGGCGGTCGTCGCGGCGATCGAGCAGTTCACGGCGGTGCTGGGCGACTGGATCCTGGCCGCCGAGGCCCTCGACCACTCCGGCGCCGACGCGATCATGCTCGACCTGCTGCGCTGGCACGGCGCCGAGGAGGTCGAACACCGCGCGGTCGCCTACGACATGTTCCAGCACTGCGGAGGCCACGGCCTCCCCCGCTACGCCCGCCGCGTCGCCGGCATGGCGGTGACCGCGCCCGTGATGCTCTCCCTGTGGGCCTGGGGCACGGCCTACTTGATACGCCACGACCCCCAACTCGCGCGCCGCGTCCGCTACTCGCTCACCGAACACAACAGGGCCGTACGCAAAGGCCTGTTGCCCACCTGGCGCTCCCTCGGCGCGGCCGTCCCCCGCTATCTGCGGCGCTCCTACCATCCGTCGCGGGAGGGGTCGTTGAACCGGGCGGTGGAGTACCTGAAGCGCTCACCGGCGGCGCGGGCGGGGGCTGCGTGAGGTCCGGGGCGGGCGGGGGCGGCGGACGCGGGGCGAGGGGAGCGGTCGGCTCCGGCTCGAGGGCCGGGTCGGGTCCGGGCTCCGGCCCCCGCGAGGCCGCCTACCGCATCGAGGACCTCGCGCATCTCAGCGGAACCACCGTCCGCACCATCCGCGCCTACCAGGACCGCGGCCTGCTCCCCCGCCCCGAGCGGCGCGGCCGGGCCAACGTGTACGCCGACGCCCATCTCGCCCGGCTCCGGCAGATCGCGGACCTCCTCGACCGCGGCTACGGCCTGGCGTCCATCAAGGAGTTGCTGGACGCCTGGGACGCGGGCCGGGGGCTTGGCGGGGTGCTCGGACTGGCCGCCGAGGTCGACGGGCCGTGGACGGACGAGCAGGCGGTCCGGATCTCGCGCGCCGAGCTGGAGCAGCGCTTCGGCGGCAGCCCTGACGACGCGGCCGTCGCCGAGGCCGTCGAACTCGGCGTACTGGAGCCGGTCCCTGGAGACACCGACTCCTTCCTCGTGCCGAGCCCCCAAGAGCTGGCGGTGGCCGTCGAGTTGTACGCCTCGGGGGTTCCGCTGCCCGCGATCGCCTCCCACCTGCGGGAGTTGAGGGTCCAGGTGGAGCACATCGCCTCCCGTTTCCTGGAGTTCACCACCGAGCACGTCTTCGCCCGCTACCTCGACGGTTCGCACCGCCCGACGGACGCGGATGCCACAGAGGCCGCCTCACTCGTACGACGACTGCGGCCCCTCGCGCAGCAGACGGTGGACGCCGAACTCGCCCGCGCGATGCGGCTGTTCGCCAACCGGTCGCTGCGCCGGCACCTCGGTGCGGCGGAGTCTTCCCGGCCCGTGTCCTCGTCACGTTCCGTGGCCGTGCCCGAGACGACAATGCGGGCCGTGGAGGGGTTGGTTGGGCCGGAGAGGGCGGCGGAGTTCATCGCGCTGGCGGCCGAACGGGAGCTGCGGGCAAGGGCGTTGGATGCGCTCATGCCAAGGGGTGGGCCCCCAGCTGATCTTGACGAACAGGTGTGACATGACAGGGAGTTGTCCACAGAAACGCCAATTCCCCTGTGGATAACTACAGTTGGTTGTGGATCAAACATCGGCCACAAAATAAAATGCGTGATCCACGTCTCTCCCGTCATGCTGACCGGATGGATGAAAGACGCACCGTGAAGGTGTCGAAGTACCTCTCCAAGCATCTGCGCCACCAGCCCGAGCGGATCGGGCTCACTCTCGACGAGGCTGGCTGGGTCGAGATCGACACGCTGATCGCGGCCTGTGCCGCACACGGGTTCCGGTTCGACCGCGAGGAACTCGACCATGTGGTGGCCACGAACGACAAGCGCCGGTTCGCGATCGAGGGCACCCGGATCCGCGCCAGCCAGGGCCACAGCATCGAGGTCGACCTCGGACTGCCCCCGGCCACCCCGCCGCCGTACCTCTTCCACGGCACGGTCGCCCGCGTCCTGGACGCGATCCGGGCCGAGGGGCTCCGGCCCATGAACCGCCACGCCGTGCACCTCTCCGCCGACCGGGAGACCGCGACCCGTGTGGGCGCCCGCCGCGGCCGGCCCGTCGTGCTCTCCGTGGACGCGGGCGCGATGCACAAGGACGGCCACGTGTTCCGGGTCAGTGAGAACGGGGTCTGGCTCACGGAGGCGGTGCCCGTGCGATACCTGCGCTTCCCCGCGCCTCACTGACCCCGTACGACCCAAGGGGCACTGACCCCACACGGCCCAAGGGCTACTGACCTCGCACGGCCCAAGGCGTACCGCCCCCGGTATGGCCTCGGCGGCACCACCCCCGGCATGATCAGTGGTATGGACCACTTCCACAGCACCGAGGCCGCCGTCACCGCCCTCCGCGCCATCGCGTCCGAGTACGCGCGGGAGATCGAGGTCACCCACGACATCGGCGCCGACCAGACCTCCCGCCGCACCTCCGCGGGCTTCGGCGTCACCACCGACCCGGACGGTTCGCTCCCGCACGAGGCCTTCGTCGAGTTCGGCGGACTGCCGCGGGTGAGCGTGCGGCTCTACCCCGAGGACGACGCGCTGATCACGGTCGAGGGCATCGACTGCCCCGATGTCGCCCGCGACGACGTCCCCGCCTTCCTCCGCTCCGTCTTCGACGGGCACGCCTACGTCAAGACCCGCCGTTTCCCGCCCAGTTGCAACCTGGTCGTGCCGCTGCCCGGCGACCGGACGCACAAGGAGTGGATCTCGATGATCGTCCTCACACCGTGGCTGAACAGCCGCATACGGTGACGGTTTCACGTGAAACACGGACAGCCGCATAGCCTGGGAATCATGAGCCTGCGCCTGAGCACCGTGATCCTCCCGTACCGCCGCTGGAACGAGGGGAGCCGCGAGTCCTGGCAGCGCGCGGAGCAGCTCGGCTTCCACACCGGTTTCACCTACGACCACCTGTCCTGGCGCACCTTCCGGGACGGCCCGTGGTTCGGTGCCGTACCAACGCTGACCGCCGCCGCGGCCGTCACCGAGCGGATGCGGCTGGGCACCCTGGTCACGTCGCCGAACTTCCGGCACCCGGTGACCCTCGCCAAGGAGCTCATCTCGCTGGACGACGTCTCCGACGGGCGGGTCACCCTCGGCATCGGCGCGGGCGGCACCGGCTTCGACGCCACCGCGCTCGGCCAGGAGCCATGGACCCCGCGTGAGCGTGCCGACCGGCTCGGGGAGTTCGTTCCGCTGCTGGACCGGCTGCTCACCGAGGACTCCGTCTCGTACAAGGGCGACTTCTACTCGGCGCACGAGGCGCGCAACATCCCGGGCTGTGTACAGCGGCCCCGGCTGCCCTTCGCGGTGGCCGCCACGGGTCCTCGTGGGCTGAAGCTCGCCGCCCGGTACGGACAGGCGTGGGTGACCACCGGCGACCCCAAGCTGTTCGAGAACGGGACCCCTGAGCAGTCGGTTCACGCCATTCGCGGGCAGGTCGACAAGCTGGCCGACGCCTGCGCCGCGATCGGCCGGGACGTGGCCGGGATCGACAAGATCCTGCTCACCGGTTTCACCCCGGACCGCGGCCGCCCGCTGGAGTCCCTCGGCGCCTTCGTCGACTTCGCGGGCCGGCACCAGGAACTGGGCTTCACCGACATCGTGATCCATTGGCCGATCCCGGACTCCGACTTCGCCGCGGACGAGAAGGTCTTCGAGCAGATCGCCATGGAGGCTCCGACCCAGCTCCGCTGAGTCGCCACCACCGCTTGGCCGGGACCGGGGAGTGCAACGCCCCTGGTAGGGGCGGTATCCACTCACCTGTGCACTCTCCCGCACAGCCGTGCGGGCATATGCGGGAGAATGGCCCGGTGACCTCAGCTACTCGACAGCCCGAGACCCCGGCCTCCGCCGTCCCGCCACGGCTGATCGCCACCGACCTGGACGGCACCCTGCTGCGCGACGACAAGTCGGTGTCCCCCCGCACGGTGGCGGCCCTGGCGGCGGCCGAGGAGGCGGGTATCGAGGTCTTCTTCGTCACCGGCCGCCCGGCCCGCTGGATGGACGTCGTCAGCGACCACGTCCACGGCCACGGCCTGGCGATCTGCGGCAACGGCGCCGCCGTGGTCGACCTGCACGGCGGCCCCGGCGCCCACCGCTTCGTGAAGGTCCGCGAACTGGCCCGGGAGAACGCCCTCGACGCCGTACGCGTGGTGCGCGAGGCCGCGCCCGGCACGGTGTACGCGATCGAGCTGACGTACGGCTTCTACCAGGAGCAGGCGTATCCGAAGTTGCACATGGAGATACCGGACAGCCTCGCCACCGCCGAGAAACTCCTCGCGCCGGACGCCCCGGGGGCCGACGAACCGGTGCTGAAGATCCTCGCGTTCCACCCCGAGCTGGACCCGGACGTCTTCCTGAACGTCGCCCGCCTCGCCCTCGGCGACCGCGCCAACGTCACCCGCTCCAGCCCCAGCGCCCTGCTGGAGATCAGCGGGCCCGGCGTCTCCAAGGCCAGCACCCTCGCCCTGTGCTGCGCTGAACGCGGTATCGCGCCCGAGGAGGTCGTCGCCTTCGGAGACATGCCGAACGACGTCGAGATGCTCACGTGGGCGGGGCAGTCGTACGCGATGGGCAACGCGCACCCGGACGTACTCGCCGCGGCCTCCGGTCGGACCGTCGACAACAACGAGGACGGCGTGGCGGTCGTGATCGAGCGGATGCTGGCGGAACGGCGGTAGCGGCGGCCCGTAGTAACGGGCATCGTCCCGGAGCGTGCCCCTTAGGCGACCGGGACTCCCCGCTGTGCCAGCCAGGGCAGCGGGTCGACCGCCGATCCCATGTCCGGGGTGACCCGTACCTCGAAGTGCAGGTGGGGGCCGGTGGAGTTGCCGGTCGTGCCGGACTGGGCGATCCACTGGCCGGTGGTCACGCGGTCCCCCTGGTCGACGGTGACGGCGGCGAGGTGGGCGTACTGCGTGTAGTAGCCGCCCGGGTGCTCGATCACGACCGCGATGCCGAAGGCGCCTCCGCAGGACACCCGCACCACCCGGCCCGCGCCGGCCGCGCGCACCGGCGTGCCGATGGGCACCGCGAAGTCCTGGCCGGTGTGCCGGTTCGCCCAGCGGGAACCGCCGCTGCCGAAGCCCGCGGACAGTTCGACTGTCTCCACCGGTGCGACCCACGGGTCGGTGACCCGGTTCGGCGGCTGATCGAGGCGGACGGCGCCCCGACAACTTCCCGCCGCGACCGAGGCGTCCGCCTGACCCTGCAACTGACCGCGCGCCTCTTCGAGTTTCCGCTGGATGCCCTGCTTCAGCTCGGCGAGTTCGGCGTTCCGCTTCTCCAGCGTCCGCCAGGCCGACGCGGCCTTCGCCTCGTCGCCGGCAAGCCGTGCCTCGGCCCGGTGGCTCCTGCCGATCGCGTTGCCGACGGCGAGATCCGCCTGCGAGAAGACGTGCTGATCGCGCATCAGGTCCTCGGGGCTGTCCGCGAGGATGATCCGGGCGGCCATCGGGATACCGCCGCCGCTGCGGTACTGGGCGCGGGCGATCCGGCCCAGGTCCTCGTGCAGCCGAGCGATCTCCCGCCGCTCGCGGTCCAGTTGCCCCTCGACCCGCTGGGCACGGGCCCGTTGGGCGTCGGCCTCCTGCCGCCCCGCCTCGTACCGCTGCGCCGCGACCGCCGCGTCCTGGTACAGCCGCGCCACCTCCGCGCTGGCACCGGCGACGGTGTGGGTGTCGTCGTCGCCGGGACGGGCCGCCAGGACGGCGAGCGCGCACAACAGCACCGGAACGAGCAGCGGATATCGGCGAGATGAGCGCATGTCAGCGATCGTGACCCGCGCGGCAGGCAAGGGCCCTGTTCAAGTCGTACGCATGGGGGACACGTTGCTGCGAACGGCCCAGGCGGAACCACGGCGGGCAGAGGCCTGACAGGCTCGGCGGCAGCCACATCGGACGGGTGTCTGACAGGGCTCAGCGGGAGACAGGTCGGACAGGATCCAAGCAAGGCCCGGTGAGAGTCACGGCGGACTAGGTCCCGACAGGGCTCAGCAGAAGCCACACCGGACGAGTGCCTCACAGAGCTCAGCGGGAGACACGGCGGACAGGATCCAGGCAAGGTTTGTCGGAAGCCGCACCGGACGAGTGGCTGACGGGCTCAGCGGGAGACACACCGGACACGATCCCGGCCGGGGCTCTGCGGAAGTCGCACCGGACAGGGGCCCGCCGGGGCTCGGCTGAAGCCGTACCGAACAGGGGCCAGCCGGAGCTCAGTGGGGCGCCTCCCACACCAGCGTCGTACCGCCGCCGTTCTCGCCGATGCCCGGTCCGTACCAGCTGTCGCCGCCCAGGGAGTCGGCCCGGCGTTTGAGGTTCTTCAGGCCGCTGCGGCGGCCGCCCTCGGGGATGCCGACGCCGTCGTCCGCGACGGTGAGCCGTACGCCGGGACGGCCGTCCGGCAGGGTCGCGGTCGCGTCGACGACGACCTCGATGCGAGCGGCCTCCGCGTGCCGGAACGCGTTGGAGAGGGCCTCGCGCAGGGCCGCGATGAGGTTCTTGCCGGTCAGGTCGCCGACCGTCGTGTCGACCGCGCCGACGAAACGGTGACCGGGCTTGAAACCGAGCGGCACGGCCGCCATGTTGATCTCCCGCAACACCCGGGTGCGCAGTCCCGAGGGCGCCTCGGCGGGGCCCTGCTGGAGCGCGAAGATCGCGGTGCGGATCTCCTGGATGGTGACGTCGAGTTCGTCGGCGGCGTTGCCCACGCCCTGCCGCACCTCGGGAACGAGCGACCCGCGCTGGGCGCTCTCCAGCATCATCCCGGTGGCGAACAGCCGTTGGATGACCAGGTCGTGCAGGTCACGGGCGATGCGGTCGCGGTCCTCGTACACCGCGAGCCGTTCCCGGTCACGCTGCGCCTCGGCCATCATCAGCGCGAGCGCGGCCTGCGAGGCGAACTGGATCGCGAGCGTGCGTTCCGCCTCCGTGAACGGCCGCTCGCCCTGCGCGCGCGGCGTGACCAGGGCCCCCAGGACACGCCCGCCGCTCTGCAGGGGCAGCGCCATGATCGGCCCGTACGCGCGCGCGAGGGCGCTCAGCATCCGGGGATCGGTGGCCGCGTCCGCCACGAACACCGGCCGCCCGCCGAGGAGTTGCGCGATGATCTCGCTGTCCGGAGCGACGACCCTGCCGAGCTGGTCCGACGGCTGTTCCGAGGACACGGCGACGATCTCCATGCCGCCCTCGACCGCGGGCAGCAGCACGATCCCGGCCGCCGAACCGGACAGCCGGCGGGCCCGTTCCGCGACGACCTGCAGCGCCTCCTCGGCGTCTCCGCCGGACAACAGGGCGGTCGTGACGGCCACGGACCCGTCGATCCACCGCTCACGCTGCTTGGCGGCCTCGTACAGCCGGGCGTTGCCGATGGCGATACCGGCCTCGGTCGCCAGCACCCGGACCATGCTGACGTCGTAGTCGTTGAAGGGGTCGCCGCCGCGCTTCTCGCCCAGGTAGAGGTTGCCGAAGACCTCCCCCGCAACGCGGATGGGGACGCCGAGGAAGGCGCGCATCCGCGGATGGTGCTCGGGGAAACCCCAGGACCGCGGATCTTCGGCCACGTCCGTCAGCCGCACCGGCTCCGACTCCCGGATGAGCGCGCCGAGCAGGCCCGTGTGCCCGTCGGGAAACCGCCCGATCCGCCGCGCGGTGCCCGCGTCGGCCCCGTGGAAGACGAAGTCGGCGAGCGCGTCGCCGTCCTCGTCGACGACACCGAGCCCCGCGTACCGGGCGTCCGTCAGCGTGGCCGCCGCCTCGCAGATCCGCTCCAGCGTGGAGTGCAGTTCGAGCCCGCTCCCCACGGACCGCATGGCCTCCAGCAACTGCGGGACGCGGGCGGCCAGTTCGGCCGACAGTCCCGGGGCGGACGACGGGGGACCGGGGCGCGCGGCGGCTGACATACCCCGAGCCTAATTAGTCCTCTTTGTCACGGAAAGTCGAGCGGCTCAGCCACCCGACCCCCTAACCGGCCGCCACCAGCAGCTCCGACTCCGCCTCCCGCTCCGCCATCCCCCGCAACGGCCCCTCCACCGACGCCAGTCCGGCGAACGGACCCCGCTGCACCACCCGCCCCTCGTCCAGCACGATCACCTCGTCCACGTCATCCAGACCCGCGAGCCGGTGCGTGATGAGCAGTGTCGTACGGCCTTCCGTGGCGGCCAGCAGATCGGCGGTGAGCGCGTCGGCGGTCGCGAGGTCCAGGTGTTCGGCGGGCTCGTCGAGCACGAGGACCGGGAAGTCGGCGAGCAGCGCGCGGGCGAGCGCCAGCCGCTGCCGCTGCCCTCCGGACAGCCGCGCCCCGTGCTCACCGACGAGCGTGTCGAGGCCGTCGGGCAGCCCGTCGGCCCAGTCGAGCAGCCGGGCCCGCTCCAGCGCGGCCCGCAGTTCGTCCTCGGTCGCGTCCTTCCTCGCGAGCAGCAGGTTCTCGCGCACCGAGCTGTCGAAGAGGTGCGCGTCCTGCGCACACAGCCCGACGAGCCGTCGTACGTCGTCACCGTCCAGGGCGTACGCGTCCACACCGGCCAGCGTGTACGAACCCGCGTCCGCGTCCAGGAAGCGCAGCAGCACCTGCGCCAGCGTCGTCTTGCCGGACCCGGAGGTGCCGACGACGGCGACCCGGCGCCCCTTCTCCAACGTCAGGTCGAGCCCGGCGAGCGCGTCCCGGTCCTGCCCGGTGTGGCGGGCGGCCAGTCCCTGGACGACGAGCGGGAAGGGTGTCGCGGGCGCCTGCCGGGGCCGCTCCGGTTCCCGTACGGGCTCGGGGCGTCCAGCACTTCGTACACACGCTCGGCGCTCTTGCGGACCCGCTGCCGGTACTGCACGGCGAGGGGCAGTCCGAGGACGGCCTCGAAGGCGGCGAGCGGGGTGAGGACGACGACCGCCGTCAACACGCCGCTGAGCCGTCCCGCCGCGACGGCCTGGGCGGCGACGAGTGCGGTGGCGGCGACGGTCACGCCCGAGATCAGCGCGGTGAGGCCGTCGCCGAGGGCGGTGGCGGTGGCGGCGCGGGAGGCGATCCGGGTGAGGTCCCCATCGGCACGCCTGGCCTGCACCGTACGGGCGGGCAGCGCGCCGGCGACCGTCAACTCCGCGGTGCCGGTCAGCAGTTCGGTCACGCGGGTGGCGAGTACCCCGCGGGCGGGGGCCAGCCTGCGTTCCGCACGGCGGGCCACGGCGCCGGTGACGAGGGGGACGCCGACGCCGGCCGCGAGGAGGCCGACCGCGAGGACGGCACCGGCCTCGGGGAGCAGCCAGGCCGTGAAGCCGACCGTCGCCGCGGATACGGCGGTCGCGACCCCGGCCGGCAGCAGCCAGCGCAGCCAGTAGTCCTGGAGCGCGTCCACGTCGGCGACGAGCCGGGACAGCAGATCGCCGCGCCGGGTGTCGCGCAGCCCGGCGGGCGCCAGCCGCTCAAGGCGCCGGTAGACGGCGACCCGGGTGTCGGCCAGCATCCGCAGCACCGCGTCGTGCGACACGAGCCGCTCCGCGTACCGGAACACGGCCCGCCCGATCCCGAAGGTCCGGGTCGCCGTCACGGCCACCATCAGATACAGCACGGGCGGCTGCTGCGAGGCCCGCGAGATCAGCCACCCCGAGGTCCCCATGAGACCGACAGCACTGCCCAGAGCGAGACTTCCGAGCAGCAGCGCCAGGACGAGCCGCCCACGCCGGGCACCGGACATGCCACGGACCCGGGCGAGGACACCACCTGTGTGCGACGCGATCCGTGTCTCGGGTTCGTCGGCGGCACCGGAACTCACCTGGATTTCCTGGGCAGTCCGTGTCTCGGGGGTCACCGGCCCGGCTTCCGCGCGCACCGCGGCCACGCCCTCCGTCACCCGCACCACCCGGTCGGCCACCGCCAGCAGGGCCGGCCGGTGCACCACGAGCAGGACCGTGCGGCCGACCGCCAACCGCCGTACCGCCTCGACCACTTCGGCCTCGGTCGCTCCGTCCAGCGCGGCGGTCGGTTCGTCGAGGAGCAGCACCGGCCGGTCGGCGAGGAAGGCCCGGGCAAGCGCGAGCCGCTGCCGCTGCCCGGCGGACAGCCCGGCCCCGTCCTCGCCGAGCACACTCCCGATGCCCTCGGGCAGCGCGTCCACGAAGTCCAGGGCACCGGCATCGGCCAACGCCCGCCGTACGGCGGTGTCGTCGGCGTCGGGGCGGGCGAGCCGGACGTTCTCGGCGATCGTTCCGGCGTAGAGCTGCGGGCGTTGCGGCACCCAGGCGATCCGCGACCGCCACCGCTCCAGGTCCACGTCAGCGAGATCGACTCCCCCGACACGCACCCGGCCCTCGGTGGGCCGCACGAACCCCAACAGGGCGTTCAGCAAAGTGGACTTGCCCGAGCCGCTCGGGCCGACGAGGGCGACCGTCTCTCCGGGGTCCACGGCGAAGGACGCGTCCGACACGGCGTCCGTCGACCGCCCGGGATAACGGACCGTCACACCCTCGAAGGCCAGGGCGTCCGACGGCACTTCGGTGGTGCCGGAGGCCCGTACCGGTGTCTCCAGTACCGAGAAGATCTCCTCGGCGGCGGCAAGGCCCTCCGCGGCCGCGTGGTACTGCGCGCCCACCTGACGCAGCGGCAGATAGGCCTCCGGCGCCAGGACGAGGACGACGAGACCGATGTACAGGTCCATGTCGCCGTGGACGAGGCGCATGCCGATCGTCACGGCGACCAGGGCCACGGAGAGGGTGGCGAGGAGTTCCAGGGCGAAGGAGGAGACGAAGGCGATCCGCAGGGTCCGCATGGTCGCCTGGCGGTACTCGCCGGTGATGCGGCGGATCGAGTCGGCCTGTGCCTTGGCCCGCCCGAACACCTTCAGGGTGGGCAGTCCGGCGACAACGTCCAGGAAGTGCCCGGAGAGCCGCGACAGCAATTGCCACTGCCGGTCCATCCGGGACTGCGTGGCCCAGCCGATCATCACCATGAAGAGCGGGATGAGCGGCAGCGTGCCGACGATGATCGCCGCCGACACCCAGTCCTCGGTGACGATCCGGGCCAGCACCGCCACCGGGACGACGATCGCGAGGCCCAACTGCGGGAGGTAGCGCGAGAAGTAGTCGTCGAGGGCGTCGACGCCCCGGGTGGCGAGGGCGACCAGCGAACCGGTCCGCTGCCCGCTCAGCCAGCCGGGGCCCAGCTCCACGGAACGCTCCAGCAGCCGTCGCCGTAGCTCCGACTTCACGGCGGCGCTGGCGCGGTGGGCGGCGAGTTCGGTGAGCCAGGAGACGAGGGCGCGGCCGACGGCGACCGCCACCAACAGCAGTAGGGGAGTGCCGAGTTCACCGACGGACATCCGGTGCTGGAAGGCACCGACCACGACCTCGGCGATGAGCATCGCCTGGGCGATGACCAGCAACGCGCCGACAGCACCCAGACCGACGACCGCCATCAGGAAGAGGCGGGTGGCGCGGGCGTAGCGGAGCAGACGTGGGTCGATCGGTTTCACGTGAAACACACCCTCTTCTCAGGAGGTCCCGGCTTCCCAGTGGGTCCCAATGGGGCATGTTTCACGTGAAACATGCCCCAAGTCGGACTGTGGCGCGTGGACTCAGTGCGCGGCTTCGGCGATGTGCTGCGTGCCGATCCGCTTGCGGAACACCCAGTAGGTCCAGCTCTGGTAGAGCAGCACGATCGGTGTGGCGATCCCCGCGCACCAGGTCATGATCTTCAGGGTGTACGGGCTCGACGAGGCGTTGGTGACCGTGAGACTCCAGTCCGGGTTGAGCGAGGACGGCATGACGTTCGGGAAGAGCGACAGGAAGAGCATCGCCACGGCCGCCACGATGGTGAGGCCGGAGAACGCGAACGACCAGCCCTCACGCCCGACTTGGATCGCCCCCAGCGCCGCGACGAGCGCGACGACGGCCACGATCAGCGCGACCAGACTCTTGCCGTCGCCGCTGTCGACCTGGGTCCAGATCAGGAAGGCCAACGCCAAGAGGGCGGTGACGAGCCCGACTTGAAGGGCCAGCTTCCGCGCCCGGGTCCGGATGTCCCCGACGGTCTTGAGGGCCGTGAACACCGCGCCGTGGAAGGTGAAGAGCGTCAGCGTGACCAGGCCGCCGAGGATGGCGTACGGGTTGAGCAGGTCCCAGAAGTTACCGGCGTACTCGAAGTTCTTGTCGATCTTCACGCCCCGGACGATGTTGCCGAAGGCCACGCCCCACAGGAACGCGGGGAGAATCGAGGTCCAGAAGATCGCCGTCTCCCAGTTGCGCTGCCAGTTCTCCTCGGGCCGCTTGGCCCGGTACTCGAAGGCGACGCCCCGGACGATCAGGCAGACCAGGATGATCAGCAGGGCGAGGTAGAAGCCGGAGAAGAGGGTGGCGTACCACTCGGGGAAGGCGGCGAAGGTCGCGCCGCCAGCGGTGAGCAGCCAGACCTCGTTGCCGTCCCAGACCGGGCCGATCGTGTTGATCAGCACCCGCTTCTCGGTGCGGTTCCGGGCGAGCAGCTTGGTGAGGATGCCGACCCCGAAGTCGAAGCCCTCCAGGAAGAAGTAGCCGGTCCACAGGACGGCGATGAGGACGAACCAGACGTCGTGCAGTTCCATGACAGTTGCAGCTCCCTCGGCCTAGTACGAGAAGGCCATCGGCTTGTCGGCGTCCTGGGAGTCGCCGCCGATCTTCGTGGGCGGGTTGAGGTCGGCCTCGGTGAGTTCGGGCGGGCCGGCCTTGACGTACTTCGCGAGCAGCTTGACCTCGATGACGGCGAGGATCGCGTAGAGCGAGGTGAAGACGATCATCGAGGTGAGGACCTCGCCCTGCGAGACGCTGGGGGAGACGGCGTCACGGGTCTGGAAGAGGCCGTAGACGACCCAGGGCTGGCGGCCCATCTCGGTGAAGATCCAGCCCCAGGAGTTGGCGATCAGCGGGAAGCCGAGGGTCCAGATCGACACGAGCCAGTAGAGCTTGGTGAGCTTCGGGCCGAGGGCCTTCTTCTTGAAGAGGACGATGTTCGGCACTTCGTCCTCGGCGACCCGCAGATGCTGCGGCAGCATGAACTTCTTGCGGGTCAGCCAGAGTCCGGCCAGGCCGATGGCGAAGGACGCCATGCCGAAGCCGATCATCCAGCGGAACGCCCAGAAGGTGACGGGGATGATGGGCCGGTAGTCGCCGGGACCGTACTTGGCCTGCTCGGCCTTGTTGGTGTCGTTGATGCCGGGGACGTACGAGTTGAAGTCGTCGTCGGCGAGGAAGGACAGTATCCCGGGGATCGACAGCTCGACGGAGTTGTGGCCCTTGCTGACGTCGCCGTAGGCGAAGATCGAGAACGGCGCGGAGTTCTGGCCGTCCCACAGGGCTTCGGCGGCGGCCATCTTCATGGGCTGCTGCTTGAACATGACCTTGCCGAGGGTGTCGCCGCTGACGGCGGTGAGCAGGCCGGCGATGGCGACGGTGACCAGGCCCAGCCGCAGCGAGCTCTTCATCACCGCGATGTGCTTCTTGCGGAACAGATGAAAGGCCGCGATGCCGACCATGAACGCGCCGCCGGTCAGGAACGACGCGGAGAGCGTGTGGAAGGCCTGCGCGAGGGCGGTGTTCTGGGTCAGCACGTGCCAGAAGTCGGTGAGTTCGGCACGGCCCTTGGCCTTGTTGATCCGGTAGCCGACGGGGTGCTGCATCCACGAGTTGGCCGCGAGGATGAAGTACGCCGACAGGATCGTGCCGATCGAGACCATCCAGATGCAGGCCAGGTGGATCCGCTTGGGCAGCTTGTCCCAGCCGAAGATCCACAGCCCGATGAAGGTGGACTCGAAGAAGAACGCGATCAGCGCCTCGAAGGCGAGCGGGGCACCGAAGATGTCACCGACGAACCGCGAGTAGGCGGACCAGTTCATGCCGAACTGGAACTCCTGCACGATGCCCGTGACGACGCCCATGGCGATGTTGATCAGGAAGAGCTTGCCCCAGAACTTGGTGGCCCTGAGGTACTTCTCCTTCTCCGTGCGCACCCACGCGGTCTGCAGCCCGGCCGTGAGAGCGGCGAGCGAGATCGTCAGGGGGACGAACAGGAAGTGGTAGACGGTGGTGATGCCGAACTGCCATCGCGCCAGTGTCTCCGGCGCCAGAGCCAATTCCACGTCGTCAGTCTCCTTACGTCGCCGTGGTACAGCGGCAGTTTGCCCCTTTTGTCGCACACATCATGGGACGAACCGGGACACGCTTGTGAACGCGTTCACATTCACAAGCTATTATGACGTACGGATTTTCGGCAGCGGAAGGGGGGTCCCGTTCGGAGGCCCATTACGAAGGGGGGTCCCCGATTGGCAACCCCCCTGACGTCACTCGTTACGAACCCTCACATCGGCAGGCGTGACCAACGACACCGCCAGCGACGGCTAGAGCTCCTTGCGGAAGCCCTCCGCCACCTTCAGGAAGATGTCGTTGGCCTCGGTCTCCCCGATCGTGATCCGCACACCCTCGCCCGCGAACGGCCGGACCACCACACCGTGTTGCTCGCAGGCCGCCGCGAAGTCGAGCGTGCGCTCCCCCAGCCGCAGCCACACGAAGTTGGCCTGGGTCTCCGGGACCGTCCAGCCCTGGGCGCGCAGCGCGTCGGCCACGCGGGTGCGCTCGCCGACCAACGAGCCGACGCGGCCGAGCAGTTCGTCCTCGGCGCGCAGCGAGGCGATCGCCGCGTCCTGCGCGAGCTGGCTCACGCCGAAGGGCACGGCCGTCTTGCGCAGCGCCGCCGCGACCGGCTCGTGGGCGATCGCGAAACCGACCCGCAGCCCGGCGAGGCCGTAGGCCTTGGAGAAGGTGCGCAGGACGCAGACGTTCGGCCGGTCGCGGTAGAGCTGGACACCGTCCGGCACGTCGAGATCCCGGATGAACTCCCGATACGCCTCGTCCAGGACGACGAGCACATCGCCGGGCACCCGGTCCAGGAAGCGCTCCAGCTCGGCCCGGCGGACGACCGTACCGGTCGGGTTGTTGGGGTTGCAGACGAAGATCAGCCGGGTGCGGTCGGTGATGGCGTCGGCCATCGCGTCGAGGTCGTGCACGTCGCCGGAGGTCAACGGCACCTGTACCGGCGTGGCGCCGCTGACCCGCGTGATGATCGGGTACGCCTCGAAGGAGCGCCAGGCGTACATGACCTCGTCGCCGGGGCCGGCTGTCGCCTGGATGAGCTGCTGGGCGACGCCGACCGAGCCGGTGCCGGTGGCCAGGTGGGAGACGGGGACGCCGAACCGTTCCGCCAGCTCGTTCATCAGGCCGGTGCACGCCATGTCGGGGTACCGGTTGAAGTTCTGGGCGGCCGCGGTGACGCTCTCCATCACACCGGGGAGCGGGGGGTACGGGTTCTCGTTGGAGGACAGCTTGTAGGCCACCGGACCGTCCGCCGAGGCGGGCCTGCCCGGCTTGTAGGTGGGGATACCCTCCAGCTCGGCGCGCAGCTTCGGGCTCGTCTCGCTCACCGCAGTCCTCCTTGTGACCACCACCGGCACCACCGGCTATCAATACTGCTCACCTTATGAGGATTAGCCGCCCGGGCGTACAGGTCCGGCGCGGGCGGGCGACGTCGGGCGCGCTGGCGAGCGACCTCGGGTGCCCGCGCGAGCAGCCTCCAGGCGTCTGCCAGGTCGCCGTCGGCTCGCCCCACGCGTCACATCCACATCAGGGGCAACACGACACTAAGGCGCACGAACCGGGGGCGCGCTGTACATATATCTATGCGCCGGTAGCTCGCGCCGTGGCGCGCATCCCTCGTGCAGGTGAGTTGAGACCTCTTCGAAACATGGGGGTCTTGGCAGGCCCATGCGCGCCGACAAGTCACGTAATGCCATCGCATCGTTTAACTGACTTTGTTTCTAAGGCAGTTGACGGCTTTTGACCTTGCAGAAACGTGCCTGTCAACGCGTGCATATGCGTCCGCACTACCCCACCGCATGAGCCCTACTATCGGCTCGCCATGACAGCAGCAGGGAAGCACCAGGTGAGCCGCGCGGAAACCTCTCGTCGAGGAAGCCGGCCGGGCCGGGCGGGAATCAGAGACGTGGCCGCCGCGGCCGGAGTCTCCATCACGACCGTCTCCGACGCCCTCAACGGCAAGGGCCGGCTCCCGGACGCCACCCGACGCCATGTCCGCGAAGTCGCCGACCGGCTGGGCTATCGGCCCTCAGCGGCGGCTCGCACACTCCGTACCGGCAAGTCGGGCCTCATCGGCCTGACCGTGACGACGTACGGGGATGAACCTTTCACCTTCACCGAGTTCGCGTACTTCGCCGAGATGGCGCGAGCCGCCACCTCGGCCGCGCTCGCCCGCGGCTACGCCCTCGTGATCCTCCCCGCGACCTCGCGCCACGACGTGTGGTCGAACGTCGCCCTGGACGGCACGGTCGTCATCGACCCGTCCGACCAGGACCCGGTGGTCAGCGAGCTCGTCCGGCAGGGCTTACCGGTCGTCTCCGACGGCCGCCCGGCCGGCTCGCTCCCGGTGACCGCCTGGGTCGACAACGATCACGAGGCCGCGGTCCTGGGCATCCTGGACCACCTGGCCGACGCCGGCGCCCGCCGCATCGGCCTGCTCACGGGCACGAGCACGGACACATACACACACCTCTCGACCACCGCATACCTGCGTTGGTGCGAGCGGGTGGGCCAGGATCCGGTGTACGAGTCGTATCCGGCGCACGATCCGTGCGCGGGGGCCGTCGCCGCCGACCGGCTGCTCGCCCGGCCCGACCGGCCCGACGCGGTCTACGGCCTGTTCGACCCCAACGGCACGGATCTGCTCGCGGCGGCGCGACGCTACGGCATGCGGGTGCCCGAGGACCTGCTGCTCGTGTGCTGCAGCGAGTCCACGGTGTACGCGAACACCGAGCCGCCGGTCACCACGCTGTCCCTGAAGCCGCGGCGGATCGGTACGGCGGTGGTGCAACTCCTCATCGATGCCATCGAGGGGGTCGAATCCGACCTGCCGATCGAGCAGGTGATACCGACGGAACTGATCGTGCGGACGTCGTCCCAGCGGCGTCCACCGAGGACAACGGTCAGTCCGCCTCGGTCGCCTGAGGGGAAGTAGGGGCGGGGGTGCCTCCGGGGGCAGGGTCGGTGCCGGCGCCGGTGTCGGTGCCGTACCGGCGGGGGTGGGGTTGGGCGGGGTGAGGGATGCGGGGTGTCCGGAGTTCCGTCGGGTCCCGGGGGGATGGGGCGGTGCCGTCCGGGTGGGTGTGGGGCTCGGGCAGGGGTGCCGGGTGAGGGTGTCCGGGGTTCCATCGGGGGCCGTAGTCGGACGGAAGTCGGTACGGCCAGGTCCGCTCCGGGCACTGTGGCGGGGGACGCGGTACCAGGCGGGCTCGGGGCCGGGTGGCGGTCGGGGCGGCGCCCGGACTTCCACAGGGTGCGGTGGTTGTACGGAAGCGGAAGCCGGGCTTGCTCCGGGTGCCCATGGGGCTCAGTGCCGACGCTTCCGTCAAGTGCCGCAGGGCGCCCGTCATCGAGACTCCCTTCGGGCGCCGTCGCGAGCGGAACGGGGCCGGGACTCCCACCCGCCATCCCGTTCACCCGAGGCAGCGCCCGTAGTAGGCCCACCGGGCGCCCCGAGCAGGGCCGGGACGGCGCTGCCAGGCGCCATGAGGATGGCCGGAGCGGTACTGGTGACTCCCGTGACTCCCCTGGGCCCGGGGCCGTACAGGCCCCCCTCAAGCGCCCGTGGCAGGCCGAACGGCGCCGGTCCCACCGCCCACCCCGCGCCGAGGCCAGCAGGGCGGGCGGTGAGGCCCGCAGAGCCCCCACGAGCCCGCAGCCGCCGACGAGACGGGAGCGGGTCGTGGCGGTGCGGCGCAGCCCGCCGCGTACCCGGCACCAACCCGTCCAGCCGTGGTGATCAACCGAAGGGCACCGAAGGGCACCGAAGGGCACCGAAGGGCACCGAAGGCGGCGGGCTCGCCGTACCGCCACGACCCCGACCCACCCACCAACCAACCGCGCTGCGGGCGAACACCGCCTCACCCAGCCAACCCGCACCACCCCCGACCACACACCCCACGCACCCCACGCACCCCACCGCAAGCGACCCCCACCGGCGATTTCCAGCCGCCTCAACGGCGTGAACCAACCCCCGGCCAACCCCCGTCAAGCAGACGGCCAACAGCCGAACCCCTGCCCAATCGGGGCGAAAGCCGCGGTGGACCGGAGTCCTGGTCCGATTCAGCACCCCTGGGTCATCACATGGCGCGATCCGCATTCCTATGATGGGCCCACGACACCGCGGGCCGCTGCGACCAGGCAGTCCGACGCGGTGCAGACGCGGCGTGATGGTGGAGGGGTCGATGACTCAGGGGGCCGGTCAGGGACCCGAGACGGAGCGCACGGCGACGTTGCGCGACTTCCGGGTACCGGCGTATGTCCACGAGACCGGTCCGTACGCCGACAGCGCGCAGCCCGGCGAGGCCGTACGACCCGACGAGGAGGCCTTTGACGAGGCCTTCGACGAGGTCTATCCGGAGGGCTACACGCCCACTCAGCGCGATCTGCCCGTCATCCGTCGGGGTGACACGGTTCAGGTCGCGGTGGACCCGGCGTCGGCGGCCGTCCCGCAGCAGACGGAGGGCCCCGGTCCGCTGTTCGTCGTAGGGGATGTACACGGCTATCTGGACGAACTGGTGGCCGCCCTGCGGGAGAAGGGCCTGATCGACGCGGCCGGCAGCTGGTGCGCCGGCACCGCCCGGCTCTGGTTCCTCGGCGACTTCACCGACCGCGGCCCCGACGGCATCGGCGTGATCGACCTCGTCATGCGGCTGTCCGCCGAGGCCGCCGCTGCCGGCGGCTACTGCAAGGCCCTGATGGGCAATCACGAGCTGCTGCTGCTCGGCGCGAAGCGGTTCGGCGACACCCCCGTCAACTCCGGCGCGGGCACCGCCACCTTCCAGGCGGCCTGGCTGCTCAACGGTGGCCAGAAGACCGACATGGACCGCCTCCAGGACGTCCACCTGCAGTGGATGTCCCGCCTGGACGCCATGGAGCAGGTCGACGGCCACCTGCTCGTCCACTCCGACACCACCGCCTACCTCGACTACGGCGACTCGATCGAGGCCGTCAACGACAACGTCCGCGAGACCCTCACGCGCAACGACGCGGACGAGGTCTGGGACGTGTTCCGCAAGTTCACCAAGCGCTTCTCCTTCCGCGACGAGGGCGGCGCCGACCACGTCCGCTCCCTGCTCGACATGTACGGCGGCACCCGGATCGTGCACGGCCACAGCCCGATCCCGTATCTCCTGGGCGACGTGGGCTCCGAGGACGGCGAGGACAGCGCCGGTCCCGTGGTCGAGGGACCGCACGTCTACGCCGAGGGACTCGCCATCGCGATGGACGGCGGAGTGACCATGGCCGGAAAACTGCTGGTCCAGCAACTGCCCCTGGATATCTGAGCGTTTATCGGGCAGGCGTCCCCTCCGGAGGACCGGCGGACGACAGCGCTGGCCAGGGGCCAATTTCCGGAAACCCCCTGTCACCGTGTGCCGTCGCCGCTCTACCATCGGCTTATCCGTAGCAGGCTCCCCTCCGTTTCTGCCCGACGGCTCGTTGGCATGCGAGCCCCAAGCCCTACGGAGCATCGGGGGATGCACATGAACAGCGTTCCGCAGCACCTGCACAGCGAGGACCGCCAGGAGTACGAGCGGATCCTCGACGAGGCGCTGCGCTCCGCCCCTACCCGCCCGGAACTGGCCGCTGTCGGCAAGCGGCTCAACCCCGAACAGCTGCGCACCATGGCGCTGAACGCCACCGCGCTCATCACGGCGGCCGCGGCGACCGAGTACCAGCACTACGTGAAGGTCCGCGAGGAACTGCGCCAGCCGGCGTCGTCCACCCCGTCGGCCGTCCACGAGACCGACTCCGCGGAGCCGGGCGGCGTGGGCGCGATGGGGCTCGCCACCACCCTGGGGGAGGCGGCCGAGGGTGCGGGCGCCATCGCCGTAGCCGCCGTCCTCACCCCCGTCCTGGCCGGCACGGCCGCGGCGATATTCCTGCTCGTGGGCTACATCCTCAAGATGCTCAGCCCCGAACCGGCGTTCGCCAAGACCATGCTCACCGCCGGCTGGGTGTTCGGCGCCATGACCGCCGCGGCGATCCTCGTCGCCATCGTCGGCCTGCTGCTCACCGCCCTGCGCAACAGGCCCTCACCCGACACCGGCCCCTACGGCGAGTCGGGCGGCGAAGTGGCCCGCGCCAGGGAGGCCTGGCACGACGCCCTCCTGGAACGCGGCATCCTGCCGTTCCTCCAGGAGGCGCTCGCGGCGCCGGGCACGGCGACCCTCCGCCGTACGACACCCACGGCCCCGAGTCGCATGCCGCACCTCGGCTACGACCGTCCCGGCTTCTCCAGCCCCGACGACGGCCCGGAGCCGGGTCACCGCCCGAGCTTCTCCAGCCCGGACTTCAGCAGCCCGGACTTCGGGGGGCCCGACCACCAGCCGGACTAGCCCCTCGGCTTGCGCCCCCACCCAGGGGAGCGCAAGCCGAACACCCCGGTCACCGGGTGACCGGCCGCCCGGGTCACAGGGGCGGCCGAGTGCTGCGCTCGTCGAACAACGAGCCTCCTCAGAACGCCCGGTCGGGAAGCCCGGTCGGGAAGCCCTGCCAGGACTTTCTCAGGACGCCTCCTCAGGAAGATCGACGACCGCGATGCTCTCCGCCTGCGCGACAGCCAGCCGCCTGCCGTCCGGATGCAGGGCCGCGACGGGCGTCGGGATGTGCGTCACCCCATAACTGCCTTCCCGGCATGGCACTTCCACAGCCGGCCACTCCGCCACCGACGCCCCCGTCGTGACGTCGATCAGCCGGGGATGCCCGTACAGCGAGACGGCCGTGTCACCCCGCGGGATCAGCGTGCCGATGTGGAAGTCGACCCTGTTGCGATGGACCCACCGCTTCTCGGAGAGCGACCACACACCCAACTGCCGTCTGCCCAGGCCTTCGGTCTCCGCACTGTCCTCCTCGTCGACGAACTCCTCCCCGGTCGCCACCGCCACCCGGTCACCGTCGAGCCAGCAGGCCGAGATCACCTCGGAGCTGTTGCCCGGGTTGAAGGACGGCACACCACGGCCGTCGAGCACAGCGGGATCCCTCAACGCCCGTTCCAGGTCGAAGACTTCGGCGATCCCGTACGGATGCCACAACCAGCCCGCCGACAGCAGATGAGTCCCGCCCGGAGACACCGCCAGCCGCGAGTGGAGGACGTCGTTCTGCGTACGGTCGCCGACCGTGAGCCGTTCTCCCGATTCCGCGTCCTCGATCTCCAGGAGGTCGTACTGGTCCGGGCAGTGCACCAGCACCTCACGGCCGTCCGGCAGCACCCCGAGGGCGACCGGATAGTCGAACGCCTCGGCGTAGTCGTCATTGCGCTCCAGCTCACGGACCGGCCGATCGCCCTCCAGCAGCAGTGCCCCGGTGCCCCGCTCGTCGTAGACCACGGTGAAGCGGCCGGACGGAGAGCTGACGCTCCGGTCGAAGGAATACCCATGATCGTCCGCAACCTGCCGCTCCACCCCGTCAGGCCCCCACCGCCGACCACCCACGACGTCCACCAGATCATCGCCGTCCCACGCCAACGACTGCGCCTCGTCCGTCACCTGCAGAAGAATCACGGTCCCCATCCCCCAGTCCCCCAACTCGCGACAACACTGCTGCGAAACAACTCAACCCCCTCGAACAGATCCGATCAACGGGGGTGAACCCGTAGTTCGTACGGGGGCCAGGTGCACCCCTCATCCGGAGGACAGTCCCATCCCCTCACGCCGGCGGATCCGGTTGGCTGGTGATCGTCACCGACCAGGAACCAGAACACCGGGGGATACGACCATGCAGATGCCGTCGTCGAAGAAAGCCGGCGCCGCCGCGCTGGCAGCAGCACTCCTCGCCCTGGGCTCACCCCTGGCCGCGACCGCCGCCACCGCCGGACACCCGGCGCCGAGACCGTCGTCCTACACCGAGCACACCCTCCGCCAGGACCTCGCAGCCGTACGGAAGGCCGCCGGCGGCGACGTGAACGTCCTGGCCAGGGTCGACGAGCCGAACAGCCCGCCGCTCATGGCCCGCATCGGCACCCGCACGGCCGACTCCACGGCCCCGATCCCCTGGAACTCCCACTTCCGCGTGGCCAGCACGACGAAGACCTTCGTGGCGACCGTCGTTCTCCAACTCGTCGCGGAGAAGCGCCTGTCGCTCGACGACACCGTCGAACACTGGCTGCCGGGGGTCGTCTCGGGCAACGGCAACAACGGCAGCCGCATCACCGTCCGCGACCTGCTCCGCCAGACCAGCGGCCTGTACGACTACATCGACGACCCGGAGATCCAGGACCAGCTGATCAACCACTTCGACGAGAACCGCTACAACACCACCCCCACGGCCGACCTGGTCGCGGTGGCGATGAAGCACCGGCCGGTGTTCGTCCCCCAGCCGGGCGGGCCCACCCGCTGGGCGTACTCCAACACCAACTACCTGCTGGCCGGGATGATCGCCGAGAAGGCCGGCGGCGCGAGCTGGCAGGACCTGGTCGCGCACCGGATCATCGCGAAACTCGGACTGCGGAACACCTCCATTCCCGGGCTCGACCCGTTCCTTCCCGACCCGCATGTGAACGCGTATCTGACGACCGCCGACGGCAAGCGCCTCGACGTCACCGAGCACAGCTACCAGCACACCGCCGACTCCGGTGTGGTGAGCACCACCGCCGACCTGAACACCTTCTTCCGCGCCCTGGCCGACGGCAGGCTGCTCCCCGCCGCGCAGTGGCGCGAGATGCGGCAGACCGTCCAGCGCACCGACGACCCGGAGGACGTGGCCGAGATGCCCGAGGGCACCTACGGCCTCGGCCTCCGCAAGATCCCGCTGACCTGCGGCGGTTTCTACTACACGCACGAGGGCGACGGCGCGGGCGTCAACACCCGCCCCGCGGTGAGCGCGGACGGCAGACGCGCGGTGACGGTCTTCATCACGACCACCACCGCGCAGCCCGACCTGGCCGCCCTGAACCGCGCGACGGGCACCCTCGTCGACCACGCCCTGTGCGAGAAGCCCGCCACCGACTGACCGGGAGCTGACCGAGAACCGGGCCGGTCGTCGTCAGTCGGCGATCGGCAGATACACCCGGTTGCCCGCCGCGGCGAACTCCTTCGACTTCTGCTCCATCCCGACCTCGATCTCCTCCCGGCTTCCGCCGTGCTCACGGCGGATGTCCTGGGAGATCTTCATCGAGCAGAACTTCGGCCCGCACATCGAGCAGAAGTGAGCGGTCTTGGCCGGCTCGGCCGGAAGCGTCTCGTCGTGGAACTCCCGTGCCGTGTCCGGGTCGAGGGCCAGGTTGAACTGGTCCTCCCAGCGGAACTCGAAGCGGGCGTCGGACAGCGCGTCGTCCCACTCCTGTGCACCTGGGTGCCCCTTGGCGAGGTCGGCTGCGTGGGCGGCGATCTTGTAGGTGATGACGCCGGTCTTGACGTCGTCACGATTGGGCAGGCCCAAGTGCTCCTTGGGCGTGACATAGCAGAGCATGGCCGTGCCCCACCAGGCGATCATCGCGGCACCGATGCCGGAGGTGATGTGGTCGTACGCCGGCGCGACGTCCGTCGTCAGCGGGCCGAGCGTATAGAACGGAGCTTCATCACAGATCTCCTGCTGAAGGTCGATGTTCTCCTTGATCTTGTGCATCGGGACATGTCCCGGGCCCTCGATCATGGTCTGTACGTTGAAACGCTTCGCGATCGTGTTGAGTTCCCCGAGCGTCCGCAATTCCGCGAACTGCGCCTCGTCGTTGGCGTCCGCGATCGAACCGGGCCGCAGGCCGTCGCCGAGCGAGTAGGTGACGTCGTAGGCGGCGAGGATCTCGCACAGTTCCTCGAAGTTCTCGTAGAGGAACGATTCCTTGTGGTGTGCGAGGCACCAGGCCGCCATGATCGAGCCGCCGCGCGAGACGATGCCCGTCTTGCGGTTCGCCGTCAGCGGTACGAACGGCAGCCGCACGCCCGCGTGGACGGTCATGTAGTCCACGCCCTGTTCGGCCTGTTCGACGACCGTGTCCTTGTAGATCTCCCAGGTCAGCTCCTCGGCGCGGCCGTCGACCTTCTCGAGCGCCTGGTAGAGCGGCACCGTGCCGATGGGGACGGGGGAGTTGCGCAGCACCCACTCGCGGGTGGTGTGGATATTGCGGCCGGTGGACAGGTCCATGACCGTGTCGGCGCCCCAGCGCGTCGCCCAGGTCATCTTCTCGACCTCCTCCTCGATGGAGGAAGTGACCGCGGAATTGCCGATGTTGGCGTTGACCTTCACCAGGAACCGCTTGCCGATGATCATCGGCTCGATCTCGGGATGGTTCACGTTGGCCGGCAACACCGCCCGCCCGGCCGCGATCTCCTCCCGGACGACCTCGGCCTCGACGTTCTCCCGTACGGCCACGAACTCCATCTCGGGCGTGATCTCACCCCGCCGCGCGTAGGCGAGTTGCGTGACCGCCGTATCGTCACGGCCCCGGCGCGGCTGACGCGGGCGGCCGGGGAACACCGCGTCCAGGTTGCGCAGTCCGCCGCGCGGTGAGGTGTGCTTGATCCCGTCGTCCTCGGGGCGGACGGGACGGCCCGCGTACTCCTCGGTGTCGCCGCGGGCGATGATCCAGTTCTCCCGCAGCGGCGCCAGCCCCCTGCGGACATCGGTGTCGACGAGCGGATCGGTGTACGGGCCGGAGGTGTCGTACAGCGTCACGGACTGCCCGTTGGTGAGGTGCACCTGACGGACCGGCACCCGCAGATCGGGGCGCGAGCCCGCGACATACCCCTTGTGCCAGCCGATGGACTTCCCGGCCTCCGTGGGCTGTTCGTCCTGGCTGGAGGCAGGCGTGCGTGCGTCCTTGTTGGTCATGAGACCTACTCCCTACGCCGGCATTACCCGGTAACAGGTTCGGCGGTCGACGCAGCGGCTTCCGTCAGCCGATGTTTCATGTGAAACATCACTCGATTCAGGTGACGTTTCCCGTGAAACATCGCAGAGACGAAGGTCAGCGCCCTCTCAGCCCGGTGCTCCGAGCTCCCGCGTGTGCAAAGGTGCCTCCACGCTAGCGTCATAAGTGGCGCGGTGAACAGTGGGCCTCCGGCGTTCTTGCGATGATCGGGCGGTGACCACGACACAGCAGCCCCCGTACCCGCCGACCGGGCCGCCGCATGGCCACGACCAGGGATCTGGCGACGACCACGGTTCCGGGCACGACCACGGATCGGGTGGGGACGGCGGGCACGGTTCCGGCGCGGACGGTGGCCACGGTTCCGGTGGAGGCGGTGGGCACGGTCATTCGCACAGCCATGGCCCCGCCGCCCCCGTCTCCCGGCATCTGCGGAAGGTCATCGCGGCGATCCTGATCCCGTTCACGGTGGCGGTCGTGGTCGGCATGGTGGTGCTCTGGCCCGGCGGCGCCCCGTCGCACAAGCGCACCGGCGTCGGCTTCGACCGGCAGACACAGCAGGCGACGGTCACCAAGGTCGTCAGCGTGAGCTGCGCGTCGGTGAACGCCTCGGGCGGTGGCTCGACCGGCGACACCTCCACCGCCGAGGGCTCCTCCGCGGCACAGGAGGCGGCCGGCACCTGCAAGAAGGCCACGGTCACGGTCTCCACCGGCAAGGACAAGGGCCGTACGTTCACGGAGATCGTGCAGCCCGACCAGTCACGGCAGTTGCATCAGGGCGAGAAGGTCGTGGTCGCGTACGAACCCTCGGCGCCCAGGGATCTGCAGTACTCCGTCACCGATGTGAACCGTAAGTTCCCGATGGCACTGCTCGCCGGAATCTTCGCCCTAGCAGTCGTCGTCGTAGGCCGGCTGCGCGGTGTCATGGCGTTGATCGCGCTGGCCATCAGTTTCATGATCCTGAACTTCTTCATCCTGCCCGCGATCCTGCACGGCTCGAACCCGCTGATCGTGGCGGTGGTCGGATCGAGCGCCATCATGCTCATCGCCCTGTACATGTGCCACGGGCTGTCGGCCCGTACGTCGGTGGCGGTGCTCGGCACCCTGATGTCGCTGGTGCTGATCGGCGTCCTGGGCTCGGTGTTCATCGGCTGGGCCGCGCTGACCGGCAACACGGACGACAACACGGGTCTGATCCACGGGCTGTACCCGTCCATCGACATGAGCGGTCTGCTGCTCGCCGGCGTCATCATCGGTTCGCTCGGTGTACTCGACGATGTGACGGTCACCCAGACCTCGGCGGTCTGGGAGCTGCACGAGGCCAACCCGTCGATGGGCTGGCGCGGGCTGTACCGCGCCGGCATCCGCATCGGCCGCGACCACATCGCCTCCGTCGTCAACACCCTCGTCCTCGCCTACGCGGGCGCCGCATTGCCGCTGCTCCTGCTCTTCTCCATCGCGCAGAGCAGCGTCGGGGCGGTCGCCAACAGCGAGTTGGTCGCCGAGGAGATCGTGCGCACGCTGGTGGGTTCGATCGGGCTGGTCGCGTCGGTACCGGTCACCACGGCCCTCGCCGCCCTGGTCGTCTCGGCGGACCGACCGGGACCCGAGGCGGTTCCGGCGGGTGCGGCTACGGCAGGTGCGGCCACGGCGCCGAGCGCCAAGCCCGCAGCGGCGCGCGGCGGGAAGGGCCGACGCCGCAAGCACTGAGCGCCGCCGACACCGCGGTGGGCGGCGAGAATCGCCCCAGGGAGCCACGCAGAAGCGTTACTGCGGATCCCCGGGCCTCCGGGACTTCAAGCTCAGACGGGGCCTTCAGAAACCCGCAGAGCCTTCGGAGCTCACGGTGCCTCCAGCGGCTCCAGCGGCTCCAGCGGCTCCAGCGGCTCCAGCGGCTCCAGCGGCTCCAGCGCAGGGTATGTGGCGAAGCGTTACGCCAGCTTCCCGACCCCCCGCCGCCACACCACGTCACCCCGCGCTCTGCTCCTCCGCCAGGATGCGGTCCAGCGCCTCGTCGAGGTGGGTGTCGAAGTCCGCGAGGGCACCCTCCTGGCCGAGCGGAACCAGCCGGTCGGTGCGGTCGAGGAACGCCACGAGCGGGGCCGCGCCGGTGCGGAACAGCGCTTGGTCGCTGCCCACCTGAAGCCGGATCAGCACCTCGCCCAGCGTCTCGGGGTCGACGGGCTCGATCCGCACGTCGCCCTCCCCGCACGCCATGCCCACGCCGTCGATCAGCAGCTCGCGACCGAAGGCCCAGGTCACCGGGGCGTCACCCGGCAAATGGAAGGTCAGCCGCACGGCGTACGGATCGGACGTCTCGTAGCCCAGCTCGACCGGGATACGGAAGGAGAGCTCCTCGGAAACGAGGAAGCTCATCATGACCTCTGCCTGTACGGACTCGCGCATCGCCTATCCCGTCAACTGCCGTCGCCTGGCCGGGAATGATCCCCGTGACACTGAAGGAATATTGCTGAACGTACACGTTAGATCACAAGGAGTAAGTTTTCAGATACTGATAGAGAGCGCGAGCGACCCGAGAAGCCTGCCGACCTCGGCCTGCAACTGCCGCGCCGCGCCCGGCAGTCGATCAGCCTGATGCGAGGGCAGGGAGATGGCCATCGTGGCGGCCGTGGCACCGAGGGTGATCGGAATCGCCGCGCAGACCGTCCCCAGCGCGTACTCCTGACGCTCCACCACCAGCTCCGTCCGCCGCATCCCGTCCAGCCGCCGCACCAGGGCGTGACCGTCACGCACCGTGTACGGCGTGAGGGACCGCACGGGGTAGCGGTCGAGGTGGTCACGGCGGACGTCCTCGTCCAACTGGGCCAGCAGACACTGGCCGATCGCGTGCGCGTGCCCCGTCTCACGGAAGTCCGCCCACTCCTCGACCGCCGGATTGCCGGGGGCGTCGGAGACGCACAGCACCTCGATCTCGCCGTCGCGGTACATCGCGTAGTACACCGGTGCGCCGATCAAATCCCGCCATTGCGCCAGCGCGTCGACGATCGTGCTGCGACGTTTCTCCTGCGCCCCGCTGCTGCTCAGCCGCTCGGCTGCCTCCCCGAGGAAGAACAGCCCCTTGTCGCGCCGGAGGTATCCCTCGTGCACGAGGGTGCGCAGCAGGTGATACGCCGTGGGCAGGGCGAGGCCGGTCTCACGGGCCAACTGCTTGGCGGGGGCGCCGTGTTCGTGCCCGGCGACGGACTCCAGCAGGCGCATGGCCCGCTGGACGGAGCCGATGAGGGTGGCGGCGGACGGCTGCGGATCGGACGCCTCGGCGACGGTCGCGGCGGAGCGCTGCTGCGGCGGGGCCGCGACGGGGCGCGACCGCGCGGGAGTTGTCATGGGCCGTGGCGGCACGGCGGCTGTCAGGGGTCGTAGCGGCGGGACGTCTGTTGCGGGTCGTGGCAGCGGGGTACCTGTTGCGGGTCGTGGCGGCGGGGTGCTCACCACCGGTCGTGGCGGCAAGGCGTCCGCCACCGGTCGTAGCTGCTCCGGGGTCGCCACGCAGCGCGTCTGCTCGGGGGCCGCCACGGGACGCAGCTGAGCCGGGGTCGCCACAGGATGTAGCTGTGCGGGGATCGCCACGGAGCGCGGCCAGGCGGGCGGGACGGCCGGCGTCGGGTGTGCGGGTGGTTCTACGGGTGCGGTGTCAACCGTGGCCAAGGGTCACTCCCGGAGCGCGAGGGGGCAGCCCGTGCGGGGAACACGGGGAGGGGGTGCGCCGCCCGCGGGGTTCGTCCCCGCGTCGAATTCCGGACTTTAACCGCCCGCCACCACCCGCGGACGGCCCGTCCGGGAAACTTCCCCCGCCCGAGGGAACCGGTGATTCCTGTTACCGATCACCGGTCGCCCCAGCAGGACCTCACCAGTCGCTGCGCGAGGAGGAGCTCGACGTGAACTTCCGCACGACGTAGATCACTCCGCCGACGAGCGCCACGAAGACCAGCACCTTGAAGAGCAGTCCGACGATGATGCTCACGACGGTGGCTATCAGCCCGCCGAACACGACCAGGGCGATGACCGGCACCGCGACCCACTTCACCCACCACGGCAGTCCCGCGAAGATCTCTCGCATTGTCCTCGTCCTGTACCTCTCCGCCCGTCGCTCGTACCGGGTCCGGTCGATGTCCGGCACTCCGGTGCCGGATCTCTGATGTCCTGCACTCGATGCTAGGGCGGGCGAGGGCGGAACGGGGGCCTCGCATCCCTTGTCCTCCCCTGACCGTTCCCCTAGGGAACCCTGAGACGCGGGTCAGGCTTCGGGTGGAGAGCCGGGCTTGCGGAGGCTCAGGCCTCCGGAGGCGAGAACACCACCAGCACCCGCAGGTCCTCGCTGATGTGGTGGAACTTGTGGGCCACCCCGGCCGGCACATAGATCACGCTGCCCCGCGCCACCTGGGTGGTCTCCATGCCGACGGTGATCGCGGCCCGGCCGCTCACCACGAAGTACACCTCGTCCTGGTTGTGCGGCTGCTGCCGGTCGTGCTCACCGGAATCGAGCGCGTACAGGCCGACCGACATGTTCTTCTCGCGCAGGAACTGCAGGTACGCACCGTCGTTGGCGGCACGCTCCGCCTCCAGTTCATCCAACCGGAATGCCTTCATCGCCCTCGTCCACGCTCGGAGTCGATCTCTTCTGTCACGATCAGACACATGAAGAATTTCCTAGTCAAGACGATCGCCAACGCGGGTGCCCTGGCAGTCGCCGTATGGATCCTCGACAAGATCACCCTGACCGGTGACAGCACCTTCAAGAAGGTCTGGACGCTGCTCCTCGTCGCCCTGGTCTTCGGCCTGGTGAACTTCCTGGTCAAGCCGATCGTCAAGGTGCTGACCTTCCCGCTGTTCATCCTGACGCTCGGTCTGATCACCCTGGTGGTCAACGCGCTGATGCTGATGCTCACTTCGTGGCTGGCCGACAAGCTCGACCTGAGTTTCCACGTCGAGGGCTTCTGGACCGCCGTCCTGGGCGGCCTCATCATCTCCGTCGTCTCCTGGGCGCTCAACGTCGTCCTGCCCGAGGGGGACTGAGCGCGCGATGACGTACCGCGTCAGCTTCGTCTGCACCGGCAACATCTGCCGTTCGCCGATGGCCGAATCGGTCTTCCGCGCGCGGGTGGCGGAGGCCGGGCTCGACGGCCTGGTCGAGGTCGACAGCGCGGGCACGGACGGCTGGCACGAGGGCGACGGCGCCGACCCGCGCGCCGTCGCCGTCCTGGAGGAGCACGGCTACGGCACCGACCACACCGCCCGCCGTTTCCAGGCCTCCTGGTTCGCCCGCCTCGACCTCGTCATCGCCCTCGACTCCGGCCACCGCAAGACCCTGCGCCGCCTCGCCCCGACCGAGCAGGACGCGGCGAAGGTCCACCTGCTCCGCTCCTACGACCCCGACGCCGGCGACGACCTCGACGTACCGGATCCGTACTACGGGGGCCTGGACGGCTTCGAGGAGTGTCTTGAGATGGTGGAGGCGGCGAGCGAGGGTCTGCTCGCCGCGGTGCGCGACGAAGTGGAGGGACGAGCGGTATGAGTGATTCCGCTGCAAACGACGACGTGGGAGACGGCACGCGCGCGGTGCGGGCCGGTCTGCCCGAGCCGGTCAAGTACGAACCGACGCTCCCCGGGCCGGTGTTCGCCGCGCACTTCCATCTCCCGGGCGAGGCGACGGGCCCGTACAAGTACGGCCGCGACGAGAACCCCACCTGGACCCACCTGGAGCACGCCATCGGCGAGCTGGAGGCGCCCGGGCGGGACGACGTCGAGACGCTGGTGTTCGCCTCCGGGATGGCCGCCATCTCGTCGGTGCTCTTCTCCCAGCTGCGCGCCGGCGACGCGGTCGTCCTGCCCGACGACGGCTACCAGGTACTGCCCCTGGTGCGCGAGCAGCTGGAGGCGTACGGCATCGAGGTGCGCACCGCGCCGACCGGCGGGGACGCCCAGCTCGACCTCCTCGACGGCGCCAAGCTGCTGTGGATCGAGACCCCGTCCAACCCCGGTCTCGATGTGTGCGACGTACGACGGCTCACCGACGCGGCACACGCGCGTGGCGCCCTCGTGGCCGTCGACAACACCCTCGCCTCGCCCCTGGGGCAGCGCCCGCTGGAGCTCGGCGCCGACTTCTCCGTGGCGAGCGGCACCAAGCAGCTCACCGGGCACGGGGATGTCCTCCTCGGGTACGTCGCCGGGACCGACGCCGCCGCGATGACCGCCGTACGGCGCTGGCGCAAGGTCGTTGGCGCAATTCCCGGGCCCATGGAGGCCTGGCTCGCGCACCGCTCGATCGCCACGCTCCAGCTGCGGGTCGACCGGCAGAACGCCACCGCGCTGATCCTCGCTCAGGCCCTGCGCGAACGGACCGATGTGACGGGGCTGCGCTATCCGGGGCTGCCCGACGATCCCTCGTACAAGATCGCCTCGCAGCAGATGCGGCGCTACGGGTGTGTGGTGTCGTTCACGCTGCCCACACGCGCGCGTGCCGAGCGTTTTCTCGACGCGCTGCGGCTCGTGGACGACGCGACGAGCTTCGGCGGGGTGCGGTCGACCGCCGAGCGGCGCGGGCGCTGGGGCGGGGACGCGGTACCGGAGGGCTTCGTTCGTCTCTCGGTCGGTGCCGAGGACCCCGATGACCTGGTGACCGATGTGCTGCGTGCGCTGGACGAGTCGGCGCGGTGAGCGCTTTACGGACTGCCGGCCGGTGTCCGGCTATGCACAACGGACGGTCCGAGCCTCCCCCCTCGTGGCTCGGACCGTCCTCGGTTCTGCGCGCGAAGAACCGCGCGCACAAGGCTAGTTGACTCTGTGTCAGTGTCCAATCACAGTAACGACAGAGGCCTATCGACTTATTTATAGTTGGGCCCTGCCCGGGGCCGGAGGAAGGGTGGGGAGAGGAGAGTGCGTGCCATGGATCTGGCCTTGCTGCGCACCTTCGTGACCGTGCACCGGGCCGGCTCCTTCACCCGCGCCGCGGCCCTGCTCGGCCTCTCGCAGCCGGCGGTGACGTCCCAGATCCGCACCCTGGAACGGCAGTTGGGCCGCCCTCTGTTCCTGCGCCAGGCCCGTGGGGTCACCCCCACCACCATGGGCGACGAACTCGCGCACAAGGCCGCGCCCCATCTCGACGCCCTCGTGGAGATAGCCGAGACGGGGCCCGACAACGACGCCTCGCTGCGCACCCTGCATCTCGCCGGTCCCCCCGAGTTCACCGCCGAGCGGGCCCTGCCCGCGCTCACGGAGCTGACCGGCGACGACGGCCAGGGCTTCGCACTGCGCGCGTCCTTCGGGAACGCCGAGGAAACCCTGGAGGGCCTGGCCGCCGGACATCATGATCTGGCCATCAGTACGGCCCGTCCGCGCGGTGCTCTGCTCACCGCGACAACACTCTGCGACGAGGAGCACGTCCTGGTCGCCGCCCCGCACCGGGCCGAGCGGCTCGGCTCCGCGCAGCTCGGCGCCAAGGACACGCCCGCACCGGACGACCTCCCCGTGATCGAGGTCCACGAGTCGCTGCCCTTCGTCTCCCGGTACTGGGCCTCCGTCTTCGACTCCCGCCCGGCCGCCCCGGGAACCGTGATCGTGCCGGACCTCCGCGCTGTCCTCGCGTGTGCGATCGCGGGCGCCGGGCTAGCGGTACTGCCCCGCTATCTGTGCGCTCTGGCGCTGAAGCGCGGCGAGGTCGTCCCGCTCCACGAACCCGCGATTCCGCCGCTGCGGACGTATTTCCTGGTGGTGCGCACCGGCACTCTCGCGATGCCGCACATCGCCCGGGCCCACGAGTGGCTACAGCGGGCCGCGACCAACTGGGCCTGACCAGGGACTTTGCCGCCGTTCCACGGTGAACTCCCTGGTTCCACGTGAAACACTACGCTCCGAACCGTCAAGGTCACGTCTTGCGATGTTTCACGTGGAACCAGCCGGGCCACATTCCTCCCATGACCGTCCGACCCGTGGTCAAGCGCACCGCACGTGCCGTTCTCCTCGACGGCGACGCCCTGATCCTGATCAAGCGCACCAAGCCAGGTGTCGATCCCTACTGGGTCACGCCCGGTGGCGGGGTCGAACCCGAGGACACCACTGTCGTCGACGCCCTGCACCGGGAGGTGTACGAGGAGCTCGGCGCCAAGATCACCGACGTGGTGCCCTGCTTCGTGGACACCGTCGAGCACATCGGCGCGGACGCGGCCTCGACCGGCGTGAAGGTGCAGCACTTCTTCGTCTGCCACCTGGAGTCCATGGACCCGGCGCTACGCCACGGCCCCGAAGTGGACGAGCCCCTCGGCGAGTACGAGATCGTCAGAGTGCCCTTCACCCGCGTCGGCATCGCGTCCGTCCACCTCGTGCCCCTGTCGCTACGGCACTACCTGGACGGCAACATCGAAGGCGTCCTCGCGATGCACGCTCCCGACCTGGGCTGAGCTCTCCGGCACCGGGTCAGCCCCCGGCGCCCACCAGCTCCTCGACCGAGTCGTGCCGTATGCGCTCCGTCGGGATACCGGCGTCCCGCAGGGCGTGGACGCCGCTGCGGATCATTCCGGGTGGCCCGGAGACGTAGGCGTCGAACTCGTTCCACGGCCCGTATGTGCGGATGGCGTCCGGGAGTTGGAGATTCCCCTGCCGGTCGACGATCGGCCGGACCGCGAGCCACGGATGCGACTGCTGAAGCCGGAGCATCGTGTCGATGTCATAGAGGTCGTGGTCGGTACGGGCGCCGTAGAACACCTCCACCGGGCGCCGCTCGCCGCGTTCCGCGACGTCCTCGACGAGTGCCTTGATCGGCGCTATGCCGGTGCCGCCGCCGACACAGAGCAGTCCGCTGTCGGTGGTGTGGTCCACGGTCATCGAGCCGGTCGGCGGGCCGAGCCGGATGACATCGCCGGGCCGGGCGCGGTGCACCAGCGCGTTCGAGACCCAGCCCGCGGGGACGGCCTTCACGTGGAAGGTCAGCAGTCCGTCCGAGCGGGGCGCGGAGGCGAAGGAGTAGTGCCGCCAGATCCGCGGCCACCAGGGCGTCTCCAGGCTCGTGTACTGCCCTGCGAGGAACGGATAGGGCTGGTCCGGGCGGAGGGTGACGACGGCGACGTCCCGGGTCCTCAGGTCATGGGTGACGACCTCCGCGTGCCACCAGGGCGGGGCACGCAGTTCGTCCGCGGCGGCCGCGTCGATCATGACCTGCGAGATCGTCGTGTACGCCCGCACCCAGGCCGCCTCCGTCTCGGCGTCCCAGACACCGGAGGCGTACTTGTTCAGCGCGCCGATGAGGCATTCGCCGACGGCCGGGTAGTGCTCGGGCCGGGTGCCGTACTTGCGGTGTCCGCGACCGAGGTTCTGCAGATACGCGACGAGGACCTCGGTGTTGTCGATGTGCTCGGCGGCGGTCAGCAGTGCCTTGAGCAACCGGTCCCGCTGAGTGTCCATCGCCGCCGGGAACAGCGACCGCAGCTCCGGGTGGCGCACGAAGAGCAGCGCGTAGAAGTACGAGGTGACCTTGTCGGCCACGGGCCCGACCTCGGCCATCGTCCGACGGATGAGTACGGCGTCCGGGGATGCCTTCTCAGCGGCGGTGGCGGGGCCGGAAGAACGCTGGGCGGGCACGCGCACGGGAGCCGACACGGGGGCGGGGGCGGTCGGGGCTGCCTCGGCGACGGCCGGAGCAGGTGCAGGGGGCTGTGGCGCGGGCGGCCGGGGTGCTGTCGGCGCGGGGGCAGGAGCCATGGGCCGCGCGGGAGTTGAGGGCTGGGCAGGGGACGAGGACTGGGTGGGGAGCGAGGGCTGCGGGGCGGTCACGGCCGACGGTATTCGCTGCTGTCCGGGCACCACGTCCCGCTGAGCGGCGTGCCCGTCCGGATGGTCCACTGCACGGTCGCCGCTCGGAGCCGACGGGGCGGGTGGAGCCGCCGAAGCCGGCGGAGTCGAGAGAGCGGGAGGAACCGAGGGAGTCTGTGGAGCAGAAGGGGCCGAACTCTCCGTGGGCGGAAGCTCCGTGCTCCCCGCCGCCGCACCCCTGCGGACCGGACGCAGCACGGCCGGACGCCATCCCTCCGTCGCCCCGCGCTCTTCGCCCGGAGGCACCTCCGGCTGCTTGCGCGGAGTGAACCAGCCGGCTCCGCCTCCGCCGCTGCCGCCGGACGTGCCGTTGTCGGCCGACGGGGTGGTCGGAGCGTCCATGGTGTGCCTCGCCTCGAACATCTTTCGGTCGGTCTGCGCGCTTCCTCAGCCGGAAGCTGACTGCTTCCGCGCGGACGGCTTGCTTCTCCCCGTTCGGTTTGCTTCTCCTCGTTCGGTCAAGCTGCCGATACAGCCATATCCAACCCACATTCCCACTGCGTACGGACAAGTAAGGCGAGAGTGTGACATTGCCCGCAGTACTCTCACGCGGCGTCCGGCTCCGGACAAGAACCGGAGTCGACCCTACCGGCCCGTGCTCCGCACACAAATGCCGCCTCGCTCCCCCACGAACAGGGGGAGGGGTGAACCATCGATTCCCTCAATTACCGGGCGCCGCGCACCAATTCGTAGGCATCCCACAGATCCCGCCCCTCATAGGAGTGGGTCGCGAGGCCCGCCAGATGCTGATCCGCGTTGACCGCGACGGAGACGGGCACGACGCCGAACAGGTCCTTGTCCGACATCGAGTCGCCGTAAGCGACGCAGTCCGCCCGCGTCACCCCGAACTCCTCACACAGCCGATCCGCGATCACCACCTTGGCAGCGGAGTTGAGGACTCCGCCCAGGTCCATGGACGGCGTAGTGAACGGCACGGCGGGGAAAAGCGATCCGTGTGCCGCGTGGGCGCCCCAGCCCGTGAGCCGTTCCACAAAGAAGGAAGGCGAGAGCGATACGACGGCGCAGTATTCGCCGGCGCTCCTGATCTCGGCCCAGACCTCACGGATCCGCGCCAACCACGGGGCTTCTTCGAAGGCCGCCGCCACATGCGCCTCGGTGAGATCCGCCCACAGCGTGTACACGCGGGTCGCATACTCCGGTGGCCCGATCAGCCCGGCCGAGATCGCCTGCTCGAGTTCCACCGTCTCGGATTCCAGGCCGAGTTGGCGGGAGATCTCCAAGGGGGCGCTGGTTCCGTGCAGCAAAGTGCCGTCGAGGTCGAAGAGATGAAGTCTCGCCATGAGCCACGAGATTAGTGGGCGGACCTGTGGCACCTTCCGCGAGGCTGCCGGATGCTGGCCGTTCGCCTGTGTTTCACGTGAAACATCCGGCTTCTATGGATGCCTTGTGCCGCTGATCACGACATGGCCAAAAGCACGTACGTCTCACCGGAAACAGGTGGACGCCGACAACGCACGTCAGACAGCCTGACCTGCGTGCCGACTCCTTCCCTCGCCGCTCTGCCCATCCGCCGGCTGACGCTCCGCGATCGCCTCGCCTGCGCCGACCTGTCCGAGGACCGGGGGTGGCCACGCGAGGAACACAAGTGGGGCTTCCTCCTCAGCGCCGGGAAGGGCTACGGCATCGACGCGCCCGAGGGCGGTCTCCTCGCGGCCTGCGTCACCACGGAGTACGGCCCGCAGGACCGCCCGGATCTGGTTGCCATCGGCATGGTCCTGGTTGCCGAGCGGTACGCCCGCCAGGGCGTCGGACGCCGCCTGATGCGCCACCTGGTCTCCGCGATGGGCACCACACCGCTGACCCTGTACGCGACTCCGAACGGCCGTCCGCTCTACGAAGAACTCGGCTTCAAGGCGACCGGCCGGGCCGAGACGCTGCGCGGTCACTTCACGCCTGCCGGACCCGAGTCCGCGATCGCCACCCGTGCGGCCACGGCCGAGGACCTCACGGGCATCCTGCGCCTCGACGAGGCGGTCTTCGGCACCGATCGCACGCCCCTCATCACACGACTGCCCGCCTTCTCCGACCAGTTGAGGGTGGCGGAGGACAACGGCCGGATCATCGGCTACGCGGCCGCCTGGCCCAACATGGACACCCAGGTCGTGGGGCCATTGATCGCACAGGACACGGAGACGGCGAAGGCCCTCCTCGCCTCCCTCGCCGCCCGCACCGACCGCCCCCTGCGCACCGACATCGACGTACGCCACGAGGACCTGCTGTCCTGGGCGAAGGAACACGGCCTCGCCTCCTCCTCCTTCAACTCCGTGATGACGTACGGCATCGCCGAACTGCCCGGCGACTGGACCCGACGGTTCGCCCCCCTGACGGTCGCGGCCGGCTGACACTCCCCGCGCACGCAGAACGCCGGTTCCCGACCTACCTCGTCGAGAACCGGCGTTTCCGTCACCCACAGACGTCAGACAAGCGCCTCTACGGCGGCCTGCGCGAAGCCGTGGTCCTGCGTCGGCGCGCCGCCACCGACCCCGATCGCCCCGATCAGCCGGCCGTCGCGGTGCACCGGGATGCCGCCCGCGATGAACAGCAGCGGCCGGTCGAGCGCGGTGGGCAAGGTGTGGAAGAGGCCGCCGGGCTGGACGGCGTCGACGAGGTCGGCGGTGGGCGCGTTCAGCTGCAGCGCGGTGTACGCCTTACGCGTGCTGGTCTCACCGGAGATCAGCACAGCCTGGTCGTCCCGCCGGAAGGCGAGCAGATGACCGCCCGCGTCCAGCACGGTGATGCTCACGGTGACCCCGGCGGCCTCCGCGGCTCGGCGGGCCTCGGCGACGAGCGCTTCGGCGTCCTGGGTGGTCAGCGGGGCTACAGCGGTGGTGGTGCTCATCAGGGTTTCTCCTTGCGGGTGTTGCTGTTTCTGGTGGTGGTCGGACGGCCGAGGCCGACTGGTGGTCGGACAGTCGAGGTCGGCTATTGGTCAGGCGGCCGAGGCCGGTGGGGATGCACGGGGACGGCCCTGCCCCCGTGCATCCCCGCTCCGGCCGGGCGGAGTCAGTGGTGAACGGCGGTCCGCTGCTCGCTCGGTGTACCGGCCGCGACGACGGCTCTGCGGGCGCTGGTGCGGCGCTCCAGGGCGGCCGAGAGGATCGCGAGGACGAGGGCGGCCGCGGCGAGGACGGCGCCGACCCAGTTGGGGGCGGTGTAGCCGAAGCCGGCCGCGATGACGATGCCGCCGAGCCAGGCGGACAGCGCGTTGCCGAGGTTGAAGGCGCCGATGTTCACGGCCGAGGCCAGCGTCGGCGCGCCGTGCGCCTGGTCGAGGACCCGCTTCTGCAGCGGCGGCACGGTGGCGAAGCCCAGGGCGCCGATCAGGGCGATGGTGACGGCCGCCGCGATCTTGTTGTGGGCGGTGACCGTGAAGAGCGCGAGCACGACGGCCAGGGAGCCCAGCGAGACGTACAGCATGGGCATCAGGGCGCGGTCGGCGAACTTGCCGCCGACGAGGTTGCCGCCGACCATGCCGAGGCCGAAGAGCACGAGCAGCCAGGTGACGGAGCCGTCGGCGAAGCCTGCGACGTGGGTCATCATCGGCGCGATGTAGGTGATGGCCGCGAAGACGCCGCCGAAGCCGAGGACGGTCATCGCCATGGCGAGCAGGACCTGGGTGTTCTTGAAGGCGGCCAGTTCGTGCCGGAGCCGTACGCCCTCGGGCTTGGGCAGGTCGGGCACGAGCTTGGCGATACCGGCCAGGCCGATCACACCGAGGCCCGCGACGATGGCGAAGGTGACCCGCCAGCCGACGGACTGCCCGACGAGGGTGCCCAGCGGGACGCCGACGACGTTGGCGACGGTCAGTCCGGTGAACATCATCGCGATGGCTCCGGCCTTCTTGTCCGGGGCGACCAGTTCGGCCGCGACGACCGAGCCGATGCCGAAGAAGGCACCGTGGGCGAGCGAGGCGACCACGCGGCCGATCAGCATCACGGAGAAGCTGGGGGCGACGGCGGAGAGCAGGTTGCCGAGGATGAACAGGCCCATCAGCAGCATCAGCATCCGCTTGCGGGGGACCTTGGTGCCGAGCACGGTCATCAGCGGGGCGCCGATCACCACACCCAGCGCGTAGCCGGTGACCAGCAGTCCCGCGGTGGGGATGGAGACCCCGAAGTCACCCGCGACCTGGGGCAGCAAGCCCATGATCACGAACTCGGTCGTTCCGATTCCGAAGGCCCCGATCGCGAGGGCCAGAAGCGCGAGAGGCATGTGGAGGTACCCTTCCCAGAAGATTGCAGGAGCGCCTTACGTGCGTTCACAATAGTTGCAGACGCGGGCTATATGCAAGCGCGGACTATTTCATCTGTGCTCTATCCTGGGTTCAGCCGCTCCGGGACGGAGGAAACGCCAATGACAGCGACGGACCCCGCACTCACCGCCCTCGCCCAGGGCTGGTGCGCCCTCTCCTTGCTGCACGGGAGGATCGAGGCACACATCGAGCGCGCCCTGCAGGCCAAGCACGACCTGAGCATGCGCGAGTACTCGCTGCTCGACGTGCTCAGCCGGCAGCACGACGGTGACGGGGGGCATCTGCAGATGCGACAGGTCGCCGACGCGGTCGTCCTCAGCCAGAGCGCCACCACCCGACTGGTCACCCGGCTCGAGGACCGCGGTCTGCTCGCGCGGTACCTGTGCCCGACCGACCGCCGGGGCATCTACACGAACGTCTCCGAGGCCGGCCTCGCGCTGCTCGAAGAGGCCCGACCGACCAACGACACCGCCCTGCGCGAGGCACTCGACGCGGCGGCCACGAACCCCGAACTCGCGCCACTGGTCCGGGTCGTGGAGTCGATGAACGTGCCCGCATAGGCCCGTCCCGTACCGCACGCACGTCTCCACCTACACCTCTACCTAAGGTGGAGGCATGGGAGATCTTGAAATACGAGCCACGGTCACCGAGGACGTCCCCGCCATCGTCGGCATGCTCGCCGACGACCCCCTGGGTTCCCAGCGCGAGTCACCGGACGACCTGACGCCCTACCTGGCCGCGCTGGAACGCCTCGCCGCCGACCCGAACCAGCACCTCGTCGTCGCCGTCCGTGAGGGCCGGGTCGTCGGCACCCTTCAGCTGACGGTCATTCCGGGGCTGTCCCGTAAGGGCGCCACACGCTCGATCATCGAGGCCGTACGCATCCACGCGGACGAGCGGGGCAGCGGCCTGGGCACACAGCTCATCGAGTGGGCGATCGCCGAATCGCGCCGCCAGGACTGCCAGTTGGTCCAGCTGACTTCCGATGTCACGCGCACCGACGCCCACCGGTTCTACGAGCGACTCGGCTTCACCGCCTCGCATGTGGGCTTCAAGCTCTCCCTCTGAAGACCTTCCTCCGGGGAGAGCGCAGCGGTCCCGCCGACAGCAGGAGGTGCCATGTTTCACGTGAAACATGGCACCTCCCCGACTGCGGCAGCTAGCGGATCCCCCGCCACCCCTCCGGGTCCACCCCACCCGGCACAGAAGCGCCCTCGTCGTACGGCTGACGCGTGAAGACGAACGATCCGAGGTCCAGGTGGCTCAGGGACCCGTCCGGGCGCCGTACGGGCCGCAGGAGCTCTCCGGCGTAGTAACCCTCCAGTCCGGTCCAGGTGCCATCATCGTTGGCGCGGAACCGCGAACGGCGTCCATTGCCGATTAGGGGCGCCAGCGAGGCCCCGCCGTCAGCGGTCAGCCGTAGGGCGAAACCGTGCGTGCCCCAGTACCACTGACCCGCCAACTCCAGTGCCTCGACGTCGACTTCAGGCATCGGGCGCCAAGGTTCAGGGATCCTCGGCTCGGCCTCGGCGACGATCCGGACGAGATCAGCGGCCACCGATGCCAGCAGCGGCCCCGAAGTGCAGTTGGCCAGCACCACCGCCGAGACGTCGTCCGCGAGGCTGATGGTGAGGCTCGCCAGGAAGCCGGGCAGCGATCCACCGTGGCCGATGAGCAGCCGGCCGTCACGGCGCTGGACCTGCAGACCCAGACCGTAGGTGGAACCATCCATGACGTCGGCAGCCTCCGCCGGTGCCGCCGGGGTCCGCATCTCCCGCACGGACTCGGCACTCAGGACGCGGTCGTCTCCCTGCGCCAGGAACACGGCGAACCGCGCCAAGTCGCCTGTGGTGGACCAGAGTTGACCGGCCGGCGCCATACGGCCCAGGTCCTCGGAGGGTTCCGGCAACAGTGCGTCGGCCCACGGATGCACCGCCCAGCCACCCGCGTGTGGTGCCTGCGGCTGAGCACTCGTGCGGTCGAGGCCCAAGGGTTCGAGCACTTCCCGCCGGAGTACGTCCTCCCAGGGGGCACCGCGCAGCGCCTCGACGAGGGCGCCCAACAGTGTGTAGCCGGGGTTCGAGTAGTGGAACCGGCGGCCGACCGGATGCAGCAACGGCCGTTCGCCCAGCACATCGCGGAGCTCCGGACGCAGGGAACCCGGCGTCCGCTCCCACCAGGGCGCGGGCGATTCGGCCGCCAACCCACTGGTGTGCGCGAGCAGTTGGGCGATGGTCGCCTCCCCCGCACCGGTGCCCGGCAGATGCTTCTCCAGCGGGTCACCGAGGTCGAGGACGCCCTCATCACGGAGCCGCAGGACCAGGACGGCGGTGAACGTCTTGGTGATCGAGCCGATCCTGTACTGCACGTTCTCGTCCGGCCCGTGCCCGTCCACCGAGGTACGCGCGCCGTGCCACACCGCCCGCCCGCCCCGCACCACCGCCGCGACCAGCGACGGCGCCCGCCCCTCGGCCTGGGCCACGGCGATGCGGTGCAACAACGCCCGGCGGGTACCGGGAAGCAAGTCGTCCTGAGATGTCGTCATACCCCCAGTCCACCCGGCGGGACGGCCGTACGTCGAGCACATTTCCCGGGACACGGCACCGGGTCTGCCGTCTACAACCGCCTGGTCAGGTCTGCGCCATGTCCACGAAGCGCGAGTAGTGGCCCTGGAAGGCGACGGTGATCGTCGCCGTCGGGCCGTTACGGTGCTTGCCCACGATGATGTCGGCCTCGCCCGCGCGCGGGGACTCCTTCTCGTACGCGTCCTCGCGGTGCAGCAGGATGACCATGTCGGCGTCCTGCTCGATGGAACCGGACTCACGCAGGTCGGACACCATCGGCTTCTTGTCGGTGCGCTGCTCGGGACCGCGGTTCAGCTGCGAGAGCGCGATCACCGGGACCTCCAGCTCCTTCGCCAGCAGCTTGAGGTTTCGGGACATGTCCGAGACCTCCTGCTGACGGCTCTCCTGGCGCTTGGAGCCACCGGCCTGCATCAGCTGCAGATAGTCGATGATCACCAGCTTGATGTCGCTGCGCTGCTTGAGCCGACGGCACTTCGCGCGGATCTCCATCATCGACAGGTTCGGGGAATCGTCGATGTAGAGCGGCGCGGACGACACCTCGGGCATCCGTCGAGCCAGCCGCGTCCAGTCCTCGTCGGTCATGGTGCCGGAGCGCATGTGGTGCAGGGCGACGCGGGCCTCGGCGGACAGCAGACGCATCGCGATCTCGTTGCGCCCCATTTCGAGGGAGAAGATGACGCTCGGGAGGTTGTTCTTGATCGATGCCGCGCGAGCGAAGTCGAGCGCGAGTGTGGACTTACCCATGGCGGGACGAGCCGCGATGACGATCATCTGGCCCGGGTGCAGACCGTTGGTGAGCGAGTCGAGGTCGGTGAACCCGGTGGGCACACCTGTCATCTCGCCGCTGCGTGAGCCGATCGCCTCGATCTCGTCGAGCGCGCCCTCCATGATGTCGCCGAGCGGAAGGTAGTCCTCGCTGGTCCGCTGCTCGGTGACGGCGTAGATCTCGGCCTGGGCCCGGTTGACGATCTCGTCGACGTCGTCGTCGGCCGCGTATCCCATCTGGGTGATGCGGGTGCCGGCCTCGACCAGGCGGCGCAGGACGGCGCGCTCGTGGACGATCTCCGCGTAGTACTCCGCGTTCGCCGCCGTCGGAACGGTCTGGACGAGCGTGTGCAGATACGATGCGCCGCCGACCTTGTTGATCTCACCGCGCTTGGTGAGCTCGGCGGCGATGGTGATCGGGTCGGCCGGCTCGCCCTTGGCGTAGACGTCGAGGATCGCCTGGTAGATCGTCTCGTGCGCGGGCTTGTAGAAGTCGTGGCCCTTGAGGACCTCGACGACGTCAGCGATGGCGTCCTTGGACAGGAGCATGCCGCCGAGCACGGACTGCTCGGCATCGAGATCCTGTGGCGGTACGCGTTCGAAGGCCGAACCCGCGCCTTCCCACTCGCCGCCCTCCCTGCCGCGGTCGTGCTGTTCGTCCCGGCCGCGGCCTCCGTCACCTCGTCGTCGGGAAGCGGGCAGACGATCACTTGGACCGCTCTCGGCCCACGGGTCGTCCAAGGGCTCGGAAATACTCACCGAGCCACCTCCTCCCGTCCGTCGAGCGGACCTCGCCGTGCCCCTTATTTCTACGGCACGGCACTGACAAATGAAGCGCCCAACTCCGGTACGGGCGCGTCGGTTTTGTGATGGTTCTCGGTCCGACGGACGGGGCGGGTACCGGTCCACCGTAGGCCTGTGGGCACCGTCAGCCAATCTGGTTATCCACAGGCCATGTGGACGACGGCCCTGATGCTGTGGAGAACCCGCCAAAACCTGTGCACGACCCGGTGGACAGGCCTGTGAACAAGACCTCGCCACTTCGGCCGTAACCGATCTGACCTGCGTCTTTCCCATCCACCGGCTGTGCAGAAGAAAAACTTTCCACATCGGACCAAGATCGCTTCGAACAGTGCACGAGAGGACACGAGGCGAGATGGGAGGTAAGGGTCACAAAGCAATTGCATCTCTTACCTGTGGACGATTAGATTAGTGCTCATGACACAGGCTCCCGCGGCCACCAGGGCCACCCGACGGCAGCACGACCGAGAGATCGTCATGCTGGCCGTCCCGGCCTTCGGCGCACTCGTCGCCGAGCCCCTCTTCGTCATGGCCGACAGCGCGATCGTCGGTCATCTCGGCACGGCACAACTCGCCGGACTCGGCGTCGCGTCCGCCCTCCTGACGACAGCCGTGAGCGTCTTCGTCTTCCTCGCCTACGCCACCACGGCGGCCGTCGCCCGACGCGTCGGCGCGGGTGATCTCCAGGCCGCCATCCGCCAGGGCATGGACGGCATCTGGCTCGCTCTGCTGATCGGCGCCACCGTCATAGCCGTCGTCCTCCCCTCGGCACCCGCCCTCATCGATCTCTTCGGCGCCTCGGACACCGCCGCCCCCTACGCGACGACCTATCTACGGATCTCCTCCATCGGCATCCCGGCCATGCTGATCGTCCTCGCCGCCACCGGAGTCCTCCGCGGACTGCAGAACACCAAGACACCGCTCTACGTCGCCGTCTCAGGCTTCATCGCCAACGGCGTCCTCAACGTAGGCCTCGTCTACGGCGCCGGCCTCGGCATCGCCGGTTCCGCCTGGGGCACCGTCATCGCCCAGTGGGGCATGGCTGCCGTGTATCTCGTCGTGGTCGTCCGCGGCGCCCGCAGACACGGTGCCTCCCTCAGGCCGGACGCCGCAGGGATACGAGCCTCGGCCCAGGCCGGCGCTCCTCTCCTCGTACGCACGCTCTCCTTGAGAGCGATTCTCCTGATCGCCACGGCCGTCGCGGCCCGCCTCGGGGACGCCGACATCGCCGCACACCAGATCATCCTGTCCCTGTGGTCCCTGCTGGCCTTCGCACTCGACGCCATCGCGATCGCGGGCCAGGCCATCATCGGCCGCTACCTCGGCGCGGACGATCCAACGGGCGCCCGAGCCGCATGCCGTCGCATGGTGCAGTGGGGGATCGCCGTCGGAGTGATACTCGGCTTCCTGGTGATCCTGTCCCGCCCGCTCTTCCTCCCTCTGTTCACCAGCGACCCCACCGTCAAGAACACCGCCCTGCCCGCCTTGATCATGGTGGCGTTCTCCCAGCCGATCTGCGGTGTCGTCTACGTCCTGGACGGGGTGCTGATGGGTGCGGGAGACGGGCCGTACCTGGCCGGGGCAATGTTGGTGACGCTGGCCGTCTTCGCACCAGCGGCCCTGCTCGTACCGACCTTCGGAGGCGGCCTGACCGCGGTCTGGGGAGCGATGACCCTGATGATGACGGTGCGCATGCTGACCCTCCTGCTGCGCGCCCGCTCAGGCCGCTGGGTCGTCACAGGCGCGACCCGCTGACCGTTTCACGTGAAACACCGCGCACTGCCATGTTTCACGTGAAACATGCGGTGCCGTAGCGCCGTCCCGAACGCATCACGTGGACCATGTCCTGCGCGTCCCGGACACAGCAGAGGGGCCGTGTCTCACGGTCCCGGACACAGCAGAGGGGCCGCACCCCAACGGGTGCGGCCCCTCTCTCAGCTGTGCCGAGTACAGCGATCAGGCTGCGATGACCTCGATGTTGACCTTGGCGGCAACCTCGGGGTGCAGACGCACGGACGTCTCGTGGGCGCCCAGGGTCTTGATCGGGGCAGACAGCTCGATGCGGCGCTTGTCGACCTCGGGGCCACCGGAAGCCTTGATCGCCGAAGCGATGTCGGCCGGGGTGACGGAACCGAAGAGACGACCGGCGTCGCCGGAGCGGACGGCCAGACGGACCTTGACGCCCTCGAGCTGGGCCTTCACGGAGTTGGCCTGCTCGATGGTCTGGATCTCGTGGATCTTGCGAGCGCGACGGATCTGCTCGACGTCCTTCTCGCCACCCTTGGTCCAGCGGATAGCGAACTTCCGCGGGATCAGGTAGTTGCGAGCGTAACCGTCCTTGACGTCGACGACGTCGCCCGCGGCACCGAGGCCAGAGACCTCGTGGGTGAGGATGATCTTCATTAGTCGGTCACCCTTCCCTTATCGCGCGGTGGAGGTGTAGGGCAGCAGCGCCATCTCACGGCTGTTCTTCACAGCCGTGGCGACGTCACGCTGGTGCTGCGTGCAGTTGCCGGTCACGCGGCGGGCACGGATCTTGCCGCGGTCGGAAATGAACTTCCGCAGCATGTTCGTGTCCTTGTAGTCCACGTACTGGACCTTGTCCTTGCAGAATGCGCAGACCTTCTTCTTCGGCTTGCGCACAGGCGGCTTCGCCATGGTGTATCTCCTGTGTGATCAAGAAGTGTGGGTACGACCCACCCTCGGCCCAAGGGCCTAGAAGGGGGGTTCGTCCGAGTAGCCGCCACCGCCGCCACCGCTGGCGCCGCCGGAGTTTCCACCCCAGCCACCGCCACCGCCGCCGCCCTGGTTTCCACCGGCAGGAGCGCCGGTGGCCCACGGGTCGTCGGCGGGAGCGCCGCCGGCCGGCTGACCGCCGCCGGAGTTTCCACCCCAGCCGCCGCCACCCTGGCCGCCACCACCGCCACCGCCGAAGCCGCCGCCCTGGCCACCGCGAGCGCCACCGGCGGTCTTGGTGACCTTGGCCGTGGCACTGCGCAGGCTGGCGCCGACTTCTTCGACGTCCAGTTCGTAGACCGTGCGCTTGACGCCCTCACGGTCCTCGTAGGACCGCTGCTTCAGCCGGCCCTGCACGATGACGCGCATGCCTCGCTGGAGCGATTCGGCGACGTTCTCCGCCGCCTGACGCCAGACCGAGCAGGTGAGGAAGAGGCTTTCGCCGTCCTTCCACTCGTTCGTCTGGCGGTCGAAGGTACGAGGAGTGGACGCGACACGGAACTTCGCGACCGCCGCACCGGACGGGGTGAAGCGCAGCTCGGGGTCGTCGACAAGATTGCCGACGACCGTGATGACGGTCTCGCCTGCCATGGGGGAACCTCTCGGCGGGTTTGCTGCTGGCTGCTTGGTGCTGCTACTCGAATCCCGAGATCAGCTGAGCTAGATGCTCAGTGGGTCTCGGGGCGGAGGACCTTGGTCCGGAGGACCGACTCGTTCAGGTTCATCTGGCGGTCGAGCTCCTTGACGACCGCAGGCTCGGCCTGCAGGTCGATGACCGAGTAGATGCCCTCGGGCTTCTTCTTGATCTCGTACGAGAGACGACGACGGCCCCAGGTGTCGACCTTCTCGACCTTTCCGTTGCCCTCACGGACGACGGAGAGGAAGTTCTCGATCAGGGGGGAGACAGCGCGCTCCTCCAGATCGGGGTCGAGGATGACCATCACCTCGTAGTGACGCATGTGGAACCCACCTCCTTTGGACTCAGCGGCCACGGTCGATCCGTGGCAGGAGGGTTGTGATGCGTAAGCAACAGTGTGTGCCAGTAAAACAGCCGCCACTGACATCGGGTGCCCCTCGCGGGAATTCCGAGTCGTGACATGGGCAGACACCAGTGCAGAGGGTACAGAGTACCCGCACACCGGCTTCCGGTTGAAATCCGGTGGCGGAGAGCGTCAATCTGTACACATCGGGTGCGTCCGGCGCGACGATGCGCCGCCTTCCGCAGGAGGTGCCACATGGCACAGGCATTGCGACCCAACACCGCCGGTTCTCTCTTCGCCACAGACGGCAAGCCCCATCCGCTCCAGGACACGCTGCTCGCGGTGACCGTGGTGCTCGGGCTGACCGCGTTCATCACGGGGTTCTTCCACAACCTGCATCTGCTCAGCTCGTGGGCCGGCCTGGTGGGCATCCTCACCGGCGCCTACGGGCAGTGGATCTCCGAGACGACGAGGGAGCGCTTCGGCCTGATCCTGGGTCTCGGTGCCGCGGGTGTCGGATTCTTCCTCGGCATGGCACACGGCGGCCTCTTCGGCGGCGTCATCAGCTGACGGCCCGGACACCCCCGTCCGAACTCCGCGTAAAACAGCACGGAACGCCTTGGCGGCCAACAGGCCGAGGCGAAGGTTGCATACGCCCAGTCGGGGCGCTCGTAAGGCGCAGTAGGCTTCGGCGCGAGAGCCGGAGCCCCTGTACCCATGGGGACACCCCAGCCCGAGGAGCGCCCCGAATGAGCCTGACCCTGAGGACCATCAGCCGTGAGCAGCATCTGGCATTCATCCAGAGCCTGCCCTCGGCGAGCCACATGCAGGTCCCGGCATGGGCTGATGTGAAGGCGGAGTGGCGCTCCGAGAGCCTCGGCTGGTTCGACGAGAAGACCGGCGAGCTGGTCGGCGCGGGGCTGGTCCTCTACCGCCAACTCCCCAAGATCAAGCGGTACTTGGCCTATCTGCCCGAGGGCCCGGTCATCAACTGGTTCGCGCCGAATCTGGACGACTGGATCCAGCCGATGCTGGCCCACCTCAAGCACCAGGGCGCCTTCTCGGTGAAGATGGGCCCGCCGGTCATCATCCGGCGCTGGGAGGCCACCTCCATCAAGGCCGGCATCCAGAACCCGGACGTGAAGCGGCTGCGGGACATCGAGGCCGACTTCATCGAACCGCGCGCCTTCGAGGTGGCCGACAAGCTGCGCCGTATGGGCTGGCAGCAGGGTGAGGACGGCGGCGCCGGATTCGGCGACGTCCAGCCGCGCTACGTCTACCAGGTACCGCTGGCGAACCGCTCCCTCGAAGAGGTCCACAAGAACTTCAACCAGCTGTGGCGCCGCAACATCAAGAAGGCCGAGAAGGCCGGTGTCGAGGTCGTCCAGGGCGGTTACCACGACCTTGAGGAATGGCAGCGGCTGTACGAGATCACGGCCGTGCGCGACCATTTCCGGCCCCGCCCGCTGTCGTACTTCCAGCGCATGTGGACGGCCCTCAACACCGAGGACCCCAACCGGATGCGGCTGTACTTCGCCCGGCACGACGGGGTGAACCTGTCGGCGGCGACGATGCTCGTGGTCGGCGGACACGTCTGGTACTCCTACGGCGCCTCCGACAACATCGGGCGTGAGGTCCGGCCCTCGAACGCGATGCAGTGGCGGATGCTGCGCGACGCCTACGCGCTCGGCGCCACCGTCTACGACCTGCGCGGCATCTCCGACTCGCTGGACGAGACCGACCACCTCTTCGGTCTGATCCAGTTCAAGGTGGGCACCGGCGGGCAGGCCGCCGAGTACCTCGGCGAGTGGGACTTCCCGCTCAACAAGCTGCTCCACAAGGCGCTCGACATCTACATGTCGCGCCGCTGACCTCACGGTCCTCGCTTCGATAACGTCGACAGCTCTCATACTTCTGGTACACCGCAGCCACCCGAAAGGTTCCAGGTCCGGCCATGGCGCTCACGCTCTCCGTCGACACCGCGCGCTGGCGGGCGCATCACAAGCACGTAGCCCAGCAGTTCCCCGGGCTCGTCCCGGTCTGCAAGGGCAACGGCTACGGCTTCGGGCACGAGCGGCTGGCGGAGGAGGCGACGCGGCTGGGCGCGGACGTCCTCGCCGTCGGCACGACGTACGAGGCCGCCCGGATCAAGGACTGGTTCGGCGGTGACCTGCTGGTGCTGACGCCGTACCGCCGCGGCGAGGAGCCCGTTCCGCTGCCGGACCGGGTCATCCGCTCGGTGTCGTCCATCGACGGCGTGTACGGCCTCGTGGGCGCCCGTGTGGTCATCGAGGTGATGTCCTCGATGAAGCGTCACGGCGTCAGCGAGCAGGAACTCCCGCAGCTGCACTCGGCCATAGAGAACGTGCGCCTGGAGGGCTTCGCCATCCACCTCCCGCTGGACCGCACCGACGGCTCGGACGCCGTCGAGGAGGTCATCGGCTGGATGGACCGGCTGCGAGCCGCCCGGCTGCCGTTGCACACGATGTTCGTCAGCCACCTCAAGGCCGAGGAACTGGCCCGGCTGCAGCAGCAGTTCCCGCAGACCCGCTTCCGGGCCCGGATCGGCACCCGGCTGTGGCTGGGGGACCACGAGGCGACCGAGTACCGCGGGGCGGTCCTGGACGTCACCAGGGTCTCCAAGGGCGAACGCTTCGGCTACCGGCAGCAGAAGGCGGCCTCGGACGGCTATCTGGTGGTCGTGGCGGGCGGTACGTCGCACGGGGTGGGCCTGGAGGCCCCCAAGGCGCTGCACGGCGTCATGCCGCGCGCCAAGGGCGTCGCCCGCGCCGGCCTCGCCACGGTGAACCGGAACCTTTCTCCGTTCGTCTGGGACGGCAAGCAGCGCTGGTTCGCCGAGCCGCCGCACATGCAGGTGTCGATCCTGTTCGTACCGGTGGAGGCGGCCGAGCCGAAGGTGGGCGAGGAACTGGTGGCCCATCTGCGGCACACCACCACGCAGTTCGACCGCATCGTGGATCGCTGAGCCGCCCCAGGACAGCCGAAAGGCCGTACACGGAACCTCCCGTGTACGGCCTTTTCGCGTGGTCGCGCCGTCTTTCGCAGGCGCTCCCCGTGGCCTGTTCGCTCAGAGCGAACGGTCAGCCGGCTCCTCGCTGCCCCACTCCACCTGTGGTCCGTCGAAGTGGGCCGCGTGCCGCCCGGGTCGGGCTGCGGCCCCGAAGACGAAGACGTCCTCCGCCCTGTCGAGCACCCCGCCGGAGGGGTCGTCGTCGCCCGCCAGGCGCACCACGTCCCGCTCCGGCATGAGGATGTCCCGCACGATCACGGCACACAGGTAGAGCGTGCCCAGGATGTGCAGGCCGATGGCCCAGTGGTAGCCGTCGGTCGGCAGGCCCTTGTGGGCGTCTCCGCTGGTCGTGTAGGCGAGGTACATCCAGATCCCGAGGAAGTACGCCACCTCGCACGCCTGCCAGATCAGGAAGTCCCGCCACTTCGGCCGGGCCAGCACCGCCAGGGGGACCAACCACAGCACGTACTGCGGCGAGTAGACCTTGTTGGTCACGATGAACGCCGCGACGATCAGGAAGGCCAGCTGGGCGAAGCGCGGCCGGCGCGGGGCTGTCATCGTGAGCGCCGCGATGCCTCCGCAGCACAGCAGCATCAGCAGCGTGGCGAACGTGTTGACCGTGTCGGTGCTGAGCGGGTCGCTGGAGTTCTGCGCCAGGATCAGCCAGAAGGACCCGAAGTCGACGCCCCGTTCCTGGCTGAACGTGTAGAACTTCGACCAGCCGTCGAAGGCGAAGAGCATCACCGGCAGGTTCACCGCCAGCCAGGCGACGGCAGTTCCTCCGAACGCCTTCCCGAAGTCCCGCCACTTGCCCGCGCGCCAGCACAGCAGGAACAGCGGGCCGAGCAGGAAGACGGGATACAGCTTGGCGGCCGTGGCAAGGCCCAACAGGACGCCGAACGCGAGGGAACGGCCCCGAGACCACATCACCATCGCCGCGGCCGTCAGAGCGACCGCCAGCAGGTCCCAGTTGATGGTGGCGGTCAGCGCGAAGGCGGGTGCCAGGGCGACCAGCAGACCGTCCCAGGGCCGACGGGCGTGCGTGCGGCTGACGCAGACGACGATGACGGCCGCGCAGACCATCAGCATTCCGGCATTGACCATCCAGTACCACTGTTCCTGGTGCTGGATGGTGCCGCTGCCCGGCGTGAGCCAGGCGGCCACCTCCATGAACACGCCGGTCAGCACCGGGTATTCGAGGTACTGCATGTCGCCGGGCAGCTTGTCGAAGTACGGCACGAGACCGTCGGCGAAACCGCGCCCCTGATACAGGTGCGGGATGTCCGAGTAGCACGCGTGCGTGTACTGCGAGCTGGCCCCGAAGAACCAACCGCTGGTGTAGCAGGGCGCCTTCTGGACCAAGCCGAGGGCGAACATGCCGATCGCCACCAGCGCGACGACCCGTACGGGAGTCCACCAGGACGTCCCCAGGAGAGCGCGCCGGCCGATGGGGCCACCGATCAGTTCACTCCCGGCGGCGGCGACCTGGTCGTCCTTGGTCGGCCGTACCGGGTCCGGCTCGTGCACGCTCGTGGGCGTCAGTTCTGCACTGGGCATGGGGCACATCCTGCCGTACGGACCTAGGTGTACGCCGAGGGCCGCCGCACCTCGTGGATGCGGCGGCCCCCGTTTCACGTGAAACATCCGATGAAGGGTGTTTCACGTGAAACACCCTTCACGAGCGATATGGCAGCTAACCGGTCGAGCCTCCGAAGAGGCCTCCGTTGTCGCCGCCTCTGCTGGTGCCGCTGGATTCCGTGGCAGTGGCCGTGTCCGTCGGCGTGGACGTCGTACCTCCGTCGGTGCCACCGTCATCGCTGCACTGCCAGCTGAACTTGCAGGACTCGGTGGCCGAAGGTGTCGAACTCGGCGTCTCGCTGGGCGTCTCGCTAGGAGTCTCGCTGGGCGTCTCACTCGGCGTCACCACGGGCGTCGGAGTGGGAGTCGGAGCGCCGTCCTCGTTCGACACCTTGTCGATCTTGGTGGCGTCCGGGAAGCCGGGGTCGGACTTCCCCTTCAGCGCGGCCTCCATGTACTCGGTCCACACCGCTGTCGGGATGTCACCACCGTGGATGGACGCCACGCCTGCCGTGCCGTTCATGGACAGCAGTTGGGCGTCCTTGGGGTTCTCCCTGAACATCGCGATCGACGTGGAGAGCTGCTGGGTGTAGCCGACGAACCAGGCCGACTTGTTGCTGTCGGTGGTACCGGTCTTGCCGGCCGCCGAGCGACCCAGGACCTTCGCGTTCTCGGCCGTACCGTTCTGGATGACGTTCTCCAGGGTGTTCGTGACGTTGTTCGCCACGTTCTCCGGCATCGCCTGCTTCACAGTCGGCTTGGCGAAACCGGCCACCGGCTGTCCGCCCTCCTTCACGGCCGTCACCGAGTACGGGTCCGCCTGCTTGCCGGACGCGGCGAACGTCGCGTACGCGTCGGCCATCCGGATCGCGCTGGGGGTCGAGGTACCGATGGCGAAGGACGGGTTCAGCGTGGCGAAACTGTCGTCCAGTATCCCGGACGCCTTGGCCACGTCCCGCACCTTCGAGTTCCCCACATCCATGCCCAACTGCACGAACGGCGTGTTGATGGACTGCTCCATCGCCTTGCGCAGCGTGATGTAACCCCAGGGGTAGTTGCTCTCGTTGTTCTGGTAGAAGATCGAACCGTCCTTGTTCAGGACATTCGTGCCGTCCTGGTTTCTGACCTTGAGATGGTCGTCACCGTTGTACTTGCTGAGCGGCGAGATACCGACGCCGTCGGTCTTGTACGTGCCGTACTCCATGGCGGCGGCGAGCACGAACGGCTTCCAGGTCGATCCCACGGGGACACCCGAGGTGTCGGCGTTGTTGGTGAAGTGGCCGTTCTCGTAGCCGTCACCGCCGTAGAGGGCGACGATCGCTCCGTCCTTGGGCACCACCGATGCCGCGCCGAACTGCACGTACTTGTCCAGGCTGCGCTTCTTCGGATCGATGCGCTCCTTCTGGATCTTCTTCACGGCCGCGCTCAGCTCGTTGACCTTGTCCTTCTGGAAGGTCGTGTAGATCTGGTAGCCGCCCTTGTCGAACTCGGTCTGCGAGATGTTCGAGTGGTTCAGGACGTACTTCTTGGCCGTGTCCACCAGGTAGCTGATCTGGCCGGTCATGCCCTTGGTCGCCTTGAGCCCCTGAGGCATGGGGTACTTCTTGATGGCCGTCTGGTACTCGGCGTCCGTGATGCGCTTGTCGTCGTGCATCTGCTCGAGGATCCAGCTCCAACGCGCCTTGGAGCGGGCGGTGTTGGACTTGGAATCCGCCGCAGGGTCGATGTTCGTGGCACCGATGGGGTCGTAGTACGTCGGCCCCTTCAACAGAGCCGCCAGGAAGGCGCACTGGCTCGGCGTCAGCTTGACCGCGTCCACGCCGTAGTACGTCTGCGCGGCGGCCTGTATGCCGTAGGCGCCACGGCCGTAGTAGGAGGTGTTCAGATAGCCCTGCAGGATCTGTTCCTTGCTGAACTTCGTCCCCACCTTGATGGAGATGAACATCTCCTTGAACTTACGGGTGACCGTCTGTTCCTGGCTCAAGTAGGTGTTCTTGACGAACTGTTGGGTGATCGTCGAGCCACCCTGCGTCTGACCGCCCCGGGCCATGTTGGCCAGGGCTCGGGCGATCCCCATGGGGTCGACGCCCGAGTCCGTGTAGAAACTCTTGTTCTCGGCCGAGATCACCGACCACTGCATGGCCTGGGGGATCTGGTCGATGGTGATGTTCTGCCGGTTCGCCCCGGTGCCCGTGGCGACCATCTGGTCGCCGTTGGACCAGTAGTAGACGTTGTTCTGCGACTTGGCCGCGATGTTCTCGCTGGGTACCTGGACCATGGCGTACCCGACGCCGACCGCGGCCACCAGGCTGCCGAAGAAGAACAGGCACAGGCCGGAGACAAGTCTCCAGGAGGGCATCCAGCGGCGCCATCCGTACTTGTCGAAGCGCGGATAGTCGATGAACCGCTTCGTGCCGGGCGCGGGAGCACGCCCTCTGCCCCGGCCGGGCCCGTTCGGGCCGCCGGGACCTTGGCCGGCGGGCTCTCTGCGACGGCCGCCGCCTCTCTGGGCAGCCTTGCGTGCTTCGGCGCGGCTGCCGTACTGGCGCTCCTCACCCCCCGGTTCTGCGGGGTTCGACCCATAGGAGTCGGAGGGAGACCCGGTGGTGGCGCCTCGCGGTGCCGCGCGGCGGCCGGAGGTAGGTCCGGACTGGCCGCGTCGGGCCGCGGCACGTCCGCCTCCCTGCGGCTGCGGCGGTTTGCGACGGTGCTCGCTCATCGAACGATTACTCCTCGGGCAGGCGCATCCGTGCGCGCCTGGAAACGGCGGCTGGTTTCCGGTCCCCCCGAAGTACGGATGTGGTCGGTTCTGCATTCATCCGTACCGCACCGGGGACGTTGACGCCCCCACGCGTCACTTGGTTCCCGGTGGTGTGCATGCCGCACAGACTACGCACCGTCAAAACCTGCTTAGCCCCGAAGTTCACCCCAAATCAGGCAACTTGATTCCAACGAATCAGTGATGTGACGCCGCTCACCATCTCCCCACTTGTCGCATCCGGAAGGCCGTTCTATCGTCTGGATGTATCGAGTCGATACATCAGCTCGGCATAAAGACCGTCACGGTCGGCCCGCGGACAGGAAGGAGGCGACGGTGAGCAGACGCTCCGGCATCCTCGAGTTCGCCATCCTCGGCCTGCTCCGCGAATCCCCGATGCACGGCTACGAGCTGCGCAAACGACTCAACACCTCGCTGGGTGTGTTCCGTGCGTTCAGCTACGGGACGCTCTACCCCTGCCTCAAGACGCTGGTCGCCAACGGCTGGTTGATCGAGGAGACGGGGAACACCCCCGAGGACGCCCTTACCGCCACCCTCGCGGGACGTCGCGCCAAGATCGTCTACCGGTTGACGGCGGAAGGTAAGGAGCACTTCGAGGAGCTGCTCTCGCAGACGGGGCCCGACGCGTACGAGGACGAACATTTCGCCGCTCGTTTCGCCTTCTTCGGGCAGACGTCACGCGACGTACGCATGCGCGTACTGGAAGGTCGCCGCAGCCGGCTGGAGGAGCGTCTCGACAAGATGCGCACCTCCCTGGCGCGGACCCGGGAGCGCCTCGACGACTACACGCTTGAGCTGCAGCGCCACGGAATGGAGTCCGTGGAGCGCGAAGTGCGCTGGCTGAACGAGCTCATCGAGAGCGAGCGTGCCGGACGGGACCTGAAGGGTCCCGCCTCCGGAGGCTCCGCTCAGCAGGACAGCACATCTGGGGAGTCGGGCGGCCTGCCCCGGCTCGGGGGCGCCACCCCCGGGCCGGATCCGTCCGACGAAACCACCACATGAGGTCCAGTCAGGGCCTCACCTCGCACACACAGGGAGCAACCGGAATGGGTTCGGTTCGCGTAGCCATCGTCGGCGTGGGCAACTGCGCCGCCTCACTGGTACAGGGCGTCGAGTACTACAAGGACGCCGACCCGGCGGCCAAGGTGCCCGGCCTGATGCACGTCCAGTTCGGCGACTACCACGTCGGTGACGTCGAGTTCGTCGCCGCGTTCGACGTCGACGCGAAGAAGGTCGGCCTCGACCTCTCCGACGCCATCGGTGCCAGTGAGAACAACACCATCAAGATCTGCGACGTCCCGAACAAGGGCGTCACGGTCCAGCGCGGTCACACCCTCGACGGCCTGGGCAAGTACTACCGCATGACGATCGAGGAGTCCGACGAGACCCCGGTCGACGTCGTCCAGATCCTCAAGGACAAGCAGGTCGACGTCCTGATCTGCTACCTGCCCGTCGGTTCCGAGGACGCGGCGAAGTTCTACGCCCAGTGCGCCATCGACGCCAAGGTCGCCTTCGTCAACGCCCTCCCGGTCTTCATCGCCGGCACCAAGGAGTGGGCCGACAAGTTCACCGAGGCCGGTGTCCCGATCGTCGGCGACGACATCAAGTCGCAGGTCGGCGCCACCATCACGCACCGTGTGATGGCGAAGCTGTTCGAGGACCGCGGCGTCCGCCTCGAGCGCACGATGCAGCTCAACGTCGGCGGCAACATGGACTTCAAGAACATGCTGGAGCGCGACCGCCTCGAGTCCAAGAAGATCTCGAAGACGCAGGCCGTCACCTCGCAGATCCCGGACCGCGACCTGGGCGAGAAGAACGTCCACATCGGCCCGTCGGACTACGTCCAGTGGCTCGACGACCGCAAGTGGGCCTACGTCCGCCTCGAAGGCCGCGCCTTCGGCGACGTCCCGCTGAACCTGGAATACAAGCTCGAGGTCTGGGACTCCCCGAACTCCGCGGGTGTCATCATCGACGCCCTGCGCGCCGCGAAGATCGCCAAGGACCGCGGCATCGGCGGCCCGATCCTCTCCGCGTCGAGCTACTTCATGAAGTCCCCGCCGGTCCAGTACTTCGACGACGAGGCCTACGCCAACGTCGAGAAGTTCATCAAGGGCGAGGTCGAGCGCTAGGACCCGCCGGTCCGTTCGTCGAGGGTCCCTGGGCATTGCGCCCGGGGACCCTCCTCGTATGTGAGGCTGTGCCCATGGCCGTCGTCCGTGACCTGCGCATCCTCCTGCGCTTCCAGGGCTTCCGCCGCCTGCTCGCCGTACGCCTGCTCTCCCAGGGCGCGGACGGCGTCTACCAGGTCGCACTCGCCGCCTACGTCGTCTTCTCCCCGGAGAAACAGACCTCGGCCGCCGCGATCGCCTCCGCGATGGCGGTCCTGCTCCTCCCGTACTCCCTCATCGGCCCCTTCGCCGGCGTCCTCCTGGACCGCTGGCGCCGCCGCCAGGTCTTCCTCTACGGCAACCTCCTGCGCGCCCTGCTGGCCGCGCTGACAGCCGTCCTGATGCTGAGTCACGTCCCGGACTGGCTCTTCTACGTCTCCGCCCTGTGCGTCACGGCGGTCAACCGCTTCGTCCTCGCCGGCCTGTCCGCCGCCCTTCCGCGCGTGGTCGACGACGAACGCCTGGTCGTCGCCAACTCCCTTTCCCCCACGGCCGGAACACTGGCGGCGACGGTGGGCGGCGGCCTGGCCTTCCTCGTCCGGCTGCTGGTCGCGGACACCGACGCCGCGGTGGTCCTGCTGGGAGCGGCCCTCTACCTCTGCGCGGCCCTCACGTCCTTGCGCATGGCACCCGAACTCCTCGGCCCCGACCGCGCGTTGACCCAGCCCCGACTGGCTACGGCACTCGCCGGCACCGCCCGGGACCTGACGGCGGCGGTACGCCATCTCGCCGCGCCTCAGCGCAGGGAAGCGGTCTGGGCTCTCGTCGCGATGACCCTGATGCGCTTCTGCTACGGCGCCCTGACCGTCCTGCTGCTGATGCTCTGCCGCTACGCCCTCTCCTCGACCCCGGACGACGGACTGCGCCTGCTGGGGCTGGCGTTGGGGGTCTCCGGCGCCGGCTTCTTCGTGGCGGCCGTGGTGACGCCCTGGGCCGCGGGACGGCTCGGACCCGGCCGCTGGATCGCCGTGTGCGCCGCGGGAGCCGCTCTCCTGGAGCCGGCGCTCGGCCTCCCGTTCGCCACCGCCCCCATGCTGGCGGCGGCCTTCGTCCTGGGCCTGACCACACAGGGCGCGAAGATCGCCACGGACACGATCGTGCAGTTCTCGGTCGACGACGGCTTCCGCGGCCGCATCTTCTCCGTCTACGACGTCCTGTTCAACGTCGCCTTCGTCGGTGCCGCCGCGATGGCCGCCCTGATGCTTCCCCCTGACGGGCGCTCAGCGGTGCTGGTGCTCACCGTGGCCGTCGTCTACGGAGCGGTTGCTGTGACTATGGCCCACTTTGAGCGCCGGACAGTGTCACATCACTGATACGGAGCCGCTCCGGGCCGCGGCAGTGTCAGTGGGGGCAGGTAACTTACGGGCGTCTTATTTCGCATCATGCCGCACGCCAGACCAAGGGTCATGCCGTGCCATGCGTCCATGTTCCAGGGGGGACCCCAGTGACTACTCCGCCGCCTCAGAGCCCGAACCCATACGCCCAGGGCCCGAATCCCTACGCCCAGGACCAGCAGCCCTACGGCCAGCCTCAGACTCCGGGACCGTACCCGTCACAGGCCCAGGCGCAGGCGCCCTACCCGCCGCAGGCCCAGGCTCCGTACCCGCCTCAGGGCGGCTACCCGCAGCAGCCCGGCCAGCCCGGCTTCCCGCCCCAGGGCGGGGTCCCGTACGCTCCGGTCCCCCCGCAGCCGAAGCGCAAGTTCAGCCCCAAGATGATCCGGCTCGGCGTCATCGTCCTGATCGCCGCCGGCGCAGCCGTCTACGGTGCCATATCGAGCCAGGACGACGCCGACACCGCAAAGGTCGGCGACTGCATGCACCGCGGCAGCACCAGCGACACCAACCCGGACCTCGAGGTCGTGAAGTGCAGCGACTCGAAGGCCCAGTACACGGTGCTTGCCAAGATCAGCGGCAAGTACTCCGAGTCGGAGGCCAACGCCAAGTGCGCCGCGGCCGCCAAGGACTTCCAGTACTCGTACACCGAGAGCGGTGACGGCAGTAACTTCCTGCTCTGCCTGAAGGACTACTCGAAGAAGTAGAGAAGACGCGACGAGGGGCGGTGTTTCACGTGAAACACCGCCCCTGATGCTGTCCGGGGTCATGTTTCACGTGAAACATGACCTCGTTTCACGGCCTCAGCCCTCCGCGGCCCACCACTCCTTGAGTGCGGCCACCGCCGCCTCATGCTCCATCGGCCCGTTCTCCAGCCGCAGTTCCAGCAGGAACTTGTACGCACGGCCGATGACCGGCCCGGGTGTGACGCCCAGGATCTCCATGATCTGGTTGCCGTCGAGGTCGGGACGGATCGAGTCCAGCTCCTCCTGCTCCTGCAGTTGAGCGATGCGTTCCTCCAGACCGTCGTACGCACGGGACAGCGCGGCGGCCCTGCGCTTGTTCCGTGTGGTGCAGTCCGAGCGGGTCAGCTTGTGGAGGCGGTCGAGGAGCGGGCCGGCGTCACGGACATAGCGGCGGACAGCCGAGTCGGTCCACTCGCCGGTGCCGTAGCCGTGGAAACGCAGGTGGAGTTCGACGAGTCGGGAGACGTCCTTCACCAGGTCGTTGGAGTACTTGAGCGCCAGCATGCGCTTCTTGGTCATCTTCGCGCCGACCACCTCGTGGTGGTGGAACGAGACCCGGCCGTCGTTCTCGAAGCGACGGGTGCGCGGCTTGCCGATGTCGTGCAGCAGGGCGGCGAGGCGGAGGGTGAGGTCGGGACCGTTCTCCTCCAGTTCGATCGCCTGCTCCAGAACGATCAGCGTGTGTTCGTAGACGTCCTTGTGCCGGTGGTGCTCGTCGCTCTCCAGGCGGAGGGCGGGAAGCTCGGGCAGGACGTGGTCGGCGAGTCCGGTGTCGACCAGCAGGGCCAGCCCCTTGCGGGGGTGCGCGGAGAGGATCAGCTTGTTCAGCTCGTCCCGCACCCGCTCGGCCGAGACGATCTCGATCCGCCCGGACATCTCCGTCATCGCCGCGACGACCTCGGGAGCGACCTCGAAGTCGAGCTGCGCGGCGAAGCGTGCCGCCCGCATCATCCGCAGGGGGTCGTCGGAGAAGGACGCCTCGGGAGTGCCCGGGGTCCGCAGCACCCGGGCCGCCAGGTCGCCGAGACCGCCATGCGGGTCGATGAACACCTTCTCCGGGAGCGCGACAGCCATCGCGTTCACCGTGAAGTCACGGCGGACGAGGTCCTCCTCGATGGAGTCGCCGTACGACACCTCAGGCTTGCGCGAGGTGCGGTCGTACACCTCGGACCGGTAAGTGGTCACCTCGATCTGGTAGCCGTCCTTCTGCGCCCCCACCGTGCCGAAGGCGATCCCGACCTCCCACACGGCGTCCGCCCACGGCCGGACGATCTTCAGTACGTCCTCGGGGCGGGCGTCCGTCGTGAAGTCCAGGTCGTTGCCGAGCCGCTCGAGCAGCGCGTCCCGGACCGAGCCGCCGACCAGGGCGAGGGAGAACCCGGCCTCCTGGAAACGGCGGGCGAGGTCGTCGGCGACGGGAGCCACCCGCAGCAGCTCGCTCACCGCGCGGTGCTGCACCTGGCTCAGGGCACTGGGGTTGTCTTCGTTGGCGTTCGGCACAACAGAAAAGGGTACGTGGCCCCGGCCACCGCGAGCGCCTCCATTAAATGTGCACGGACAGGTCCCCTGATACTCGTGCAAGCGCTGCCCTTGCGACGTACCTGCGTGCTCCCCTTTATACGGGCACATACGGGACGGTCCGCCGCTGTTCCCCGATCTTGTGGAGCAGTCCGCGGCACTTCCCCTCAGCGCGCATCGTTACCATGCGTGGACGCACATTGCGACGACCACTGACGATGACGAGGGACGGGCGAGCGCGTGGCCGAGGCGGCAGACTTCCAGGGGACGAGTCCCTCACCTGCCCGCCGGTGGCTGCGGCGCACCGGCGCACTGCTCGCCGGGGCGCCTCTGCTGGCCGGCCTCCTCCAGCTGTCCGCCGCCGCGCCCGCCGGTGCGGCCGAGCAGACGTCCGCGAAGGCCGCCTCCGGCTCGCAGACGGTCTCCGTCTCCCTGGACACGCTCAGCCCCAGCATCCCCACCGACGGAGACACACTGACCGTCTCCGGGACGGTGACCAACAACGGCAAGCAGGCGGTCACCGACGCCCATGTGGGCCTGCGCCTGGGCCAGGCGCTGAGCACCCGCTCGGCGATCGACACCGTCGCCAAGCGCACCGACTTCATCCAGGGCGTCGACGGCTCGGAGGTCGGCGACAAGTACACCGAGCAGTTCTCCAAGCTCACTCCGGGCGTCGCCGAGCCCTTCACCCTCTCGGTGCCGGTCGACAAGCTGGACCTCGGTGACGACGGCGTCTACCCGCTCGGGGTCTCGCTCTCCGGCCAGACCTCGGCGCAGCCGTGGGAGCAGGTGCTGGGCATCCAGCGGACGTTCCTGCCGTGGCAGCCCGACGAGGCGGACACGAAGACTAAGACGACGTATCTGTGGCCGCTCGTCTCCGGCGTCCACATGACGGCGCAGACGGGTTCCAACGAACAGCAGACACCGGTCTTCCGCAACGACGACCTCGCCAAGGAGATCGCCCCGGGCGGTCGCCTCGACCAGATGCTGTCGCTGGGCAAGGATCTCGACGTCACCTGGGTGATCGACCCGGACCTGCTGGCCTCCGTCGACGCGATGACCCGCAGCTACAAGATCCAGGGAGACGGCGACACCACGACGACGGGCACCCACCAGGCGGTCGCCAAGGCGTGGCTCGCCGAGCTGCAGACTGCGGTCGCCGACAAGGAGGTCGTAGCCCTCCCCTTCGCCGACCCGGATCTGGCGTCCCTCGCCCACAACGGCACCAGCGTCACCGGCTCGCTGAGCCACCTCAAGGACGCCACGGACGTCGCCGCGAGCACCGTGGAGACGGTGCTGCACGTGACGCCGAACACGGACTTCGCGTGGCCGGTGAACGGCGCCGTGGACCCGTCGATCATCAAAGTCGCCACCTCGGCCGGCGCCGACAAGGTGATCGCCCGCAGCGACAGCCTCCAGGAGACCGGCGGCCTGTCGTACACGCCCTCCGCGGCCCGCCCCATCGGCGGCGGTACGACGGCGGTGGTCGCGGACGCACGGCTCTCGACGGCGTTCGAGGGCGATCTGACGAAGGCCGGGGACGCCACGCTCGCCGAGCAGCAGTTCCTCGCCCAGAGCCTGGCGCTGGACCTGCAGACGGACAAGCAGCGCAGCATCGTCGTCGCCCCGCAGCGCATGCCGACCGGGAGCCAGGCCCAGACGATGGCCGAGGCACTGACGACCCTCCAGGGCAGCACCTGGACCGAGTCGCAGGATCTCGCCGCGGCGGCCAAGGCCAAGCCCGACCCGAGCGCCACGACGAAGATCCCGTCGTCCTCCTCGTACCCCTCCTCCCTGCGCAGGCAGGAGCTGCCGAAGGCGGCCTTCGAGCAGATCGCGGCCACCCAGGACAGGCTCGACAACTTCCGGGTGATCCTCACCGACGAGTCCCGGGTCGTGACCCCGTTCGGGCGGGCCATGAACCGCGAGATGTCCACGTCGTGGCGGGGACAGGCGGGCGAGGCGGCGAACTTCCGCCAGAGCGTGCTGAACTATCTCGACGACCTCACCAACCAGGTGAAGCTGATCGACAAGTCCGAGACCAAGCTCTCGGGCCGCAGCGCCACGATCCCCGTGACCGTGCAGAACAACCTGGTGCAGGGCGTCCAACACCTGGTGCTGCGCCTCACCTCGACGAGCCCCACGCGCCTGAAGATCGGCGGCAACGCCTACACGCAGCAGCGGGTCACGGTCAACGGCGGACACAGCCAGTCCGTGAAGTTCACCACCTCGGCCAACGCCAACGGCAAGGTCACCGTGATCGCGCAGCTGTACACGGAGGACGGCCAGGAGTACGGCCAGGCCGTCAGCTTCGACGTGAAGGTCACCGAGGTCACGGCCACCGTCATGCTGGTCATCGGCGGCGGTGTCCTGCTGCTCGTCCTCGCCGGCTTCCGGATGTACACCCACCGCAAGCGCGCCGTCGCCCGCCAGGCCGAGGAGGGTCCCGACGGACCCGACGACGAAGCAACCGAGGAACCTGACGGCCCGGAGAACCCTGAAGGCCCCCAGGACCGTCTCAAGGAGGAGTCCGGCGCTCCGTCCCGGGCAGACGACCCGGCGGAGCACCCGAGTGACCCGACACCGGACACCGCACCGGAAAGCGCCGACCCGTCCGGCACGGGTGAGAGAGTGGACCGTTGAGCGATGTCGTGGCCGGTGGGCCCGGGGACGATGAGGTGGGGTAACCATGAACGCGCCGTACGACGGTGACCGCGGTCAGGGCGCGGGCGGCTCGGGCTACCCCGAGGGCCCGCCGCCCGAACACGGCCAGGTGCCGCCGCAGCCCCCCGCGGACATGTACCTCCAGGACGCCTACGACCAGGACCCCTACCGGGCGCAGGACCTCTCCGCCCAGGACCCGGTCGCCGAGGCGCTCTACGACCGCGCCGCGCACCCCCCGCCGCCTCCGGGCACGTACCAGCCGCAGCCCCCGCTCTACGCGCAGCCGCCCCAGTCCCCGTACGCCCCCGACCCCCGCGTCTGGGCGCAGACCCCGGCACCCGAGCCGGAGGGCCCGACCCAGTACCTGCCGTACGGCGACGACGCCCGCACGACTCAGTTCGTGGGCGTGGACGACCTGGTGACCGGGGCCGGCGAGGAGCACCACGAGCCGGACGCCTTCGCGCATCTCTTCCGGGACCAGGGCCAGGGCGGCGGACGTCCGCAGATGGATTCCCCGGCGGTCCCCGGCCCGTCCCCTGCACCGCCCTCGGGCCAGGCGCCCCCGGCACCGATGTCCGACGCCACGATGCAGCTCACTCCTACGGCACCGGCGCCGACGGCCGCTCCCAAGAAGGGCGGGAAGGCCACCGGCCTGCTGAAGTCGAGCGCCGTGATGGCGGCGGGCACGATGGTCTCCCGCCTGACCGGCTTCGTCCGCTCGGCGCTGATCGTCTCGGCGCTGGGTGTCGGCATGCTCGGCGACACCTTCCAGGTCGCCTACCAGCTGCCGACGATGATCTACATCCTGACCGTGGGCGGCGGCCTGAACTCCGTCTTCGTGCCGCAGCTCGTGCGCGCCATGAAGGAGGACGAGGACGGCGGTGAGGCGTTCGCCAACCGGCTGCTGACCCTCGTCATGGTGGCGTTGGGCGCGCTCACCGCGGTGGCGGTCTTCGCGGCGCCCCTCCTGATCCGCCTGCTGTCCGACTCGGTGGCCAGCGATCCGGCGGCCAACGAGGTGGGTGTCACCTTCGTCCGCTACTTCCTGCCCTCGATCTTCTTCATGGGCGTCCACGTCGTGATGGGCCAGATCCTGAACGCGCGCGGCAAGTTCGGCGCGATGATGTGGACCCCGGTCCTCAACAACATCGTCATCATCGTGACGCTCGGCATGTTCATCTGGGTGTACGGCACCTCGGCGAACTCCGGCATGAAGGTCACGAACATCCCGCCGGAGGGCCAGCGGCTGCTCGGCATCGGTGTGCTGCTCGGCCTGGTCGTCCAGGCACTCGCGATGATCCCGTATCTGCGGGAGACCGGGTTCCGGCTGCGGCTGCGCTTCGACTGGCGCGGCCACGGCCTCGGCAAGGCCGCGACACTCGCCAAGTGGACCGTCCTCTTCGTCCTCGCCAACCAGGCCGGCGCGATCGTCGTGTCCCAGCTGTCCACCGCTGCGGGCAAGGCCTCGCCCGTCGACGGCACCGGCTTCGCCGCCTACGCCAACGCACAGCTCATCTGGGGCCTGCCGCAGGCGATCATCACCGTCTCCCTGATGGCGGCCCTGCTGCCGCGCATCTCGCGCTCGGCGGCGGAGGACGACGGAGGCGCCGTTCGCGACGACATCTCCCAGGGGCTGCGCACGACCGCCGTGGCGATCGTGCCGATCGCCTTCGGCCTGCTCGCCCTCGGCATCCCGATGTGCACCCTGATCTTCGGCTCCTCGGGGACGAACTCGGCGACCAACATGGGCTTCATGCTGATGGCCTTCGCCCTCGGCCTGATCCCGTACTCGGTGCAGTACGTCGTCCTGCGTGCCTTCTACGCCTACGAGGACACCCGGACGCCCTTCTACAACACCGTCATCGTGGCCGCGGTCAACGCGGGCGCCTCGGCGGTCTGTTACTTCGTCCTCCCGGCCCGCTGGGCCGTGGTGGGCATGGCGGCCTCGTACGGCCTCGCGTACGCGACCGGTGTCGGTGTCGCCTGGAACCGGCTGCGCAAGCGGCTGAACGGCGACCTGGACGGCGCTCGCGTCATGCGGACGTACGCTCGGCTCAGCATCGCCTCCGTGCCGGCCGCACTGCTCAGTGGTGCGGCTTGCTACGGGATCGGTCATACGCTCGGCCAGGGGGTCGTCGGCTCGTTCGCCGCCCTCGTGGTCGGCGGTGCCGTACTGCTCGGAATCTTCTACGTCGCGGCCCGGCGCATGCGCATCGAGGAGCTCAACTCCCTCGTGGGCATGGTGCGCGGGCGCTTGGGGCGCTGAGGCGGGGGCACACGCACAACCATCGTCCGCCGCTGTGTGTCGTGCATAGCGGCAGACTGTGGGCACAATTGGTTTCGGCGTCGGACAGCGTGCAACGGATGGGGAGGCAGGAGCGACGGTGGCGGAACGGAGCACGGCTGCCGTCGACGTGGCAGACAACAGCGGCGACGAGCCGCTGACCGCCAAGGCGGACCAGGCCACGGCCGACGGGGTGGCCCAGAACCCGGAGCGGGACACGGAGAGCGACAAGGCACAGGGGAGCGGCGGGATCGAGGAAACCGAGAAGGCCTCACCTCCCGAACTGCACAGCGGTCACAAGCTCGCCAGACGCTATCGCCTCGAAGAGTGCGTCACCCGTCTGGACGGCTTCAGCAGTTGGCGCGCGGTGGACGAGAAACTCCGCCGTGCCGTCGGCGTCCACATCCTGCCCGCGGATCATGCGAGGGCGCGTTCCGTGCTGGCCGCGGCCCGTTCCTCGGCGCTGCTGGGCGATCCCCGCTTCGTCCAGGTCCTGGACGCCGTGGAGGAGAACGACCTCGTCTACGTCGTCCACGAATGGCTGCCCGACGCCACGGAACTGACGGCGCTTCTGGCTCCCGGCCCGCTGGAGGTGCACGACGCCTACCAGATGGTCAGTCAGATCGCCTCGGCCATGGCCGCCGCGCACCGCGAGGGCCTCGCCCATCTGCGCCTGAACCCGAACGCGGTGCTGCGCACCTCGTCCGGCCAGTGGCGCATCCGCGGTCTGGCCGTCAACGCCGCGCTGCGCGGCATCAGTTCGGACACCCCGCAGCGCACGGACACGGAGGCGATCGGCGCCCTGCTGTACGCGGCGCTCACCCAGCGCTGGCCGTACGAGAGCGATGCCTACGGCCTGTCCGGGCTGCCCAAGGGCGTCGGTCTCATCGCCCCCGACCAGGTGCGCGCCGGTGTCCACCGCGGTCTGTCGGAGCTCGCCATGCGCGCGCTCGCCAACGACGGTGCCACGGCCTCCCGGCACGAGTCGGCATGCACCACGCCGGAGGAACTGGTGAAGGCGATCGGCGAGATGCCCCGCATCCGCCCGCCGGAGCCCTCGTTCACCGCACCGCCCGAGTACCAGCGCACGACATACCAGCAGGGCACGTACGGCCGCCCGTCGCCGCCCGGTGCCACCCAGGTTCTGCCGACCCCGCCGCCCCCGCTGCAGAGCCGCACCGGCAAGGCCCTCAAGTGGGCCGTGTCCGCGCTGCTGATCGCCGCGCTGGGCCTGGGCAGCTGGCAGCTCGCGGACGCCCTCATGGACCAGGGCAACAAGTCCGAGGACACCAAGCAGACCCAGACGACGGACGGGAACGACAAGAGCGGCGACAAGACCAAGCCGGTCAAGACGTTCGCGATCCAGGGCGCCAAGGAGTTCGTGGCGAAGGGCGACGCCCAGCACCCGAACGACGTCGACAAGACCTATGACGGCGACAAGTCAACCTACTGGCGGACCTCCAGCTTCATAGGGGGCCCGGTGCTCGCGCCGTACAAGCCGGGCGTGGGCATCGTCTACGACCTCGGTTCGGTCCAGGACGTCTCCACGGCGACCATAGGGCTCTACTACGGCGGCGATCACACAACGGTGAAGCTCTACGCGACCAACTCGCTCTCGCCCTCCTCGCTGGACTCCATGACACAGCTCGGCACCGTCACGACGACCGGTACCAGTGCCACGGTGAAGGTCACCAAGCACGTGAGGAGCCGGTACGTTCTTGTCTGGCTCACCGCTCTGCCGCACGCGGACAGCGACCAGTACAGCGACGCCGGCTACAAGCAGGCCATCACCGACGTGAAGTTCACGGGCTGACGTCTCACCGGAGGGGGAGGGGGTCCGATGGCGGAAGGCGCCGGATACGACGGAACGAGCGATCAGGATCTGCTCGCCCGCCATGTCGAAGGCGACCCGGACGCCTTCGGTGAGCTCGTACGGCGGCACCGAGACCGGCTCTGGGCCGTGGCCCTGCGCACGCTGGGAGACCGCGAGGAGGCCGCTGACGCCGTCCAGGACGCCCTCGTCTCCGCCTACCGGGCCGCCCACACCTTCCGCGGCCAGTCGGCCGTCACGACCTGGCTGCACCGCATCACGGTGAACGCCTGTCTGGACCGCGCCCGCAAGGCGGCCTCCAGGAAGACATCCCCGGTCGACGACACCGAGCGCCTGGAACAGCTCCTGGAACCGCACGAGTCGGCCTCGGCTCCCGCGGAGCGCAACGACCTGCACCGCCAACTGCTGGAAGCCCTGGGCACCCTCCCGCCCGACCAGCGCGCCGCCCTCGTCCTCGTGGACATGCAGGGCTACCCCGTCGCGGAGGCCGCCCGCATGCTCGATGTGCCGACCGGCACGGTGAAGAGCCGCTGCGCCCGCGGAAGAGCCAGACTGCTGCCGCTGCTCACCCATCTACGGCCGGAAAGAGCCGGTGACGGCAAGGAACCGGGCGCTGGACGGAACCGGGCGCAGGGGACATCCGTCCCACCGGCAGCGGGACCTCGCGACGGAGGTCCCAAGGATGCAGGGCCGAGCGATTCAGCTGCTGTGAAGGGCGGAGGTGGGCGAGCGTGACATCCACGACAGACACGGCCGGGCACCCGGACGTCGCGGAGATCTCCGACCTCACCGAGGGCCTTCTCCCGCCGTCCAGGGGAGCCGAGGTACGACGGCATCTGGACGAGTGCGAACTCTGTGCGGATGTCCACGACTCGCTGGAGGAGATCCGGGGTCTGCTGGGCAGCATGCCCGGCCCGCCGCGCATGCCCGCCGAGGTCGCGGGTCGTATCGACGCAGCCCTCGCGGCGGAGGCGCTGCTGGGCTCCACTGCCCCCGAGTCCCTGGCCGCCCCGACGTTGGTGAGCGCGTCCCGAGCCGCATCGGACGAGGACAGCGAGCACACCGAGGCGCATGTTTCACGTGAAACATCGCTGACGGCGGACCGCCCGTCAGGACACGGACACGCGGCGACCGGTCCCGGACGCAAGGAACGCAAGGAGCGCACTCGCGGCGGACGTCGCGGACGGATCGTCCTGGGAGCCGTATTCACCGCGGCCGTGCTGGGAGCCGGCTCTCTGTTCATCCAGTCGCTGGGCGACCACACGTCGTCCGACACGGCTCAGGGGAACGCGACCAGCTCCGCGGACACCTTCTCCAAGGGGAAGCTGGAGAGCGAGGTCTCGGGTCTCCTCTCCACCAAGTCGTCCACGAGTCAGGGCACCAACAGTCAGAAGCCCTGGAACGTCGCGTCCGACCCCGGCGGCGCGGAGTCTTCCACCAAGACTCCCAAAACCCTGATCGAACCGTCCGGCTCCATCCCGGACTGCATCCGGCAGGGCGTCGACCGTGGCAACACCGATGTCCTCGCGTTCAAGAAAGGCACCTACAACGGGACTGCCGCCTATCTCGTGGTGCTCCCCGACGCTACCGACAACAGCCGCGTCACGGCCTACGTCGTCGACGCGGCCTGCGTGAGCCGCCAGACATCCACTCCTGGCAAGGTCCTTCTGACGCGGTCGTTCCCGCATTCCTGACTCCGGACGTCTCCGCTCCATCCGCTGTGGCGATTCCCTGCCGCGTGCTGTCTCCGTGTGCCCGGACACAGCGGGAATGCTGGCCCCGTAGGATCCGTTGGGTGGTGTGGAGGCTCTGACAGGGGGCTCCCGCCGGTCGTACTGACGCAGTCCAGAGACGAGGAACCAAGCCGTGAGCGACGTCCGAAACGTGATCATCATCGGCTCCGGGCCCGCCGGCTACACGGCGGCGCTCTACACCGCGCGCGCGTCGCTGAAGCCGCTGGTGTTCGAAGGTGCCGTCACCGCTGGTGGCGCGCTGATGAACACCACCGATGTCGAGAACTTCCCGGGCTTCCAGGACGGCATCATGGGCCCCGAGCTCATGGACAACATGCGCGCCCAGGCCGAGCGCTTCGGCGCCGAGCTGATCCCGGACGACGTGGTCTCCGTCGACCTGACCGGTGAGATCAAGACCGTCACGGACACCTCGGGCACCGTGCACCGGGCGAAGGCCGTCATCGTCACCACCGGCTCTCAGCACCGCAAGCTGGGCCTGCCGAACGAGGACGCGCTGTCCGGCCGAGGTGTCTCCTGGTGTGCCACCTGTGACGGGTTCTTCTTCAAGGACCAGGACATCGCCGTCATCGGCGGTGGCGACACGGCGATGGAGGAGGCGACCTTCCTCTCCCGCTTCGCCAAGTCCGTGACGATCGTCCACCGCCGGGACAGTCTGCGCGCCTCCAAGGCGATGCAGGAGCGCGCCTTCGCCGACCCGAAGATCAAGTTCGTCTGGGACAGCGAGGTCGCCGAGATCGAGGGCGACCCCAAGCTCGCCGGCCTCAAGCTGCGCAACCTGAAGACCGGGGAACTCTCGGACCTGGCGGTGACGGGCCTGTTCATCGCGATCGGCCACGACCCCCGCACGGAGCTCTTCAAGGGCCAGCTCGACCTGGACGGGGAGGGCTACCTGAAGGTCGAGGCGCCCTCGACCCGCACCAACCTGACAGGTGTCTTCGGCGCCGGTGACGTCGTCGACCACACCTACCGCCAGGCGATCACCGCTGCCGGTACCGGGTGCTCCGCCGCTCTGGACACCGAGCACTTCCTTGCCGCCCTCGCGGACAAGGAGCAGGCGGAGCCCGCGAAGACCACCGTCTGACCCCCATCCTCCCCACCGCACGATCAAGTTAAGGAGCCCGCCGTGGCCGGCACTCTGAAGAATGTGACCGACGATTCCTTCGACGAGGACGTCCTCAAGAGCGACAAGCCCGTCCTGGTGGACTTCTGGGCTTCCTGGTGCGGTCCGTGCCGCCAGATCGCTCCGTCCCTCGAAGCCATCGCCGCCGAACACGGCGACCAGATCGAGATCGTCAAGCTCAACATCGACGAGAACCCGGCTACGGCCGCCCGGTACGGCGTCATGTCCATCCCGACCCTGAACGTCTACCAGGGTGGCGAGGTCGCCAAGACCATCGTCGGCGCCAAGCCGAAGGCCGCGATCCTTCGCGACCTCGACGAGTTCATCGCCGCGAAGTGATGTTTCACGTGAAACCGTGTTTCACGTGAAACATGAAGGGGCCGACTCTCCGGAGTCGGCCCCTTCGCTTTAGAGCGGTCGAAGCGCTGGTTCCTTCTGTACGGCTCCCAGCAACCGGTCGAGCGCCATCTCCACGTCTTCCTTCCAGGAGAGCGTCGTACGCAGCTCCAGCCTCAGCCGTGGATAGGTGGGATGCTGACGGACCGTCTTGAAGCCCACGGCGAGCAGATGATCGGCGGGCAGGACGCAGGCGGCCTCTTTCGCGCGGGCATCACCGAAGGCCTCGATCGCCTTGAAGCCCCGCCGCAGCAGATCCTTGGCCACCGTCTGCACCATGACCCGTCCCAGCCCCTGACCCTGGTAGCCCGGCATGATGAACGACGTCATCAGCTGCACGGCGTCCGGTGAGACGGGGCTCGTGGGGAACGCCGTCGAGCGGGGGACATAGGCAGGGGGCGCGTAGAGAACGAAGCCCACCGGCACGTCATCGACGTAGACGACGCGCCCGCAGGAGCCCCAGTCCAGGAGGACGGAGGAGATCCAGGCTTCCTTCTCCAGGGCCGCCGTGCCCGCCTTTACCGCGGCTTGCCCGCTGACGGGGTCCAGCTCCCAGAAGACGCACGACTGACAACGGTTGGGAATGTCCGGGAGGTTGTCCAGCGTGAGCGGTACGAGCCGACGCCCCATGAAGGCTGATCCTCGCTTCCTTCGCCCGCAGCGTCACGGGCGGCTGTCAGAGCGCTGCGTTCCCTGAGCAGGCTGCCGACGAACCCGCCGACCGCCCCCAGGCCCAGACCCGCGCTCACCAGTCCGGTGCGGCTCACCGTTCGCATGGCCCCCGCCTCCCCTAAGAGGTGCTGCCAGGTGGATGCGCCATACCCAAACGCATCGTATCGATGATGCGATTGCATCGATACCGACAGAAAGCAAAGAGCGGGCCGCGTTCCGGTACACACCGGACACGGCCCGCTCTGCTGGTCGGACAGACAGAATCCCCACCGTCGGCGGGACGGCTCAGGCCTCGTCCTCCGTGTCATCGTCCAGCAGACTCCGCTGCAGGACCGGCCCCTCACCCGGAGCCAGCGAACCGAGGATCCGCTCAAGGTCCTCCATCGAGGCGAACTCGACAGTGATCTTCCCCTTCTTCTGGCCCAGGTCGACCTTCACCCGGGTCTCGAAGCGATCAGAGAGACGCGTGGCGAGATCGGACAGCGCCGGGGAGACCAGGGCGCCGGCCCGCGGCCCCTTGGAGCGCTGAGCCGTCTGGGGCCGCGAACCCATCAGGGTCACGATCTCCTCGACGGCTCGCACCGAGAGCCCCTCGGCCACGATCCGGTGGGCCAGCCGGTCCTGCTCCTCCGAGTCGTCCACGGAGAGCAGCGCCCGGGCGTGACCGGCGGAGAGGACTCCGGCGGCGACACGGCGCTGGACCGACGGCGAGAGCTTCAGCAGCCGCAGGGTGTTGGAGACCTGGGGACGCGAACGCCCGATGCGGTCCGCCAGCTGGTCGTGCGTGCAGTTGAAGTCCTTGAGCAACTGGTCGTACGCAGCCGCCTCTTCGAGCGGGTTCAGCTGGGCGCGGTGCAGGTTCTCCAGGAGCGCGTCCAGGAGAAGTTTCTCGTCGTCCGTGGCCCGCACGATCGCCGGGATCGCCTCCAGGCCCGCCTCACGGCACGCCCGCCAACGCCGCTCGCCCATGATGAGCTCGTAGCTCGTCGGGCCGATCTGCCGTACGACGACGGGCTGGAGGAGACCGACCTCCTTGATGGAGGTGACGAGCTCTTGCAGCGCGTCCTCGTCGAAGACCTCACGCGGCTGACGCGAGTTCGGCGTGATGGAGTCGAGGGGCAGCTCGGCGAAGTGGGCACCGATGGGAGGCGCGAACGTCTCCACGGCGCCGTTCGACGACGGCTCCTCCATGTCGTAGGAAACCGGCGGCAGCGTGGTGACCTTCGCCGCGGCCACTCCCCGGTCGCCGGTGATGACCGGAACAGCCGTCGGGGACGCGGAACCCATGGCGGCCGGAGCCACCGTCTTCTCCCCGGTCGGGGCTGCGGGGATCAGTGCGCCGAGCCCACGGCCCAAACCCCTCCGTCGCTCGCTCACTGGATGCCCTCCACCATGCTCTGGTCGCTCTGAGCGCCGATGTGCGCATGCGGTGCGTCGTAGCTGACGCCCACACCCTTCAGCGCGATTTCCCTTGCTGCCTCAAAGTAGGAGAGGGCACCGCTCGATCCGGGATCGTAAGTCAGTACCGTCTGCCCATAACTCGGCGCCTCGGAGATACGGACCGAGCGGGGAATGCTCGTCCGCAGCACCTCGTCGCCGAAGTGACTGCGCACCTCGTCCGCGACCTGGGACGCGAGACGCGTCCGGCCGTCATACATGGTGAGCAGGATGGTCGACACATGCAGGTTGGGGTTGAGGTGTCCCCGAACCAGGTCGACGTTGCGCAGCAACTGTCCGAGGCCTTCCAGCGCGTAGTACTCGCACTGGATCGGGATGAGGACCTCCGCGCCGGCGACCAACGCGTTGACCGTCAGAAGGCCGAGCGAGGGCGGACAGTCGATGAGGATGTAGTCCAGCGGCTGCTCGTAGGCCTGGATCGCCCGCTGCAGTCTGCTCTCTCGCGCCACCAGGGACACCAGCTCGATCTCCGCACCGGCGAGATCGATCGTGGCGGGAGCACAAAAGAGACCCTCGACATCGGGGACCGGCTGCACGACCTCGGAGAGAGGCCGGCTGTCGACCAACACGTCATAGATGGAAGGGACTTCCGCGTGGTGGTCGATCCCCAGTGCCGTGGACGCGTTGCCCTGTGGGTCGAGGTCGACCACCAGAACACGGGCGCCGTGCAGTGCCAGCGAAGCGGCAAGATTGACGGTCGTCGTCGTCTTGCCCACCCCGCCCTTCTGGTTGGCGACGACCATGATGCGGGTCTGCTCAGGACGTGGCAGACCCTCGCCCGCACGGCCTAGGGCTTCCACCGCCAGTTGGGCAGCACGACCGATGGGAGTGTCGTCCATAGGGGGCGGTGTTTCACGTGAAACATCCTCCCCCATCGACTCGGTACGGGGACCGGGGACCGGATCGGTCATCGGTCCCGCGATGTTGGCGTCGGACCGCAAGGATTCACTCTCCTCGACTTCAGGCTCGCAATGAACAGAGCCTCCCATGTCTTCAGGGTCGTGAACCAGTGAGGCCTGTTGTTCTGTGGAGAATTCCACCTCTGTGGACAACTCCGTGCCCTCTCCGAGTGATCCGAGAGGCTTCCGGTCGCGGGGTTCGGCCGCAGCGCGGGTGCGGCCGATGATGCCGTGCAGCAGTGAGCGACGTTTCACGTGAAACACGATGCACAGCCGCCGAGGCCGAACTGTCGGCGACACTCCGGCATGCGTAGTTTTGGCAGCTTGTGTGGAGTAAGTCTCAACGACGCCGACGGGCACGCCCCGTACGAGCCGCCTTGGCCCGCTTGGCCGCGAAACGAACCCCGCCGGGGCTCTCTCCAACCTCGACACGCACCACCGTGGACAGCGGATCGACGATGCCTTCGCCGACATGCAGGATGGACGTCTCCACCGCTCCGAGCTTGCTGAGCACGGTCGCCGCACTCTTGAGCTCCTCCTCGGCCGTGTCCCCCTTGAGGGCGAGCATCTCGCCGTAGGGACGCAGCAGCGGGATGCCCCAGGTGGCCAGTCGCTCCAGCGGAGCCACCGCCCGGGCCGTCACTACGTGGACCGGCTGCAGTGTGCCCATGACCTCCTCGGCACGCCCACGCACGACGGTGACGTGGTCGAGGCCGAGGAGTTCGACGACCTCGGTGAGGAAGGTCGTACGGCGGAGGAGCGGTTCGAGGAGGGTGATCTTGATGTCCTCGCGGACCAGGGCCAGGGGAATGCCCGGGAGGCCGGCGCCGGAGCCGACATCGCAGACCGTCACTCCGTCCGGCACGACCTCCGAGAGGACCGCGCAGTTCAGCAGATGCCGCTCCCACAGGCGGGGCACCTCACGTGGGCCGATCAGGCCGCGCTGCACACCCGCGTCGGCGAGCAGCTCGGCGTACCGGACCGCATCCTCGAAGCGATCGCCGAACACCTCGCGCGCCTGCTCGGGCGCGGGGGGAAGCTCCGCTGCCTCCGTCACGGGGGACCGTCCTTCCGTACCGCAAAAGCGCATTGGGCGCTGACCACCAGGACCACCAGAACTACAGGACTATCAGGCTGACAAAGTTCGGCCCCGTCTGCTTAACAGACGGGGCCGGTAAACGCGGGGACCGATCAGGCGGGAAGCACGACGACGAAGCGCTGCGGCTCCTCGCCCTCCGACTCGCTGCGCAGTCCCGCGGCCTTGACCGCGTCGTGCACGACCTTGCGCTCGAACGGGGTCATCGGGTTCAGCTTCACCGGCTCGCCGGTGTTCTTCACGTCGGCCGCGGCCTTGGCGCCCAGCTCGGAGAGCTCGGTGCGCTTCTTGGCGCGGTAGCCCGCGATGTCCAGCATCAGCCGGCTGCGGTCCCCGGTCTCCCGGTGCACGGCCAGGCGGGTGAGCTCCTGGAGTGCTTCCAGCACCTCACCGTCACGGCCGACGAGCTTCTGGAGGTCGCGGCCGCTGCTGTCGCTGATGATCGAGACAGCGGCGCGGTCGGCCTCGACATCCATGTCGATGTCGCCGTCGAGATCGGCGATGTCCAGCAGACCCTCGAGGTAGTCCGCCGCGATCTCGCCCTCCTGCTCCAGGCGGGACAGGGTGTCTGCACCCTCGGCAGCGGCGGAGGTGGTGCCTTCCGTCACGGGATGGACTCCTTCTTTACTTCTTGGACGGGGACTTGGGCCGCTGCGGACCCTTGCGCTGTCCGGACTGGGCCTTGCTGCGGGTGCCGCCGGCGGGCTTCGGGGCGGGCTTCTTCGCGGCGGTGGCGGGCTTGGCGTCCTCGGGTTCGTCCGACTTGGTCAGCGAGGTCTTCGGCTCGTCGGCGTCGTCGGCATCGTGTTCGGCGCTGTCGTCGGCCGCCTTCGCGGCGGCGGACTGGCGCTGGGCCTTGGTCTGCCGCTTGGGCTGTTGACGCCTGGGAGTGGCCGTGGTCGGCGTACCGTCCTCGGACTCCACAGCCGTGCTCTCGCCCTTCACCACGGTGCCGTCGGGCTGGGCCACGAGGCCCACCTTGGTGAGGCTGTTGATGAACTTGCGCTCGAATTCGTTGCGGTCACGGCCCTTGGAGACGATCGCCTTGACGATGGCCTTCTCGCCCCGGCTGCGGGTCTTCTCGTGGTGCGTGACGTGCTTGGTGAGGCGCTCCAGGTACGCGGCCTGGGCCTTCGAACCCGGGGTCGGGTTGTTGTGGATGACGTACATCTGCTGGCCCATGGTCCACACGTTGGTGGTCAGCCAGTAGACGAGGACACCGACGGGGAAGTTGATGCCGAAGATGGCGAACATGACCGGGAAGACGTACATCAGCATCTTCTGCTGCTGCATGAACGGGGTCTTCACCGTGGTGTCGACGTTCTTCGTCATCAGCTGGCGCTGCGTGTAGAACTGCGACGCGGACATCATCACGATCATGACCGCGGTGACGACCCGGACGTCGGTCAGCGTGGCGCCGAGCGCCTCGACCTTGCTGCTGCCGTCCGTGAACTTCGCGGCGAGCGGGGCGCCGAAGATGTGCGCCTTACGCGCGCTGGCGAGCAGCGAGTCGTTGATGACGCCGATCGTCGTGCCCGTCGCGATGCCGTTGAGCACGTGGTACAGGGCGAAGAAGAACGGGGACTGCGCCAGGATGGGAAGGCACGAGGAGAGCGGGTTGGTACCCGACTCCTTGTACAGCTTCATCATCTCTTCGGACTGACGCTGCTTGTCGTTCTTGTAGCGTTCCTGGATCTTCTTCATCTCGGGCTGCAGGGTCTGCATGGCCCGGGTCGCCTTGATCTGCTTCACGAAGAGCGGGATCAGACAGATGCGGATCAGGATCACCAGGGACACGATGGACAGGCCCCAGGCCCAGCCCGTGTCGGGACCGAAAACCTTCCCGTACACCGAGTGGAACTGGACGATGACCCAAGAAACGGGTGTCGTGATGAAGCTGAAAAGACTGGCAATCGTGTCCACTAATCATGCTCCTTGGGCATGGGACGGTGTCTCTGCGGCCGGGCTCGAAGGACTCAGCCCTTCTGTGGCCGTTTCGGCGGCGGAGGTCCCGCCCTTGTCTGCGCGCCGTGCGCCCCGCAGCATCTCGTGCCACCGCGGACGCTTGCGCGGTGGGACATGGTCCACACCGCCGAGCGACCACGGATTGCAGCGCAGGATGCGCCAGGCCGTGAGCGCTGTGCCCTTGATCGCGCCGTGCCGGTCTATGGCCGTGTAGCCGTAGTGGGAGCACGACGGGTAGTACTTGCAGACCGGCCCGAGCAAGGGACTGATCGTCCACTGGTACAGCTTGATCAGCGCCAGTAGTGGGTACTTCATCGCGCGCCCCCTCCCAGCAGCCGCTGAACGGCGGCATCCAGGTCTTGGGCCAGCTGTGCATGGTCGGCGTCGCCCGCTCCGGGCAGCGCTCGTACGACTACCAGGCTACCGGGGGGAAACAGGGCGACTCGCTCGCGCATCAGATGGCGAAGTCTGCGCTTCACCTTGTTGCGCACCACGGCGCCGCCCACCGCCTTGCTGACGACGAAACCCGCACGCGTCGGGGGAGCGCTCTCCCCTGGCGCGTGCGGGTCCGTGGCACCGCTACGAAAGTGGACGACGAGAAGCGGGCGGCCGGCCCGGCGACCCCGTCGTACCGCGGTCGCGAAGTCTTCGCGCCGCCTCAGCCGATGCTCGGTAGGCAGCACGACGTCATGACCTGATCGGGATCAGGCGGACAGGCTGGCGCGACCCTTGCCACGACGGTTCGCGAGAATCGCGCGACCGGCACGGGTACGCATCCGCAGGCGGAAGCCGTGGGTCTTGGCCCGGCGACGGTTGTTCGGCTGGAAGGTGCGCTTGCTCACGAGGGGGCTCCAGAAATAAATCGGTGGTGGCGGGTGCCGTCCTGGCTGTCACCGTGCGCCCACGAGTAGCTCGCAGTAACGCCCGAGTGCACCGCTTCCCGATCACCTCGAAGCGATCTGTGCCCATCGGAGGCAGGCGGCAGCAGCCATCGACAACTCGACCTGGTCACGGTACGCGGGGCTACGCCATCCGGTCAAACCAGCGGTCACGAGGAGACACTATCCACAGGCTGGGGACAACAACTTGAACCGCACCCGTCGCCCTGACTACCGTGGCTGGACTCCGATTCGTTCCTTTGTCCCCCGCCCCACACCTTTTTCCCGAGCGCCCCACCCGATGTACATCCCGTCCCGTCCGCGAACCACACGTTCGTGGGACCCGTGAGAGAGCGTGCCCTGTGGCTGACGTACCTGCCGATCTTGCCGCAGTGTGGCCACGAGTGCTGGAGCAACTTCTCGGTGAGGGGCGTGGGCAGGGTGTCGAGACCAAGGACGAGCACTGGATCCGGCGCTGCCAACCCCTGGCACTCGTCGCCGACACCGCCTTGCTCGCCGTACCGAACGAATTTGCGAAAGGCGTGCTCGAAGGCCGCCTCGCCCCGATCGTCAGCGAGACGCTGAGCCGCGAGTGCGGCCGGCCGATCCGTATCGCGATCACCGTCGACGACTCCGCCGGCGAGCCCCCCGGCCCGCCGGCACCGCCCGCCCAGCCCCAGCGGCGCTACGAGGAACCCGAGCAGAGCCGCGACCCCTACGAGGGCGGCTACGGCCGTCACCGCGCCGAGCCGCTCCCGGGCGGCCCCGGCGACCAGCTGCCCACCGCCCGCCCCGCCTACCCGTCGGAGTACCAGCGCCCCGAGCCGGGCGCCTGGCCGCGTCCGTCGCAGGACGACTACGGCTGGCAGCAGCAGCGGCTCGGCTTCCCGGAGCGGGACCCGTACGCCTCGCCGCCGCAGGATCAGTACGGGCCCCCCTCCCAGGACCAGTACGGTCCGCCGTCCCAGGACCGGGACCAGTACGGGGCGCCGGCGAAGGACAAGTACGGCCCGGCCCAGGACTCGTACCAGTCGCAGCAGGACCAGTACGCGCCGCCGGCGCAGGAGTACCGCCCGCAGCCGATGGAGCGTCCGTCGTACGAGCAGCAGCGCGCGGAGTACGAACAGTCGCGGGCCGAGTACGAGAAGTCCCGGGAGCAGTACAACCAGCGTGACGCGCGCCGCGATCTGTCCGACTCGCACTCGGGGTCCAACTCCGGTCATGTGCACCGCAGCGGTCCGGGACCGCTGGGCTCGAAGCCCGCGCCGGCGGCCGGCCCGGGCGAACCGACCGCGCGCCTGAACCCGAAGTACCTCTTCGACACGTTCGTCATCGGTGCCTCGAACCGGTTCGCGCACGCGGCCGCGGTCGCCGTCGCCGAGGCGCCCGCGAAGGCGTACAACCCCCTTTTCATCTATGGGGAGTCGGGGCTCGGCAAGACGCACCTGCTGCACGCGATCGGGCACTACGCGCGGAGCCTGTACCCCGGCACGCGCGTGCGGTACGTCAGCTCCGAGGAGTTCACCAACGAGTTCATCAACTCGATCCGCGACGGCAAGGGCGACAGCTTCCGCAAGCGGTACCGCGAGATGGACATCCTTCTTGTCGACGACATCCAGTTCCTCGCGGACAAGGAGTCGACGCAGGAGGAGTTCTTCCACACGTTCAACACGCTCCACAACGCGAACAAGCAGATCGTGCTCTCCAGCGACCGGCCGCCCAAGCAGCTGGTCACGCTGGAGGACCGGCTGCGGAACCGTTTCGAGTGGGGCCTGATCACCGACGTCCAGCCGCCCGAGCTGGAGACCCGTATCGCCATCCTTCGTAAGAAGGCGGTGCAGGAGCAGCTCAACGCCCCGCCGGAGGTCCTGGAGTTCATCGCCTCCCGCATCTCGCGCAACATCCGCGAGCTGGAGGGGGCGCTGATCCGGGTGACGGCGTTCGCGTCGCTCAACCGGCAGCCCGTCGACCTCGGTCTCACCGAGATCGTCCTCAAGGACCTGATCCCGGGCGGCGAGGACTCCACACCGGAGATCACCGCCACGGCGATCATGGGAGCGACCGCCGACTACTTCGGCATCACGGTCGAGGACCTGTGCGGCAGTTCGCGCGGCCGCCAGCTGGTGACGGCCCGGCAGATCGCCATGTACGTCTGCCGCGAACTGACCGACCTCTCCCTGCCGAAGATCGGCGCGCAGTTCGGCGGCCGCGACCACACCACGGTCATGCACGCCGACCGCAAGATCCGCGCCCTGATGGCCGAGCGCCGCTCGATCTACAACCAGGTCACCGAACTGACCAACCGCATCAAGAACGGCTGACAGCCGCGGAGTTACGACACCAGAGCTACGACACCGAGGGCGCCCCGGGATCTTTCCCGGGGCGCCTTTCGCCGTGCCGGGAGGCGGTCGGGACGGCGCCCCGAGACGACGCCGGGAGGCGCTTCGGCGGACGCCGGAAGAGGGCGGAGGGGATGGAAACGGGGCACCGGAGGGCGCGCCGAGAGAGGCATCCCCGAGGAGGCGGGCGGAGGTGTCAGAGGCGTCCGATGACGATCCACGGACGTTTCCGGACCCGCTTCGGAGCGGGTCCCGAAGGTTCCGGAGCTCCCCTGAAACCCCTCCGAAGCCCCTCCGCAGCGGTCCACGGCCGATTCTCAGCCCGCCCGAAGCCCGCCCGAAGGCCGCCCGAAGCCATCTGAAGCCCGTTCTGAGCGCACCCGGAGCGCATCCAGAGCCGATCCGGAAGACGCTCGCCGTCGTTTCAAACCCACGGACCGAACCCCCGCTGTTCGAATACCCGCCGGGTTACGGCCGTCCTCCACAGATTCGGTGACTTTCTTCCGTCCACATCCTGGGGACTGTGAAGTTGTCCAGATCGTGTCCACAGGCGCCACGGGTGAGGGACGATCAGACCAGGTCAGGTGCTTGTGGATTCGTGGACAAAAGATATCCACAGGCTGTGGACGGATCCTTGATCCCCAGCCTGTGGATCAAGTTGTCCACCGACAACCCACAGGCTGGGGTCGGTTGTCCCCAGCGATCTCCAGCTTCTCCACACCGCTGTCCACTGTTCGGCAACGCAACGCGCCACCTCACCGTGTCGAGTGAAAGGCGTCACACGAAGGTGCCGGGTTGGGCTGTGGGAAAGGCGGGTAAAGCTGGGGACGGCGCTGGGGAGAAGTGGCCCTCGGCTGTGCATGGAGTGTGCAGAACTTTCCGTTCTCCACAGAAACCCGAGGTTGTCCACCGCCGTCGCCCACAGGGTCGGTGGACAAAATTCCCGCTCTGACCTGCGAAAACGGGGTTATCCACGGTATCCACAGCCCCTACTACTACTAGCAACTAGAGAGAGCTAGGAATCCGTTTCGAAGCGGGGCCTGTGCACAACTTGCTCTTCGTCGTCCGACAGCCGCTCGTCACGACTTGACCCCGACGGGCACCTACTGTCAGTGCTGTGCGTCAGACTGTTCCCCGATGTCCTTCCCCTCACAGGGACCGACGACACCGAGACAGATGACGAAGCCAGGCAGGCCAAGAAGCGCCGGCAACAGCAGGAGGCGGCAACAGTGAAGATCCGGGTGGAACGCGACGTACTCGCGGAGGCAGTGGCCTGGGCGGCACGCAGCCTCCCGGCCCGTCCGCCGGCGCCGGTCCTCGCCGGCCTCCTGCTGAAGTCGGAGGAGGGGCAGCTGAGCCTGTCCAGCTTCGACTACGAGGTCTCCGCGCGCGTGTCGGTCGACGCCGAGGTCGAGGAGGAGGGCACGGTCCTCGTCTCCGGCCGGCTGCTCGCCGACATCTGCCGCGCCCTCCCCAACCGGCCGGTGGAGATTTCCACAGACGGTGTACGGGCGACGGTGGTCTGCGGCTCCTCCCGCTTCACCCTGCACACACTGCCTGTGGAGGAGTACCCGGCGCTGCCGCAGATGCCGGGTGCGACCGGCACCGTCCCCGGCGAGGTGTTCGCCTCGGCGGCCGCCCAGGTGGCCATCGCCGCCGGCCGTGACGACACGCTGCCCGTCCTCACCGGTGTGCGCATCGAGATCGAGGGCGACACGGTGACGCTGGCGTCCACCGACCGCTACCGCTTCGCGGTCCGCGAGTTCCTGTGGAAGCCGGAGGACCCGGAGGCGTCCGCGGTCGCCCTGGTGCCCGCCAAGACGCTCCTGGACACCGCCAAGGCCCTCACGAGCGGCGACAGCGTCATCCTGGCGCTGTCCGGCTCCGGTGCGGGCGAGGGCCTCATCGGTTTCGAGGGCGCCGGCCGCCGTACGACGACCCGCCTCCTGGAGGGCGACCTCCCGAAGTACCGCTCGCTGTTCCCGACGGAGTTCAACTCCATCGCCGTGATCGAGACCGCCCCCTTCGTGGAGGCCGTCAAGCGCGTCGCCCTGGTCGCCGAGCGCAACACCCCGGTGCGGCTGAGCTTCGAGCAGGGCGTGCTGATCCTGGAGGCCGGTTCCAGCGACGACGCACAGGCTGTGGAGCGCGTCGACGCGAACCTCGAGGGTGACGACGTGTCGATCGCCTTCAACCCGACGTTCCTGCTGGACGGCCTGAGCGCGATCGACTCCCCGGTCGCCCAGCTCTCCTTCACGACCTCCACCAAGCCGGCCCTGCTCAGCGGCAAGCCGGCCCTGGACGCCGAGGCGGACGAGGCCTACAAGTACCTGATCATGCCTGTGCGACTGAGCGGCTGATCCATACCGACGCGAACACCGCAGGTCGGGGCATACGGCTCGGTACTTCTGAGCGCGTATGCCCACAGGTGTGCATGACCGTCCGGGTTTAGGCTCGGACACAGGTACGCAAGTGCCTTCATGCCACGTCGCACCCTAAGGAACAACTGATGGAGCTCGGTCTCGTCGGCCTCGGCAAGATGGGCGGCAACATGCGCGAGCGCATCCGCCGCGCAGGCCACACCGTCATCGGATACGACCGCAACCCGGACCTCGCCGATGTCCACAGCCTGGGAGAACTTGTGGGCAAGCTCAAGGGCCCGCGCGTGGTGTGGGTGATGGTCCCGGCCGGCGCCCCGACCCAGGCGACCGTCGACGAGCTGGCCGATCTCCTGGAGCCCGGCGACGTCGTCGTGGACGGCGGCAACTCCCGCTGGACGGACGACGAGAAGCACGCCGAGGAGCTGGGCGCCAAGGGCATCGGCTTCGTCGACGCGGGTGTCTCAGGCGGTGTGTGGGGCCTCCAGAACGGCTACGCGCTGATGGTCGGCGGCGACGCCGAGAACATCGCCAAGGTCCAGCCCGTCTTCGACGCGCTCAAGCCCGAGGGCGAGTTCGGCTTCGTCCACGCCGGCAAGGTCGGCGCGGGCCACTTCTCGAAGATGGTCCACAACGGCATCGAGTACGCCATGATGCAGGCCTATGCCGAGGGCTGGGAGCTGCTGGAGAAGGTCGACTCGGTGACGGACGTCCGCGAGGTCTTCCGCTCCTGGCAGGAGGGCACGGTCATCCGCTCCTGGCTGCTCGACCTGGCCGTCAACGCCCTTGACAGCGACGAGCACTTGGACAAGCTCAAGGGCTACGCGGAGGACTCCGGCGAGGGCCGCTGGACCGTCGAGGCGGCCATCGACAACGCCGTGCCGCTGCCCGCGATCACGGCCTCCCTCTTCGCGCGGTTCGCGTCGCGCCAGGAGGACTCGCCGCAGATGAAGATGATCGCGGCGCTGCGCAACCAGTTCGGCGGCCACGCGGTCGAGACGAAGTAGTCCACAACGACGAAGTAATCCACAGATCGGCAGATCCACAGGCCGCGGCCCGTGGATCCACAACCTGGGGGAGGTCGGCGAACGACCATGCACGTCACGCATCTGTCGCTGGCCGACTTCCGCTCGTACGCCGGGGTCGACGTCCCGCTCGACCCCGGCGTCACCGCGTTCGTGGGACCAAACGGGCAGGGCAAGACCAACCTCGTCGAGGCGATCGGCTACCTCGCCACCCTGGGCAGTCACCGCGTCTCCTCCGACGCCCCCCTCGTCCGCATGGGTGCCGAGCGCGCGATCATCCGGGCGCAGGTCAGACAGGGCGAACGGCAGCAGCTGGTCGAGCTGGAGCTGAACCCCGGCCGCGCCAACCGCGCCCGCATCAACCGGTCCTCGCAGGTCAGGCCCCGTGACGTGCTGGGCATCGTACGGACCGTGCTGTTCGCGCCCGAGGACCTCGCCCTGGTGAAGGGGGATCCCGGGGAGCGGCGGCGGTTCCTGGACGAGCTGATCACCGCGCGGTCGCCGCGCATGGCCGGGGTCCGCTCCGACTACGAGCGGGTGCTCAAGCAGCGCAACACCCTGCTGAAGTCGGCCGCGTTGGCGCGGCGGCACGGCGGGCGGTCGATGGACCTGTCCACGCTCGACGTGTGGGATCAGCATCTTGCGCGCGTGGGCGCCGAGTTGCTCGCCCAGCGGCTCGATCTGATCGCCGCGGTCCAGCCCCTCGCCGACAAGGCGTACGAGCAACTCGCCCCCGGGGGCGGCCCGGTGGCCCTGGAGTACAAGCCGTCGGCGCCCGGTGAGGCACACACGCGTGAAGACCTCTACGAGCAGTTGATGGCGGCGATCGCGGAGGCGCGCAAGCAGGAGATCGAGCGGGGCGTCACCCTAGTAGGACCCCATCGGGACGATTTGGTTCTCAAACTCGGTCAGTTGCCCGCCAAGGGGTACGCCTCGCACGGGGAGTCCTGGTCGTACGCGCTGGCGTTGCGGCTCGCGTCGTACGACCTGCTCCGGGGTGAGGGCAATGAGCCGGTGCTCGTCCTTGACGACGTGTTCGCCGAGCTGGACACACGGCGGCGGGAGCGGCTGGCCGAGCTGGTGGCGTCCGGTGAGCAGGTGCTGGTGACGGCCGCGGTCGACGACGACGTACCGCATGTCCTGGCGGGGACGCGGTACAGCGTGGCGGAGGGGGCGGTGGAGCGCGTATGACGACCGATCAGCCCGCGGCCGGGGAACCCGCGCCCAAGAAGGCCGCCGAGCCCTCCGGCGTCGACCTCGCGCGCGTGGCGTTGCGCGCCGCGAAGGAACAGGCACGCGCGCGTGGGGACGCGGCGCAGCAGAAGAAGCAGGCGCGGCGCGGCGGCCTGCGCTCCGGCGCGCGCGCCGATGGCCGCGACCCGATGGCCCTCGGTGCTGCGATCAACCGGCTGCTGAACGAGCGCGGCTGGGAGACGCCGGCCGCGGTGGGCGGTGTGATGGGCCGCTGGCCGCAGATCGTCGGCGAGGCAATCGCCTTGCACTGCACGCCGGAGCGCTATGACGAAGACGCCCGGGAGCTGATGGTCCGGTGCGACTCCACGGCTTGGGCCACCGAGATCAGACTGCGCGCCCCCCAGTTGGTTGCCCGCCTGAACGAGGATCTCGGGCACGGCACGGTGCGCCTGATCAAAGTCAACGGCCCCGGTGGGCCGCCCCGCCGCTACGGTCCCCTGCGCGCTCCTGGCAGCACGGGTCCCGGCGACACCTATGGGTGACTGACATCACAGCGTGGGCTCCGGCGGGTGAACGGACGCGGTTGCGAATACCGACCTGACCCTTGAGTAGCAAAGGGTTGACACCCGGAAGCGCTGAGTGCCTCCGTGAGCCTCTTTGAGCCCCGTTCCGCATATGGGGAGTCGGGAGAGACCGGTTGAGGGCGGCACATGAGGACTCAGGTACCGGCAAACCCCCATCCATGTCGGCGCTACCGGTAGACTGGAAGCAATCCCGCCCCACTTGTGGGACACACACCGAGCAACGCTGACTAAGGCTTACCAACGCAACACGCCGCAGCCGCTCCGGCCAACCGCCGGGTGCCTGGCTTGTGCTGTGCCAGAAAGGGCGCTTCGTGGCCGATTCCGGCAACCCCAACGAGAACATCCCGTCCACCGACGCCGGCGCCAACGGCGGGGCTCACACCTCGAACGGCGAGGTCACTGCCTCGTACGACGCCAGCGCCATCACCGTCCTCGAGGGTCTGGACGCGGTCCGCAAGCGACCCGGTATGTACATCGGCTCGACCGGCGAGCGCGGCCTGCACCACCTCGTGCAGGAAGTCGTCGACAACTCCGTCGACGAGGCGCTGGCCGGGCACGCGGACACGATCGACGTCACGATCCTTCACGACGGCGGCGTCCGCGTCATCGACAACGGCCGAGGCATCCCGGTGGGCATCGTCCCGTCCGAGGGCAAGCCGGCCGTCGAGGTCGTGTTGACGGTGCTGCACGCGGGCGGCAAGTTCGGGGGCGGCGGTTACGCGGTCTCCGGCGGTCTGCACGGCGTGGGCGTGTCCGTGGTGAACGCGCTGTCCAGCAAGGTCGCCGTCGAGGTCAGGACCGACGGATACCGCTGGACGCAGGACTACAAGCTGGGCGTGCCGACCGCCCCGCTCGCGCAGCACGAGGCCACGGCCGAGACCGGCACCTCGGTCACCTTCTGGGCCGACCCGGACATCTTCGAGACCACCGAGTACTCCTTCGAGACGCTGTCGCGGCGCTTCCAGGAGATGGCGTTCCTCAACAAGGGTTTGACGATCAAACTCACTGACGAGCGCGAGCTGGCGAAGGCCACGGCCGGTGCCGACGAGGCGGGTGCGGACGAGAAGGACGACGTCAAGACCGTCACGTACCACTACGAGGGCGGCATCGTCGACTACGTGACGTACCTCAACTCCCGCAAGGGGGACGTGGTGCACCCGACCGTCATCGACCTGGAGGCGGAGGACAAGGACAAGAGCCTGTCCCTCGAGGTCGCGATGCAGTGGAACAGCGGTTACAGCGAGGGCGTGTACTCCTTCGCCAACATCATCCACACGCATGAGGGCGGCACGCACGAAGAGGGCTTCCGGGCCGCGCTGACGTCGCTGATCAACAAGTACGCGCGCGACAAGAAGCTGCTCCGCGAGAAGGACGACAACCTCACGGGCGACGACATCCGCGAGGGTCTGACCGCGATCATCTCGGTGAAGCTGGCCGAGCCGCAGTTCGAGGGCCAGACAAAGACCAAGCTCGGCAACACCGAAGCGAAGACCTTCGTACAGAAGGCGGTCTACGAGCACCTCAACGACTGGCTCGACCGCAACCCGAACGAGGCCTCGGACATCATCCGCAAGGGCATCCAGGCGGCCACCGCGCGCGTGGCGGCCCGCAAGGCCCGCGACCTCACCCGTCGCAAGGGTCTGCTGGAGACGGCTTCGCTGCCGGGCAAGCTGTCCGACTGCCAGTCGAACGACCCCACCAAGTGCGAGATCTTCATCGTCGAGGGTGACTCCGCCGGCGGCTCGGCCAAGTCCGGCCGGAACCCGCAGTACCAGGCGATCCTCCCGATCCGGGGAAAGATCCTCAACGTCGAGAAGGCCAGGATCGACAAGATCCTGCAGAACCAGGAGATCCAGGCACTGATCTCCGCCTTCGGCACCGGAGTCCACGAGGACTTCGACATCGCCAGGCTGCGCTATCACAAGATCATCCTGATGGCGGACGCCGACGTCGACGGTCAGCACATCTCCACCCTGCTGCTGACCTTCCTGTTCCGCTTCATGCGGCCGCTGGTCGAGGCCGGGCACGTGTTCCTGTCGCGTCCCCCGCTCTACAAGATCAAGTGGGGCCGTGACGACTTCGAGTACGCGTACTCGGACCGCGAGCGCGACGCCCTGATCGAGCTGGGCCGGCAGAGCGGCAAGCGCATCAAGGAAGACTCGATCCAGCGCTTCAAGGGGCTCGGCGAGATGAACGCCGAGGAACTGCGCATCACCACGATGGACCAGGAGCACCGCGTCCTCGGCCAGGTCACCCTGGACGACGCCGCGCAGGCCGACGACCTGTTCTCGGTCCTCATGGGCGAGGACGTCGAGGCGCGCCGCCAGTTCATCCAGCGCAACGCCAAGGACGTCCGCTTCCTCGACATCTGAGTCGGTCTCAGCTGACCGCATCAGGAAGGATCTTCACCAGCAATGGCCGACGAGAACACTCCCAGTACGCCTGAAGAGGGCGTCATCGCCCAGCGCGTCGAGCCCGTAGGGCTCGAGACGGAGATGCAGCGCTCGTACCTCGACTACGCGATGTCCGTCATCGTGTCGCGAGCCCTGCCCGACGTCCGTGACGGCCTCAAGCCCGTCCACCGCCGCGTCCTGTACGCCATGTACGACGGCGGCTACCGGCCCGAGAAGGGCTTCTACAAGTGCGCCCGTGTCGTCGGCGACGTCATGGGCAACTACCACCCGCACGGCGACTCCTCGATCTACGACGCGCTGGTCCGCCTCGCGCAGCCGTGGTCGATGCGGATGCCGCTGGTGGACTCGAACGGCAACTTCGGCTCCCCGGGCAACGACCCCGCCGCCGCCATGCGCTACACCGAGTGCAAGCTGGCGCCGCTGTCCATGGAGATGGTCCGTGACATCGACGAGGAGACCGTCGACTTCACGGACAACTACGACGGCCGCTCCCAGGAGCCGACCGTCCTGCCGGCCCGCTTCCCGAACCTGCTGATCAACGGCTCGGCGGGCATCGCGGTCGGCATGGCCACCAACATCCCGCCGCACAACCTCCGTGAGGTCGCGGCGGGCGCCCAGTGGTGCCTGGAGAACCCCGAGGCCTCCCACGAGGAGCTCCTGGACGCGCTGATCGAGCGCATCAAGGGCCCCGACTTCCCGACCGGCGCGCTCGTCGTCGGCCGCAAGGGCATCGAGGAGGCGTACCGCACCGGCCGTGGCTCGATCACCATGCGCGCGGTCGTCGAGGTCGAGGAGATCCAGAACCGCCAGTGCCTGGTGGTCACCGAACTCCCCTACCAGACCAACCCCGACAACCTCGCGCAGAAGATCGCCGACCTGGTGAAGGACGGCAAGGTCGGCGGCATCGCGGACGTCCGCGACGAGACGTCGTCCCGTACCGGCCAGCGCCTCGTCATCGTCCTGAAGAGGGACGCGGTCGCCAAGGTCGTACTGAACAACCTCTACAAGCACACCGATCTGCAGTCGAACTTCAGCGCCAACATGCTGGCCCTGGTCGACGGTGTGCCCAGGACCCTCTCCCTGGACGCGTTCATCCGGCACTGGGTGGCGCACCAGATCGAGGTCATCGTCCGCCGGACGAAGTTCCGGCTGCGCAAGGCCGAGGAGCGGGCGCACATCCTGCGCGGCCTCCTGAAGGCCCTGGACGCCATTGACGAGGTCATCGCGCTGATCCGGCGCAGCGACACCGTCGAGATCGCGCGCACGGGCCTGATGGAGCTCCTGACGATCGACGAGATCCAGGCGAACGCCATCCTGGAGATGCAGCTCCGCCGACTGGCCGCCCTGGAGCGCCAGAAGATCATCCAGGAGCACGACGAACTCCAGGCGAAGATCACCGAGTACAACGCGATCCTCGCCTCCCCGGTCCGCCAGCGCGGCATCGTCAGCGAGGAACTCGCCGCGATCGTCGAGAAGTTCGGCGACGACCGCAAGACGATGCTGGTGCCCTTCGACGGCGACATGTCCATCGAGGACCTCATCGCCGAAGAGGACATCGTCGTCACCATCTCGCGCGGCGGCTACGTCAAGCGCACCAAGGCGGACGACTACCGCTCCCAGAAGCGCGGCGGCAAGGGCGTCCGCGGCACGAAGCTCAAGGAAGACGACATCGTCGACCACTTCTTCGTGTCGACGACCCACCACTGGCTGCTGTTCTTCACCAACAAGGGCCGCGTCTACCGCGCGAAGGCCTACGAACTCCCGGACGCCGGCCGGGACGCGCGTGGGCAGCACGTGGCGAACCTGCTCGCCTTCCAGCCGGACGAGGCGATCGCGGAGATCCTCGCGATCCGCGACTACGAGGCGGCGCCCTACCTGGTCCTCGCGACCAAGGGCGGTCTGGTCAAGAAGACGCCTCTTAAGGATTACGATTCGCCCCGCTCCGGCGGTGTCATCGCGATCAACCTCCGTGAGACGGAGGACGGTTCCGACGACGAACTGATCGGCGCCGAACTCGTCTCGTCCGAGGACGATCTGCTGCTGATCAGCAAGAAGGCACAGTCGATCCGGTTCACCGCCACGGACGACGCGTTGCGCCCCATGGGGCGTGCCACCTCCGGTGTCAAGGGCATGAGTTTCCGTGAGGGCGACCAACTTCTCTCGATGAATGTTGTTCGACCCGGTACGTTCGTGTTCACTGCCACAGACGGCGGGTACGCGAAGCGCACCGCCGTCGACGAGTACCGCGTCCAGGGTCGCGGCGGCCTGGGTATCAAGGCCGCCAAGATCGTCGAGGACCGCGGTTCTCTCGTCGGCGCGCTGGTGGTCGAGGAGACCGACGAGATCCTCGCCATCACGCTGTCCGGCGGTGTGATTCGTACGCGAGTCAACGAGGTCAGGGAGACGGGCCGTGACACCATGGGCGTCCAACTGATCAACCTGGGCAAGCGCGATGCCGTCGTCGGTATCGCTCGTAACGCCGAGGCGGGACCCGAGGCGGAGGAAGTCGTCGGCGACGAAGCCGTCGACGAGACCACCGAGGGTGTCGCGACCACCGGCACGGACGAGGGTGACGCACCCTCGGACGAGTAGCACGAGGAGAGAGTCATCGTGAGCGGAGCCACGGGCGCCGGATCGACCGGTACGGACACGGACGGCGGCGGCCGTGGCTCCGCCGCGAACGCGACAGATCCGCACACGACCCAACTGCGGGCGATCGACGTGAAGAAGACGGACGCGCACTCGCCCGACTCGCATGGATCCCAGGGGGGAACTGTGACGGACACCCGAGGTCCGCAGACCCAGCAGCAGTCGGCCGGCGCGGGCGCGGCCGCACCGGGCGCCAAGGCTCCGGCCCAGGGCCAGGCGCCGGCCCAGCCCACCGCGGCCCCGGCGGGCTCCCCGCTGCCGGGTTCCCCCTTGCCGGGCGAGCGTCAGCCGCAGCAGGCGGCGGGGCCGTACCACCCGCCGCAGGCCTACCCGACCCAGTCGCCCGCCGCCCAGAGCGGTGCCGTACGGCGTCCGCGCACGGGCGCGCGTACGGCCCCGCGCACCCGTAAGGCGCGGCTGCGGGTGGCCAAGGCCGACCCGTGGTCGGTGATGAAGGTCAGCTTCCTGCTCTCCATCGCGCTGGGCATCTGCACGGTCGTGGCGTCCGCGGTGCTGTGGATGGTCATGGACGCGATGGGGGTCTTCTCGACGGTCGGCGGCACGATCTCGGAGGCGACCGGCTCGAACGAGTCGAACGGCTTCGACCTGCAGTCCTTCCTGTCCCTCCCGCACGTCCTGACGTTCTCCGGGATCATCGCGGTCATCGACGTCGTCCTGGCCACGGCCCTCGCGACGCTCGGCGCGTTCATCTACAACCTCTCCGCCGGCTTCGTCGGCGGCATCGAGCTGACGCTCGCCGAGGACGAGTGAGCGGGCGGACGACAGGCGCACGAGAAGCCGGGTGAACGCGGGTTGAAACCCCTCTCGACGGTCCTGTGACTATCGATTTTGGGACTGCCCATGTCGTGCGCTAATCTTCAGGAGTCAGCGCGCGGGACACACTCCGCAGAGCGCGGCGGGGCTATAGCTCAGTTGGTTAGAGCGCATCCCTGATAAGGATGAGGCCACAGGTTCAAATCCTGTTAGCCCCACCAGTTCGAAGACCCCCAACCGGTTGCGGTTGGGGGTTTTTGGCGTCTACGGGCAGCACGATCAGGACCGCGTAATTTCGGTTGCCGTGCCCTCCTCGTGGCCGGTGATACTCGCCCATGAGCAGATTCGCCGAGGTCGTCGTGTTGGCCAGCGACGCGGAAAACATCATGAAACCGCTGACCGAGCGGGACGAAAGCCGCCCGTGGACGGGGGAGTTCACCGACATCGGACACGGCATGTTCGGCGGCTGGGCCATCGAGTTCGTGCGGCGGAGCCGATGGGTCGGCCTGCTGGAGCACCTTGAGTCTCTGCCCTGGCCGTCGCCGCACACCGTTCAGGTCCTGATCCACGATGAGGAGGACGACTGCTTCGGCCTGTGGATGATCCATGACGGGCGGCTTGTGGAAGTGCCGCTGCCGCGCACCCGGCGGGACTTCTGGACCAATCACTACACAGGGGTGGTCGATCCGGACTGCCCCGGGATTCTGGTCCGCACGGACGGGCCGTTCGGTGGGGCCGGGGAAGGATGAGCCGCGGGCACGCCAGAAGACCCCCGGCCACTGTGGGCCAGGGGTTTTCGGGGTCCTCTGTGTTGTCTCTGAAGCTTTGTACGCAAGTTCGCCGCTGTGTCAGAGAGGGCGGACGGTCGGGCAAGTCGGGCGGGTTGAGCAGGTCGGGCAAGGCCAGGGAGACTCGCGGGCCGAGGTGTCGGCGCGCAGGTCGGTGTTGGAGGGGCCTGAGGCAGTACTGATCGGGCCTGAGGTGGTGCTGGATGGGCCCGGGGCGGTGCTGGAGGGACTCGGGTCAGCGCTGGAGCGGGGCCGCCGGCTCGGCGTGGGCCGGCTCGGCCGCGTCGGCCGTCTCCGTCGCCTCGTCCGTGTCCGTCGGCGGGCGGTGGCGGCAGCTCGGGGACTTGCCGTGGGCCTCGGCGCGGATGCGCTGCTTCATCGTGGGGGGCAGGGACCTGGTGAAGGACCAGGGGGAGATCGCCGGTGTCGTCGTCTCGGCGACCGCGCTGGTGCTCGCCGCCTCGGTCCGCTGAGTCGCGGCGGCGACCGTCGCGGTGACCGTGATGAGTCCGAGCGCCGTGCACAGTGCCAGGAAGCCGGTGACGAAGGCGTTCCACAACTTCATGACCTTGATCTGGGCCATGGCCCCTCACTTTCAGGTTGGGCGATTTGCGTACTTTCCTCATGATGTGTATGGGGGCCGCGAAGTGGTGGACCGACGCCCATGGCGCGTCGATGTTCTGATGAACACCACTCGGATGGGTGCAAGAGGCCGGAAAAGGGCTGAAGATGCGCGAAAGACGGGCGAAGTAACCGTCCGTGGGGGTGTGATCACCCTCAGATCGGAGCGGCCGCGTCCGCTCCTACTGCGCTGTACCGGGCGGGAGTTGACCCCGGACGCAGGTCACTGATCGGTCTCGGTCGGTGTGTATAGTCGGGCGACAGAGGTCCCCTACGTCAAGGAAAGACGAGGTCGCGCGGTGAAGAAGCTTCTCCTGGTCGCACTGGCCGCCATCGGCGGGCTCCTCGTGTACCGCCAGATCCAGGCGGATCGCGCCGAGCAGGACCTGTGGACGGAGGCGACCGACTCCGTGCCCACGGGTTCCTGAGTACCGAGAACCAGTTCTGATCAAGCCCCGGCCGCCTGGCGGTCGGGGCTTTGTGTTGCGCCCCCGCCCTGGTGCGGGTACGGCCGCCACGACCCCGGCGTTTCGGACACTCGTCCGCATTGCCGGGATGCCACGCGCGCGTGCGGGGCAGGATGGGCCACGTCCGGAGCAACGACGAGGGGTGGCGCGTGATGGGGCGGCGTACGGCGTGGTGGCGGACACGGGCACAGGGCGGCCGTACGCCCGTCGCTGGGGCCGTACGACGTGTCGTGGTCCTCGCCGCGGTCCTGTGCGCGACGGCCGCCCTCACGGACCGGCCCGCCGTGGCGGCCGGGTCGTCCAGCTCCTACGGCTACGACAAGGGCGACCGGGTCGTCGACGGAGCGGCCGGTACTGCTGACGCCAAGGAGCTGGAGCCCGGTGCGACGTACAGGAGTTCCCTCTCGAAGGGGGCCCGTGTCTACTACGGCCTTGATCTCGACGCCACGTCGAATGTCTACGTCTCCGTGACCGCCGTGCCTCCGGCGGGCACCAGCGTCGCCGCCACCGATGGCATCAAGGTGTCGATGCGGAACGCCAAGGACACCGGCTGCACCTACCGGAGCGCCACCTTCGGGGCGGGCCGGAGTCCCCACCCGGTGGCCGCCTGGGCGGTGCGGGAGGCGGGCAAGGCGCTGTGCAAGGGGAGCGGCAGGTACTACGTGCTCGTCGAGCGCGTCGACGCGTCGGACTCCTCGTCGGACACCTGGGGGCTGGAACTCACCGCGGTGTCGGAACCCTCGCTCGCCCAGGCCGGCGCGACCGACGCGCCCCAGACCTGGGACTCCGCGTCGCCCGAGGCGGTCACAGGGGAGGCCCGGCGCCGCGCGGGCGGTTCGGGCTTCGCCGGGGCGGTCGCCGTCGGGCAGGGCGCGTGGCGGGACGACATCGGGCCCGGCCGGACCCTCTTCTACAGGGTGCCGGTGGACTGGGGCCAACAGCTGTCCGTCACGGCCGAGTTGGGCGCTTCGGACGGCGGCAGCGGCTATGTGAGCCGCGCGCTGGACCTGGCGCTCTACAACCCCGTGCGCGCCTCCGTCGACGAGGCCGGCCTCGGCTACCGGGGCAGCGAGAGGTCCGTGGCACTGGAGCCCCTGCCGCCCGTGGAGTACCGCAACCGCTACTCCGTCGTCGACCACGAGAACGGGATGCGCTTCGCCGGGTCGTACTACCTCGTCGTGCACCTCGACGCGCAACTGGCCGACGACTTCGGTCAGGGACCGTTCCCGGTGACCCTGCGCGTGCGCGTCGCCGGTGCGGCGCACGGCGGTCCCGGGTACGCGGGGCGGCCCGACCCCCGGAACATCTTCGACGTCACCACACAGGACCGCGCGGCGGCCGTGACGGGGAGCGCCGGGGGAGGCGGCGACGCCGCGATGAAGGTGCTCGCGGTGGCCGGGATCGGCGCGGGCACCGCGCTGCTGGCGACGCTCGGCGTGTGGACGGTGTCGGCCAGGCGCCGGGACCGGGCCTCGACGGCGGCCTTGTAACCGCCCCGCCCCGCCCTTTCCACGGTTCAGATCTGGGTCAGCGCCCAGAACCCCACCGCATAGCACGCCAGCGCGAGCAGCAGGACCGGGATCGCCACCTTCGCGGGCGGCCCGGGCCGGCGCCGGGCCCGCCTGCCGCGGTGCTGCGGAACCGGCGGCGCCGACGGTGGAACCTGCGGGACCTGAGCGGTGTATGAAGCAGTAGAGGGATCAGCACGCGGCTGGGGGGAGGACAGGACATGCGTGAGGTCGTGGGGGGAGGAGTGCTGAGGGGAGGAGTACTGGGGGGAGGGGTACATGGGCTGCTGGTACTGGCCGCCCTGGTGGGCCTCGGCGGTCTGATGCGCCTGATGTGCCTGGTCCGAGTGGTCGGCCTGGCCCGCCTGTTGTCCGTACGAGGCTTGCGGTGGCGGCAGATGGAAGCTGCCGCTGTCCGACATCGGGGACGGGGACGGAGTCGGGGGCGGCGAAGCCGGCGGGGCCGGAGCCGGGTCGGCAGTCGGGGCCGGGGTCGGCCGGGAGACGATGCCGTGCCGCGGGTCCACGGGTACGGAGTCCGTGCCGGGCCAGGCCGAGTCGAGACCCGAGCCGCTGACACTGCCGATACCGGTGCCCAGGTCGTTCTCAGGTTCGGGAGACCCGCTCGACGAGGGAGTCGTCGTCGACCCCGTGTCCACCCCGGAAGCCCGCTTCAGCGGACCCTCGGGCGCGAACTCCGAAGGCAGCGGCCCGATTTGGTCGAAGATCTCGATCAGCTCGTCGTCGGGGCCGGGCTCGGGCAGCAGTTCCGCGGCCGCGGCGAGCGCCTTGCGTGCCCCTGTGGCGGTGCGGAAGCGGGCCTGCGGATCGGGCTGCAGCAGCATCGCCACGACCTGCCACAGCGCCTCGGGGATGCCCTTGGGCGCCCCTGGAGTCCCATGCTCCGCGAAGTACTGCACCAGCGCCTTGGAGTCCGGCTTGGCCCCCTCCAGCAGATACAGCGCCACCAGTCCTACGGCGAACAGGTCGGCGGGGAAGTCCGGTTCGGCTCCCATCATCTGCTCGGGCGCGAGGTAACCCGGCGTCCCCACCACGAGATTGGTCTCCGTCAGCCGCGCCTCGCCCAGCCGCATCGCGATGCCGAAGTCGGACAGACGCAGACGGGGGCGGGCCGTGCCGGTGGCTTCGAGGAGCAGGTTGGCGGGCTTGATGTCCCGGTGCACGACACCTTCCGCGTGCACCGCGGCGAGACCGGAGAGGAGCTGGTCGAGCAGCGTGCAGACGAACGCGGGAGGCAGGGGACCGTAGTCACCGATGAGATGGACGAGCGAGCCTCCGGCCACCAGGTCCATGGTGAACAGGACCTTGTCGTCGTCGGCGGCCCAGCTGGCAGGGGCGAGCACATGGGGGTGGTCGATCCGCAGCGCCTGTTCCCGGACGAAGCGCAGCAGGGAGTGCGCGTCGCTCTGCTGCAGGACCTTGGCGGCCACATAGCGGCGCCGCCGGTGGTCCCAGGCGCGCCAGACCGCGCCGACACCGCCGCGCCCGATCGGGTCGACCAGTTCGTACCGGCCGGCGAAGACCTCACCCATGGCTGTGCGTCGCTCCTCCCCCTTCGGCTACCTCCGTTGCTTCCCCCGAGACGAGCGATACGACTCCCCCTCGTGGCAGTTCCTCATGGCACTCCCTCGTGGCTGTTCCGCACGTGCTCCCGGTGAGCGGCACGACCCCCTCATGCTCCTCACCGGCCGCGTGCCCGGCTGCCGAACCCCCGATCGGCGGCCGGGCCGTGAGGCTCAGCTCTGGTGGGACTGGTAGTGCGCGACCGCGTCGGAGGTGCGGCCCGCGCCGTACACCCGGAGGAACTCTGCCAGTTCGGGGTGGGTCGGGGCGAGAGTGTCCGCCGCGTCGATGATGTCGCCCGCGGCGGCCACCGAGCGCAGCAGCGACTGGATCTCGCGGACCACCCGCTTGACCGTGGGCGCTCCCGAACTGCTCGTCGTGGTCGTGGTGTTGCTGAGCACCGAGCCCCCCTGGGACTTCTTGATCTCGTCCATGCGCTCGGTCGCCTCGGCCGCGCTCACGCTGCCGTCCGCGACCTGTCCCGCCAGGTCCTGCAGCAACTGCACCCGCTGGACCACCGCGGGATTGCCGATCTTCGCCCGCTGACCGCTCATCAGCTGGGACAACATCGGCGCGGACAGTCCCAACACCCCCGCGAGACGAGCCTGGTTGAGCCCAAGATCGTCGATGAGCTTACGGAAGAGCGCCCCCAAAGGCTCCCCGTACCAATTCCGCTGCAGCTCCCGCGCTCTGGCGGTGGCTTCCTGCTGTGCGGCGTCCATTGCGTCTCCCCATCGCTTCCCCAAAACCGCGGTTCGCTCTAGCGAACCACGCCGAGCATCTTACGGAGAGTGGTCGTTCACCGGGACCCCCAAATTTTTGCGAGATACCCGGGGTGACCCGGTACGCTGGTCCCCGAAGCTCGCCGGTGTGTGGTTCTGCCGGTCGAACGCTTCTCTAGCGGGGCCTTAGCTCAGTTGGTAGAGCGCTGTCTTTGCATGGCAGATGTCAGGGGTTCGACTCCCCTAGGCTCCACATCCCGCACCGGCCGGTCGCCCTCAGTGGCGTCCGGCCGGTGTTTCTTTGTGCCCGAGAGGTGACGTGCGTCACGTAAAGGGCGACTCTTCGTTGCAGTTGTTTGCGCAAATATCGACGCCGGGTGGAGTCCGCGGGGCTTCATGCCGGTCGTCGGCGCGATGTGGGGATGATGTGCCCGCGTGTGCGGGAGGTGTGTGAGCTGGTGTGAATACGGACGCGTAATCGGGGGTGTGCGGTCCGTTAAGGGAGTCTGTGCGCTGCTTGTACACCTGGGGCGTTGCAAACGTCATCGCGGCAACTTGCGTAAATCAAGAAGTCGGGGCGTTCGTCGAGACCGGTGATGCGCCGCGACTGTTCCACGTGAAACCCCGGGACTGTTCCACGTGAAACATCGCTGCGGGGCAGGAGACCCTCAAGTCTCCTGCCCCGCAGCGATGTTGAAAGTGCGTCGGACGTCAGCGGTGTTCGTCGTTCTCGACGGCCTCGTCCTCGGCCTGCTTGGCCTCGACCTCGGGGTCGAGCACGGCCTCGGGGCTACCGTCCACCGAAGTGAGGCGTCCCGTCTCGGGCACTTCGGTCGCGGCGGGCGGCTCGACCAGCCAGTCGGGGTTAGCCTGCTTGTCCCACCACTTCCAGGCGGCGAAGGCACCGCCCGCCAGGATGCCCAGAACCGCCAGCCCCTTCGCGAGCCGGCCGGCCCTCGCCCGCCGCTCGTGCTTGCGGACCAGCTTCTGGATCTCCTTGGGCGAGACCTGGCCGCGCAGTGCGGCGAACGCGGCCGCACCGCGAGCGGCGGCCTCGTCCTTGACCGGGCCCGCGGCGGCGACCGCCTGCTCGATCCTCGGCCGTGAGTACTCGGCGGCCTGCTGGGCAGCCTTGCGGGTACGGACGGCGGCTTCCTGGGCGGCCTGGTCGACCTTCGGCGGTACATGAGTGCGGGCCTGCTCAAGGCGCGGCACGACATGGGCGCCGTACTGGACGCGGGCCTGGTCTGCGGCCAGCGACACCTTGGGCGCGAGTCGTACGCGTGCCTCATGGGCGTAGTACGAGGCCCTGTCCTTGGCCGTGTCGGCGTAGGGCGCCACCACTTCCGCGGCGTGCAGCACGCTGTCCTTCGCCGATCCGGTCGCGGAGCGCACGCTGTCGATGCGGGTCACGAGTTCCTCCTCCTCGGTGGCGTACGGTTCTTCGTCTATCCACCCAATTACGGATCATGCCTGTCAGAGAGCGACGAGGCATGTGAGGGCGGGCATCCGGGTCACGATCACGTGCAATAACGGATGAATACGCGGGAACGGGGGGTTGTCGTCGACAATGCCACGGATCCCGGTGCCGTGCCCCTGTCCCGGACCCACTCGGCCGGATTTCCGCAAGCGGATCCTGTGGAAATGCCCCGAGAGAAGGCCGTCGGGCGACGGGGTGCAGCGAGCGTGCGAGGATCTGGGGGTCACAGGAAGACAACGGAAGGCAGACCGTGGCCGAGCAGCTCTACGCCACCCTCAGGACCAGCCTCGGCGACATCGAAGTCCGGCTGCTGCCGAACCACGCGCCCAAGACGGTCAAGAACTTCGTCGAACTCGCCACGGGTGAGCGGGAGTGGACCAACCCCACCACTGGTGAGAAGGCGGCGGCCAAGCTCTACGACGGTACGGTCTTCCACCGGGTGATCAAGGGCTTCATGATTCAGGGTGGGGACCCGCTGGGCAACGGAACGGGCGGCCCGGGCTACCAGTTCGAGGACGAGTTCCACCCCGATCTGCGTTTCGACAAGCCCTATCTGCTGGCCATGGCCAACGCCGGGCCGGGCACCAACGGCTCGCAGTTCTTCGTCACCGTCTCCCCGACGGCCTGGCTGACCCGCAAGCACACCATCTTCGGTGAGGTCACCGACGCGGCGAGCCAGAAGGTCGTGGACACCATCGCGGCCGCCGACACCAACCCGCGCACCGACCGTCCGGTGAAGGACGTCATCATCGAGTCGGTCGTCGTCGAGACCCGCTAGGGCCGGACAGGTCCCAGGGCCGTACAGGCCCCGGGTCCCAGGGTTGACACCAGTACTTACCGCCGGGAACCAAACGCCCCGCTCGTCCGTAAGGATGGGCGGGGCGGTGCATTGCGTACGAAGGATTGAGGGGACCCCATGGACCAGGCGCCAGGCAGCCCGCAGGGCCCGGAGGAACAGCGGCCCCAGGACGCCCAGAGTCTGCCGGTCTGCTACCGGCACCCGGACCGCGAGACCGGCGTCCGCTGCACCCGCTGCGAGAAGCCGATCTGCCCCGAGTGCATGGTCAGCGCCTCGGTCGGTTTCCAGTGCCCCGAGTGTGTCCGCGGCGGCTCTGGCACGGGTCACGCGCCGACGGCGGCCCAGCCTCGCACGCTCGCCGGCGGTGCGGTGGCGGCGGATCCGCGGCTCGCCACCAAGATCCTTATCGGTCTCTGTGTCGCCTTCTATCTGCTCCAGCAGGTGCTGGGCGACAGCTTCACCGAGCGCCTCGAACTCCTCGGCCAGGCGTACGTCCCGCAGTTCGGCTCCGTCGAGGGCATCGCCGAGGGCCAGCCGTACCGGCTGCTGACGGCGATGTTCCTGCACGGCAGCGTGATCCACATCCTGTTCAACATGATGAGCCTGTGGTGGATCGGCGGACCTCTGGAGGCGGCCCTCGGCCGTGCCCGCTATCTCGCCCTGTACTTCGTCTCGGGCCTCGCGGGCAGCGCGCTCACCTATCTGATCGCTGCCCCGAACCAGCCCTCGCTCGGTGCCTCCGGTGCCATCTTCGGGCTCTTCGGCGCGACCGCGGTCCTGATGCGCCGGCTCAGGTACGACATGCGGCCGGTCATCGCCCTGCTGGTGATCAACCTCATCTTCACCTTCGGGTGGGCCAACATCGCCTGGCAGGCCCACATCGGCGGCCTGGTCGCCGGTGTGATCACCGGGTACGCGATGGTGCACGCCCCGCGGGAGCGCCGGGCCCTGATCCAGTACGGCACCTGTGCGGTCGTACTGGTCGTCGTCGTGGTGTTGACGCTGATCAGGACGGCTCAGCTCAGCTGATATCAAACCGTTGTCCACAGTGCGTGGCGGATCTTGTGCATACCGTGGAGAACAGCTGTGCCCCCTGTCGCTGACCCGTGTTTATGCAGGTCAGGCAGGGGGCGAACAGGCTTGCGGTTGCCGGTGTGTCAGTCACACCAGCGTCAACACCCGGTGGGTTATCCACAGATCGTCGTTCTTTTTCCCCAGGCCTGCTGTGGATACTTCTCTGGCCTGTGGATAACTCAGCGGAAAGTCGTGGGCAGAGCTGCGTTCACCGGGTGGTGGCCGCAGCTTCGACCGCTGCTCGCGCCGCTACTTCCACTGCGTGGAGACGCCGAACCCGGCGGCGATGAAGCCGAAGCCGACCACGATGTTCCAGTTGTCCAGGCTGTCGATGGGCATGGAGCCGTCGGTGACGTAGAAGACGACGATCCAGGCCAGCCCGATGACGAACATGGCCAGCATGACCGGAGCGACCCAGGCACGGCTGTTCAACTTGATGGCGGTCGCCGCTTTCGCCGGCGGCGGCGTGTAGTCGGCCTTCTTGCGGATACGTGACTTCGGCACGAGGGTCTCTCCTGTCGATGCGCTGCGTGGCCGCGCAGGGAACTGGGGCGGGCTCCGGGGCAGCGTACAAGGGGACACTGAGTGCTCCCCCGGGCGTCCGTTAGCGTAGTGCTTCCGCGGCGCCGAAGGAGATAAGGGTACGTTGAGCAATTCTGCCGACTCCCCCGGGACGGGTACCAGTCCCGCCCGTATCCGCCGTTTCCGTCCCGTGCGGATTCTCACGGTGGCCGTCTTCGCCCTCGCGGGGCTCATCTTCTTCACCAGTTTCAACACGGCCAAGGGCACCAACATCCGCACGGACGCCTCCCTGCTGAAACTGTCCGACCTGATCCAGACCCGCAGCCAGAAGAACGGCCGGCTGAACGACGCCAACGGAGTCCTGCGCGACGAGGTCGACTCCCTCCGCAAGGAGGACGACACCAGCACCGGGGCCGACGACAAGAAGCTCACGGCACTGGAGAAGTCCGCGGGCGCGCAGCAGCTCAAGGGCAAGGCCCTCACCGTCACCCTGAACGACGCCCCGCCCAACGCCACCGCCAAACTCCCCGGCTACCCCGAGCCGCAGCCCGACTACCTGGTCATCCACCAGCAGGACCTCCAGGCCGTCGTGAACGCCCTCTGGCAGGGCGGCGCCAAGGGCATCAAGGTCATGGACCAGCGGCTGATCGCGACCAGCGCCGTGCGCTGCGTGGGCAACACCCTGATCCTCCAGGGCCGGGTCTACTCACCGCCGTACAAGATCACGGCCGTCGGGGACACGGGGAAGCTGCAGGCGGCGCTGACGGCGTCCAAGGCGATCCAGAACTACAAGGTGTACGTCGACGTCTACGGGCTCGGCTGGAAAGTGACCGACGACGGGACGGTGACTCTTCCCGGGTACTCGGGCACAGTGGATCTGCACTACGCGAAGCCAGTGGAGTAAGCGGCCGTACGGGAGCTGCCGGTGCGTGTGATCGTCAGGAGCGTCAGCGAACTCTGCATCACCGTGGGCACCCTGATCGTCCTCTTCGTGGTCTACGTGCTGTTCTGGACCGGTGTGAAGGCCGACCGCACGATGAGCGACCAGATCCACCAACTGCAGAACCAGTGGTCTCAGCAGACCGCGCGCCCGAAGGCGTCCCCTGCGCCCGCCGCCTCGCCCGCTCCGGCGAAACCGGCCGCGTACAAGGACGGCAGGCCTTTCGCGATCATGTACATCCCGCGGCTTGGTTTCACGTGGAACAAGCCGGTCCTTGAGGACACCGACGTGAGCACCCTCAAGAAGGGGCTCGGGCACTACGCCGGCACCGCGCAGCTGGGGCAGGTCGGGAACTTCGCGGTGGCGGGGCACAGGCGGACGTACGGCAACCCCTTCGTGAACTTTCCGGAGCTGCGCGTGGGCGACGCGGTGGTGCTGACGGACGGGACCACCTGGTTCACGTATCGGATCGACAAAGGGCCTTACAAAACAGTGCCCACCGACATTGAGGTGATCGATCCTGTGCCACGTAAGTCCGGGTACACGGCCTCGGGCCGCTATCTCACGCTGACCACGTGCGATCCGGAGTGGGGGCACAGCCACCGGCTGATCGTCTGGGCACATCTCGACTCCACACAGCCTGTGGAGGCCGGGAGACCAGCCGCGCTGCGCCGTTAGTCTGGTGACGTACGGCGTGAGTCTGGTGCCGTGGCGCGACGGAAGGGACGGCATGTACGGCTGGATCTGGCGGCATCTGCCGGGCAACGCCTGGGTGAAGGCGCTCATTTCGCTCGTCCTTGCCCTGGCCGTGGTCTACATCCTCTTCCAGTACGTCTTCCCGTGGGCCGAACCGCTGCTGCCCTTCAACGATGTGACGGTGGACAACCAGTGAGCGCACGGATTCTCGTCGTCGACAACTACGACAGCTTCGTCTTCAACCTGGTCCAGTACCTGTACCAGCTGGGCGCCGAGTGCGAGGTGCTGCGCAATGACGAGGTGTCGACCGCGCACGCCCAGGACGGCTTCGACGGCGTCCTCCTCTCGCCCGGCCCCGGCACCCCGAGGAGGCCGGCGTCTGTATCGAGATGGTGCGGCACTGCGCCTCGACCGGGGTCCCCGTCTTCGGCGTCTGCCTCGGCATGCAGTCGATGCAGGTGGCCTACGGCGGTGTCGTGGACCGCGCCCCCGAACTGCTGCACGGCAAGACCTCGCTCGTCGAGCACGAGGGCAAGGGCGTCTTCGCCGGACTGCCCTCGCCCTTCACGGCGACCCGCTACCACTCGCTCGCGGCCGAGCCGGAGACGGTCCCGGCCGAGCTGGAAGTCACCGCGAGAACGCACGACGGCATCATCATGGGCCTGCGCCACCGCGAACTGCCCGTCGAGGGCGTCCAGTTCCACCCGGAGTCGGTGCTCACCGAGCACGGCCACCGGATGCTGGCCAACTGGCTGGTGGAGTGCGGCGACCAGGGTGCCGTGGCGAGGTCGGCGGGGCTCGCCCCGGTGGTGGGCAGGGCCACGGCGTGACCGCGCTGCGCCCCGAGCGCGAGTCCGAGGCCGCGTACGGGGAGCAGGCGTACGCGGAGCCGTCGTACGGGGATCAGGGCGGGTTCGACCAGTGGCACGGCGCGCAGGCGCAGGGCGCCGCGGCCGGGGTGCCGTACGGCCCGGTCGACCAGGAGACCGTCGCGCTGCGGATGGCGGACCTTCCGTCGGGTCTCCCGCCCGATCGCTCGCCGGACCTCCCGCCGGAGCGGACGGGCCACGGACGGTCCATATCGGCGTCTGACGCCCCATCCGCCTCCTCCGCCACAGGAACCCCCACGGGCGGGCGTGCGGCCCGCAGAAAGGCCGCCAAGGGGCGGCACGGGCGTCATGGGGCCGGCGGGGCGGCGGAGGAGACCACCGAGGGCTCCACGGCGTCGGAATCGGCAGCGGCTTCCTCCGGCTCCGGCGCGCCCCTCTCGCGGGTCGAGGCGCGGCGGCGGCAGCGGGCGAACAAGCCGGGCGCCGCGGTCGTCGCGAGCCGCGCGATCGGCGAGGTGTTCATCACCACCGGCGTGCTGATGCTGCTGTTCGTCACCTACCAGCTGTGGTGGACGAACGTACGGGCGCACGCGCAGGCCGGCAGCGAGGCGAGCCAGCTGCAGAACGACTGGGCGAGCGGCAAGCGCGCCCCCGGAGAGTTCTCGCCGGGGCAGGGCTTCGCCATCCTGCACATCCCCAAGCTGGACGTCGTGGCGCCGATCGCCGAGGGCGTCAGCAACAAGAAGGTGCTCGACAAGGGGATGGTCGGGCACTACAGCGAGGGCGCCCTCAAGACCGCGATGCCGGACGCGAAGACCGGCAACTTCGCGCTCGCCGCGCACCGCAACACCCATGGCGAACCGTTCCGGTACATCAACCAGCTCAAGCCGGGCGACGAGGTCGTGGTGGAGACCCAGGACACCTACTACGTCTACAAGATGACGAAGACGCTGCCTGTGACGTCGCCGAGCAACACCAGTGTCATCGACCCCATCCCCAAGGGCTCGGGCTTCACCACGCCCGGCCGCTACATCACGCTGACGACCTGTACGCCGGAGTTCACCAGCAAGTACCGGCTGATCGTCTGGGGCAAGATGGTCGAGGTACGGCCGCGCAGCAAGGGCAAGCCGGATGCGCTCATCGAGTAAGGGCAGATGAACGTGGCAGCGACCACCGACGACACCGAAGAGCAGACCGACACGCCCGCACCCCCACCGGACCGCCCCCGCGGCTCCGGCCCGGTCGCGACGGCGGTCAGCGTCTTCGGTGAACTCCTCATCACGGCGGGCCTGATCCTCGGCCTGTTCGTCGTCTACTCCCTGTGGTGGACGAACGTCGTCGCCGACCGCACGGCCGACAAACAGGGCGACAAGGTCCGCAACAACTGGTCCAAGGACAAGGACACCGGCCCCGGCGCGCTCGACACCAAGGACGGCATCGGCTTCCTGCACGTGCCCGCCATGAAGAACGGCGAGGTGCTGGTCGAGAAGGGCACCGAGACGAGCGTCCTGAACGACGGCGTCGCCGGCTACTACACGGACCCCATCAAGGCCGCCCTCCCGACCACCGGCAAGAACGGCAACTTCACCCTCGCCGCCCACCGCGACGGCCACGGCGCCAAGTTCCACAACATCGACAAGCTCAAGAAGGGCGACCCGATCGTCTTCGAGACGAAGGACAAGTGGTACGTCTACAAGGTCTACGACATCCTTCCCGAGACCTCGAAGTACAACGTCAAGACCCTCGCCCAGATCCCCGCGGAGTCCGGAAAGAAGAAGGCCGGCCACTACATCACGCTGACGACCTGCACGCCGGTGTACACGTCCCGGTACCGCTACGTGGTCTGGGGCGAGCTGGTCCGCGTCGACAAGGTGGACAGCGCGCGGACACCGCCGAAGGAACTGCGCTGACGGCAGGGTCGTAGCGCGTCGCACGCGGGACGAAAGAGCCCCGGCACCCTTCTCAGGGTGCCGGGGCTCCGTCATGCCATACCGGTGCCGCTATCCGGAGTTGCCTCCGAAGAAGCCGCCGCCACCGTTGTTGTTGCCGTTGCCGGTGCCCACGCTGGTGAGGGTGATCTGCGTGTTGCCGGGGTCGTCCACCTGGTTGCCCGAGCCCGGGTCCTGCTGGGTGACGATCGCGTTGTCGCCCTGATCGCTGTTGTCGGCGAACTGGATGTTGGTGAAGCCGTTCTGCTGAAGGATCGTCTTGGCGTTCGCCACCGTCTGGCCGACGACGTTCGGGACCTGGGTCTGGGAGACCTTGCCGATCTGGATGTTGACCGACGAGTTCTTGTCGACCTGCGTCCCGGCCGCGGGCGAGGTCGAGACGACCTTGCCGTTCAGGTTCGTGTCGGTGGTCGCCACCTCGGTGCAGTTGCCGACGAGGTTGTTCTGCTGCATCTGCGCCTTGGCGTCGTCACAGCTCTTGGCGCTGACGTCCGGGACCGTGGACTTCTCCTCGGCCTTGGCGACGGTCAGGGTGATCGTGGTGCCCTTCTGGACCTCGGCGCCGAGTGCCGGGTTCTGGTCCAGGACCGTTCCCGGGTCCTCGCTGGACACCTTCTGCTGTGTCTTCACGACGAACTTGTACTTGTCGCCCTCGAGCGTCGTGGTGGCGTCGTCGACGCTCTGGCCCACGACACTCGGTACGACGACCTTCGGCGCCCCGGTCGAGACGACCAGGTTGATGGTGTCGCCCTTGTTGACGTCGGTGCCCTCCTTCGGGTCCTGCGAGCAGACGCTGCCCTTCGGCGCGTTCTCACAGGCCTTGCGGGTGGGTTCCGCCAGCTTCAGGCCGGAGTTGACGGCCATGGTCTGCGCGCTGGCGTAGGTCTGGCCGACGAAGTTCGGCGCCGCGAACGGCTTGTCCGCGCCACCGTTCCCGCTGAACGCCCACTTCCCGATCAGGATCGCGCCCACCAGTACCAGGACCGCCGCCACGACCAGCAGGATCGTCGAGGTGTTCGACTTCTTCTTCTGCTGGCGGCGCCGGTCGGGACGGTCGTCGTAGCCGAAGCCGCCGTCGTCCGGGTTCATGGGGGGCAGCATCGTCGTGGCGCCGGCGTCGGAGCGCAGGGCCGTCGTCGCGTGGTCGTCGCCGTAGCCGCCGTAGCCGACCGAACCCATCGCCGCCGTCGCCGCGACCGGCTGGCCGTCGAGGCAGGCCTCGATGTCCATGCGCATCTCGTCGGCGGACTGGTAGCGGTAGTTGGGGTCCTTGGTGAGCGCCTTCAGGACGATCGCGTCCATCTCCGGCGTGATCTCCGCGTCGAAGACGCTCGGCGGCTGCGGCTCCTCGCGTACGTGCTGGTACGCCACCGCCACCGGGGAGTCGCCTACGAAGGGCGGCCGTACCGTCAGCAGCTCGTAGAGGAGGCAGCCCGTCGAGTAGAGGTCCGAGCGGGCGTCGACCTGCTCGCCCTTCGCCTGCTCCGGGGAGAGGTACTGGGCGGTGCCGATCACCGCGGACGTCTGCGTCATCGTCATGCCGGAGTCGCCCATCGCGCGGGCGATGCCGAAGTCCATCACCTTGACCTGGCCGGTGCGCGTCAGCATGACGTTGGCCGGCTTGATGTCGCGGTGGACGATGCCGTTGCGGTGCGAGTACTCCAGCGCCTGGAGGATGCCGATGGTCATCTCCATGGCCCGCTCCGGCAGCAGCTTGCGACCGCTGTGGAGCAGCTCACGGAGCGTGGAGCCGTCGACGTACTCCATGACGATGTACGGGATCGAGACCCCGTCGACGTAGTCCTCGCCCGTGTCGTAGACCGCGACGATCGCGGGATGGTTGAGCGAGGCGGCCGACTGGGCCTCCCGGCGGAACCGGGCCTGGAAGGAAGGGTCGCGCGCAAGGTCGACGCGCAGCGTCTTCACCGCCACCGTGCGGCCGAGGCGTGTGTCATGGGCGAGGTAGACCTCCGCCATGCCACCACGGCCGAGCACCTGGCCCAGCTCGTACCGGCCGCCGAGGCGACGCGGCTCTTCCATAGTTCCCTACCAGCCCTCTCCGTCGGTCCCGACCCGCACGGATGTGCGGTCGGAGGCTAGCCGTCCGGGCCTACCGTACCCGGCTGGCTTTGTGTGACCTGGCCAAGCCCGTCACCCGATACAGGACCGGTATCGCAACGTGCACCGATGTGAAGGGGACGTGAGCGGAGTCACTTCTTGCTGTCGATGACGGCCTCCATCACGCTCTTCGCGATCGGGGCCGCGAGGCCGCCGCCGGAGATGTCGTCACGGTTGGCCTTGTCGTCCTCGATGACCACGGCCACGGCGACCGGCGAGCTGCCGTCGGCGTTCTTGGCGTAGGAGAGGAACCAGGCGTACGGGTTCTCGCTGTTGTTCTCGCCGTGCTGGGCGGTACCGGTCTTGCCGCCGACGGTCACGCCGGGGATCTTGGCGCTGGTGCCGGTGCCCTTCTCGACGACCGTCTCCATCATCGACTGCAGGATCTGCGCGTTCTTCGACGACAGCGGCTGGCTGAGCTCTTCCGGCTCGGTCTGCGCGATGGTGTCGACGCCCGACGACTGGAGCTTGTCGACCATGTACGGCTTCATCAGCTTGCCGTCGTTGGCGACCGCGGAGGCGACCATGGCCATCTGCAGGGGGGTCGCGGCGGTGTTGTACTGGCCGATCGAGGACAGCGCGGTCTGCGACTGGTTCATGTTGTCGGAGAAGACCGAGGCGCTGGAGCGGATCGGCGTGAACTGCTCGGTGTCGAAGCCGAACTTCTTCGCCTCGGCCAGCATCTTGGCGTTGCCGAGGTCGGCGCCGACCTTGCCGAAGACGGTGTTGCAGGAGTACTGCAGCGCGACGCGCAGGGTCGCGTTCTTGCAGGGGATGTTGCCCTCGTTCTTCAGCGCGGTGGTGGTGCCCGGCATGATCCACGGCAGCGGCGAGTTGGTGGCCTCGTCGGCGGAGGAGTACAGGTTGTTCTCCAGCGCCGCGGACGCGGTGACCACCTTGAAGGTGGAGCCCGGCGGGTAGGTCTCGCGCAGCGCCCGGTTCAGCATCGGGTCGTCCGGGTCGTACTTCTTCTGGAGCTTCTGCCAGGCCTTGGCGTCCGTGGTGGTGGAGTTGCCCGCGAACGTCGAGGGGTCGTACGACGGGTAGGACGCCAGCGCCAGGATCTTGCCGGTGGACGGGTCGAGGGCGACGACCGCGCCCTTGCCGCCCTGCTTCTGCAGCCCGCTCCACGCGGCCTTCTGCGCGGCCTCGTTGAGGGTGGTGACGACGTTGCCGCCGGACTTCGTCTTGCCCGTGATCATGTCGAGGGTGTTGCGGAAGAAGAGCCGGTCGTCGGTGCCGGAGAGGATGCCGTCCTCGATGGACTCCAGCTGGTTGGCGCCGAAGGCCTGCGAGGCGTATCCCGTGACCGGCGCCCACATCGCGCCGTTCTTGTACGTGCGCTTGTACTTCAGGTCGTTCAGGCCGCTGGTGCTCGTCTCCGTGGAGCCGGTGATCGGGCTGCCGTCGACGATGATGTCGCCGCGCGGGGTGGAGTAGCGGGCGATGGTGACACGGCGGTTGTTCGGGTCGTCCTTGAGGCTGTCGGCCTTGACGTACTGGAGCCAGTTGTCGCGCAGCAACAGCGTCAGGACCAGGAGGCCGCAGAAGAGCGCGATCCGGCGCAGGGGCTTGTTCATGACGGGCGGACCACCTGGGTCATCTCGGCGTCGGGGCTGGGGGCCGGCGCGGGGGCCGGGCGGCGGGCGGTGTCGCTGATGCGGATCAGGATGCCGATCAGCGCCCAGTTGGCGATGACGGAGGAACCGCCGTACGCCACGAAGGGCATCGTCATACCGGTCAGCGGGATCAGGCCCATCACGCCGCCCGCGACGACGAAGACCTGGAGGGCCATACCGCCGGAGAGGCCGACGGCGAGGAGCTTGCCGAAGGGGTCGCGCGCGGCGAGGGCGGTGCGGACACCGCGCTCCACGATCAGGCCGTAGATGAGCAGGATCGCCATGATGCCGGCGAGGCCCAGTTCCTCGCCGAAGGTGGCGAGGATGAAGTCGGAGTTGGCGGCGAACCGGATGAGGTCGGAGTGGCCCTGGCCGAGACCGGTGCCGAGCGTGCCGCCGGAGCCGAAGGCCCACAGGGCCTCCATCGACTGCGCGGAGTGCCCGAGGACGGTCTTGCTGAGCGTGTACTCCTTCATCGGGTTGAGCCAGGCCTGGACGCGCTGCTGGACGTGCGACTCGAAGCTGGCCACGCCGACGGCGCCGGCCGCGGACATCAGCAGACCGAAGACGATCCAGCTGGTCCGCTCGGTGGCGACGTACAGCATGATGATGAACATGCCGAAGAACAGCAGCGAGGTTCCGAGGTCGGTCTCGAAGACCAGGATCAGGATCGAGATGAACCAGACGACCAGGATCGGTCCGAGGTCGCGACCGCGCGGCAGGTACAGGCCCATGAAGCGGCGGCTGGCCAGCGCGAGCGCGTCGCGCTTTACCATCAGGTAGCCGGCGAAGAAGATCGCGAGCACGATCTTCGCGAACTCACCGGGCTGGATGGAGAATCCGCCGACCGAGATCCAGATCTTCGCGCCGTAGATGTTGGCGCCGAGGCCCGGCACCAGCGGCAGCAGCAGGAGGACGAGCGCGCCGACCATGGAGATGTACGTGTAGCGCTGCAGGGCGCGGTGGTCCTTGAGGAAGATCAGGACGACGGCGAACAGTCCGATGCCCATCGCGGTGTACAGCAGCTGCCGGGGCGCCGCGTTGCCCGCCTGGTTGATGGACTGCAGCAGCTTCGACTGGTCGAGCCGCCAGATGATGACGAGTCCCATGCCGTTCAGCAGCGTCGCCAGTGGCAGCAGCAGCGGGTCCGCGTACGGCGCGAACTTGCGAACGGCCAGGTGCGCGACGCCGGCCAGCAGGCCGAGGCCCAGGCCGTAGCTCAGCAGCCCGGACGGCACCTGGTCGTTGATGGCCAGGCCCACGTTGGCGTAGGCGAACACCGGGATGGCGACGGCGAAGATCAGGAGCGCCAGCTCGGTGTTGCGCCGGCTCGGTGCGCCGATGGAGCCGATCGTGGACGTGTGGTGCGACGGCGTGTTGGTAGAACTGCTCATCGTGTGACGGGGCCTCTCACGGCTTGCCTATTACTTGCTGCACTGCGAGACGACCTGCTGCTCTTCCTCCGAAAGGCTGGGACCGGGGCTGGGAGTCGCAGACGGGGTCGGGGACGGGGACGTCGAAGTCGTGGTCGAAGGAGACGGCTTCGGCGTGGCCTTGGACGTGAGCGAGGTGCTGGTGGTTCCCGTGGTGCCACTGGGCTTGGTCGCGGCGCTCTCGCGCTCGGACTCCTTCTTGCACGCGGAGGCCTGCACGGCGAGGTCGTCGATCTTCTTCTGGGCGTCCTGCAGACCGCCCTCGGCGATCGTCGCCTTGACCTGCTTCTGCTGGTAGGGCGGGAGGTACTTGAGTTCGATGTCGGGGTGGTCCTTCTCCACCTTCGACAGCGAGACCCAGGCGAGGTCCTGGCTGATGCCCCGGTACAGGGCGACGTGTTCGCCGTTGGCGCCGACGAAGTACTGCGTCTGCGTCCAGCGCCAGCCGCCGTAGAGGCCGCCGCCGATGACCGCGAGCGCGAGCACGGTGTAGAAGGATCTCTTGAACCACTTGCGGCCCTTGGAGGGCTTCACGAAGTCGTCGTCGGTGTAGTCGCCGAAACTGCCCTCGGGGACGTAGCCGGTGGTGTCGCCGGAGCCGGGCGGGCCGAACTCGCCGCCCCCGCCGTTCTGTCCGGGCACCTGGCGGCCGAGCCCGGAGGCGCGGCCCGCCGGGGTCTGCATGATGGTGTTGTCGTGCTGGTGGAGCTGGTTCTCGGCGACCGCGCCGACGATGACCGGGGTGTCCGACAGCTGCGCGGCGAGGGTGTCGCCGGTGTCGAGGTCCAGGACGTCGGCGATGATCACCGTGATGTTGTCGGGGCCGCCGCCGCGCAGGGCGAGCTGGATCAGCTCCTGGACGGTCTCCTGGGGGCCCTGGTAGCTGGCGAGGGTGTCCTCCATCGTCTGGTGGGAGACGACTCCTGACAGCCCGTCGGAACAGATCAAGTACCGGTCGCCGGCGCGGACCTCACGGATCGACAGGTCCGGCTCGACGTGGTCGCCACTGCCGAGCGCGCGCATGAGCAGGGCGCGCTGCGGGTGGGTGGTGGCCTCTTCCTCGGTGATCCGGCCCTCGTCGACCAGCCGCTGCACCCAGGTGTGGTCCTGGGTGATCTGGGTCAGCACGCCGTCGCGCAGCAGGTACGCGCGCGAGTCGCCGACATGCACGAGGCCGAGCCGCTGCCCGGTCCACAGCAGGGCGGTGAGCGTGGTGCCCATGCCCTCCAGCTGGGGATCCTCCTCGACCATCATCCGCAGCTGGTCGTTGGCCCGCTGCACGGCGGTGCCGAGCGAGGTGAGGATGTCGGAGCCCGGCACGTCGTCGTCGAGCGAGACGATGGTGGAGATCACCTCGGAGGAGGCGACCTCACCGGCGGCCTGGCCGCCCATCCCGTCGGCGATCGCGAGGAGGCGTGGACCGGCGTAGCCGGAGTCCTCGTTGCCCTCGCGGATCATGCCTTTGTGCGATCCGGCGGCGAAGCGCAGTGACAGACTCATGCGCACCTCGCCCGTCGGCTCCGGGTACATCCGCACGGTGCCCACCCTCCGGTCGGGAGCGCGCCGGGGTCCGCCAGGCGGTCCGCCGCTGCGTGCTCGCTCCGCTCGCTCATTTTCGTACTACTTCCGCAGCTCGATGACGGTCTTGCCGATGCGGATCGGCGCGCCCAGCGGAATCGGTGTGGGGGTCGTCAGCCGGGACCGGTCCAGGTACGTGCCGTTCGTGGATCCGAGGTCCTCGACGATCCACTGGCCGTCGCGGTCCGGGTAGATCCTGGCATGACGGCTGGACGCGTAGTCGTCGTCCAGCACGATCGTCGAATCGTGCGCCCGGCCCAGGGTGATGGTCTGGCCCTGGAGGGCGACGGTGGTGCCGGTGAGGATTCCCTCACTGACGACGAGTTTGGTGGGGGCGTTACGGCCCCGCCGGCCGCCCCCGCCCGACTGCTGCTGGCGCTGCTGCGGAGGCGCCGCCTGCCGGGCGGCCTGCTGCTGCGGTCGTCCGGCTTCCCGTCGCGAGCCGCGCTGTGTGACACGCGTTCCGAACAGGTCGCTGCGGATGACCTGCACGGCCACGATCACGAACAGCCACAGTACGGCCAGGAAACCCAGCCGCATGACCGTGAGGGTCAGCTCTGACATTGCCCCCGCTTCACCCTTCGGCTTGCCGGTAAATGATGGTGGTGCTGCCCACGACGATCCGCGAGCCGTCGCGGAGCGTAGCGCGGGTGGTGTGCTGCCCGTCCACCACGATGCCGTTGGTGGACCCGAGATCCTGGATCGTCGAGGGCGTTCCGGTCCGGATCTCACAGTGCCGGCGGGATACGCCGGGGTCGTCGATCCGCACGTCGGCTTCGGTGCTGCGGCCCATCACCAACGTCGCGCGGGAGATCTGATGGCGGGCGCCGTTGATCTCCACCCAGTACCGCATCCGCGTGCCGGTCGCCGGGGCGGCGGGCGCGGGCTGGAGGTACGGCGCCGAGCCGCGGCCGCCGGGCGGCGGTGCGGCCGGCATGGGCGGCGGGGCGCTCGCGGGAGCGGCGGCGGGCGGATAGCCGTACCCGCCGGGCCGTCCCGCTGCCGGGGGCGCCGCCGGAGCGGGCGTCCCGGGAGCCTGCTGGTTGGTGGAGGAGGCGAGCGTACGGCTGCGCACCCGGTACAGACCGGTGTCGAGGTCGTCCGCCTTCTCCAGGTGGACCTTGATGGGTCCCATGAAGGTGTAGCGCTGCTGCTTGGCGTAGTCGCGCACCATGCCGGCGAGCTCGTCACCGAGCTGTCCGGAGTAGGGGCTGAGCCGCTCGAAGTCCGGCGTGCTCAGCTCCACGATGAAGTCGTTGGGTACGACGGTCCGGTCGCGGTTCCAGATCGTCGCGTTGTTGTCGCACTCCCGCTGGAGGGCGCCGGCGATCTCGACGGGCTGGACCTCGGACTTGAACACCTTGGCGAAGGTGCCGTTGACCAGACCTTCGAGGCGTTGCTCGAACTTCTTCAGGACTCCCATGGGGCACCTCCTCCGTCGTTGCCGCACTGGCTGTCGTACCGACCGCCGTGCCGGCTGCCGTGGTGATTGTCGGGCCGATTGTCGTGCTGACTGCCTTGGTACTGCTTACTGATCGTATCCACGCGCCGGTAAATCGGCTGGTTCCCCCTTGTCGGCCCGGTCGAACTCCTTCTGCCACTACTTCCTGGCAGTACTCCCGTCAGTACTCCTGCCCAGGATCGTAGAGGGGGCCGCAGACAAGTGTCCCGCACCTGACTGTGGACCTTGGCCGCCTCCTGGGGAGATGGCGGTTACCGGTACGAGGTTGATACGTGAACCGGTCCACGTTGATACGTGTGTTGATACGTGGCGGGGGGTGGGGGGCGTTCGGAGGGGGAGGTCGGAGGGGGTGGTGGGGTCCGGCCAGGGGTCGGCGGGGGTCGGCCGGGGGACGGCGGGAGGGGCGGGTGCGAGCTGGTGACCCCTGATGGGGGCCTCGCGCGGGTCGTCCCGCCCGCGGGAACGGGGGTCCTGCCCAGGGGAAAGGGATGTGAATCCACCCCGTGCACCGTGCTAATCTTCTGCATGTCGGAAGGCGCCAGCCCCCAGGGGAAGGGCCCGAGGACACACCCAATGCGCGGGTGGCGGAATAGGCAGACGCGCTGGATTCAGGTTCCAGTGCCCGAAAGGGCGTGGGGGTTCAACTCCCCCCTCGCGCACAGAAGGACACCGATGAAGGTGTCCGACAGCACCGACGAGACGGGCTCATCGTGATCACGATGAGCCCGTTTTGCTGTGCCCGGACGGTCGTGCGGGACGGTCGCGTGGTCGCCCTTTGAGGCTGCTGATCCTTGGTGGGTTGCTGAAGTGTGGGCTGTCTCACTCTTCGGGCTGGAGGGTGTCCGGCCGGGGTCGGGCGGGTTCGAGGGCCCAGGTGCCCAGGGGTGTGCTCTTGCGGCGAGGAAACGAATCACCTGGTCAGCGCGCTATCTCTTGATCACTCAAGTCGGTGAACCATCCCATCTGCCAGAAACATGATCGCGGCGATGGAGTTCTTTCCGGTCGGAAGAGATGCTCCGCCGAAGGGGATTGTTCATGGTCGCGCTGTACCGATCCAGGCTTTTCGCGGCTCTGGCTGCCGCGTGTGCTCTCGTGCTGACGAGCTCGCCGGTGGCTCTGGCCGGGGCTGTCGGGTCGACTCCTGTCCGGACCTTCGAGTACAGCGTCGGCGGCATGACGGTGAAGATTCCGACCGGGTGCCTGTTCACGCACATCGTCCGAGGTGGCGGGAAGCGGATCACCTATCAGAACGCGGGCGTCGATTGCGCCTTCGTCGGGGCGCTGAGCAGCGGGTTCTGCAACTGGCGCATCGACTTCACGTATGCCGACGCCGGCAACAGGACCTACCGGACGTCCCGAGGGCGGATGCATCCCGAGTGCAAGATCGACCCGATGAGGAACAACTCTCCCCAGACGTTGCCTCGTTATGGAAAGGCGTGTGCGCATCTCTATGTCAACGGGGTGCGGCGGGTGAGTCAGTGCCACCACATCACGAAGTGAGCCGTTCATGATCGATCAGCAGCAAGGGCGGGAACAGTCCTCGGAGGCGCGACGGCGGTCGGCCGGGATCGCCGCATTCGTGGCGGGCCTCGTGGTGACGCTCGCCTTCTTCGCCTTCTTTCCCGGGCTTCCGCACGTCATCGACTGGGGGGCGATCGTCGTCGCCGTCCTGGTGGGAGCGCTTGCCCGGTGGATCTGCCAGTCCTGGATGGGGAAGCGGGACAAGGAGAGTGAGTGAGCTCGGGCACGGTGCCGCGGCAGCGTGGGAAACGAGCTGGGCGCCGGCTTCCGTGATGCTTCGGCGAGCCCCGTCCCAGGTGAGGACAATCACACGTTGTTCTCACCTGAAACGGAGCCGGGCCGGAGACGGGACAGCGGCGGAGGCCGGGCGTCGGGTCAGGCTGCGAGGCGTTCTGCCAGGGTCTTGGCCTTGGTGGCCGCGTCGCCGAGGGCGCGTTCGCGGGACGCCTCGTAGAGCGGGACCAGGTCGGCCATCGCCGGGTTCTGCGGGGCCATGGTGAGCTCCGGGACGATGAACTCGGCGTCCAGGCCGAGGGCGTCGACGAGGACCGCCTTCAGGTAGTTCTGGACGTAGTCGTAGCCCTCGCGCGGGGTGCCCGGCCCGTAGGCGCCGCCGCGGCTGGCGATCACGACGGTCGGGATGCCCTTCACCTTCGAGTCCTCGGTCCCCGCGGTGCGGCCCATCAGGATCACGTTGTCCAGCCAGGCCTTCAGGGTCGAGGGGATCGTGGCGTTGTACATCGGGGCGCCGATCAGCACCGCGTCCGCCTGCTCCAGCTCCTCTATGAGCTTCACGCGCTCGGCGAAGGCCACCGCCTGCTCGGGCGTGTGCGTGGCCGGGTCGGCGAAGCCGGCGGTGTGGGCGTCGACGGTGATGTGCGGAACGGGGTTCGCGGCGAGGTCGCGGTGGATCACCGTGCCCTCCGGGTGCTGTTCCTCCCAGGACGTGCGGAAGGCGTCGGCGACCGCGCGGGAGGCGGAGGCGCCGGCGGGGAACACGGACGAGTCGATGTGCAGGAGCGTGGCCATGGGGGTCTCCAAGAGGTGTCGGCGAGGTGCCGGACGGGTGCCGGACGAGGCGTCGAACGGGTGCTGGGCGCGGCAGTCCCGTCGCGTTGTTCAGTAGCTGAGTTTTCGTACTCGACTATGAATAACACAGGTACTTACTTTTTTTCATCCCCGTACGGGAGGGCAGTACCCTGAGGGCATGGCGGTCGAGCAGAGTCACGGCACGGATCAGTGCAAGAAGGTCGACGACGGCATCACCCGTGTCTTCCAGCTGTTCGGAAAGCGCTGGACCGGGCCGATCGTGGCCGTCCTGATGGCGCAGCCCGTCCACTTCGCCGACCTGCGCCGGGCGATCCCGGGCATCAGCGAACGCATGCTCTCCGACCGCCTCACGGAACTCGGCGCCGCCGGGCTGCTCGTCCGCGAGGTCGACGAGGGCCCGCCGCTGCGCGTCTCGTACCGGCTGACGGAGTCGGGGAAGGCGCTGGGACCGGCACTTCGGGAACTCGGCGCGTGGGCGCAGGTGCATCTGCGCGAGGGGTGGCAGTCGAGCGGGTGTTAGGCCGAGGTAGGTGGGTGTAGACAGGCAGGCGGGTCGGGGTACGTCCGGTAGCTCGGGGTGGCCCGTCGGGTTGGGCCCGGGGCGGGCAGGGGCGCCGATCGCCGAGGCCTCCATCGGCATCGGAGGGGGCCTCGCTCGGCACCGCTGAGACCTCAATCGGCACCGCTGAGACCTCAATTGGTACCGGTGGGACCTCAATTGGTACCGGTGAGGCCGCGATCGGCACCGGTTTTCCACAGCCGCGGAGTTGTCCACAGGGTCTGACGTGTTTTCGCCGCCGGTTGTACGGTCGTCGCGAGTTGATGTTCGGACGAGCGCACGTGTGAGCGTGGGTGTGTGTACGGGGGAGGCGGTCGGTATGACCGAGGCTGGTATCCGTGTGGGCGGTGCGGGGCGCAGGTTGCCCGGGGTGCGGGGGTTCGCCACCTGGCCCGTGGAGGGGTCGCCCAAGGAGGAGGGGAAGGCGCTGCGGGCGAGCGTTCCGCGCAGCGCGCACGCCGCTCTCGATCTGGACGCCTCCCGCCCCGACGCGGTGACCGCGGTCGAGGAGTCCGGCCGCGGCCGCATCTCCGGCCTCACGCCGATACGGGTGGGCAGGATGGCGGCCACACCCTTCGCGTTCCTGCGCGGTTCGGCAGGACTCATGGCCTACGACCTCGCCCGCACCCCCATGACCCGGATCGGCGCCCAGATCTGCGGCGACGCCCACGCGGCCAACTTCGGCCTGTACGGCGACGCCCGCGGCGGCCTGGTCATCGACCTCAACGACTTCGACGAGACCGTGCACGGCCCCTGGGAGTGGGACCTCAAGCGGCTCGCCGCCTCGCTGGTGCTCGCGGGCCGGGAGGCCGGCGCCGACGAGGACACCTGCCGTACGGCGGCGCACGGCGCGGTGGGTTCCTACCGCCGCACCATGCGGCTGCTGGCCAAGCTCCCGGTGCTGGACGCGTGGAACGCCATCGCCGACGAGGAGTTGGTCTCCCACGCCGACGCCCGTGACCTGCTCGGCACGCTGGAGCGGGTCTCCGAGAAGGCGCGGGGCAACACCAGCGGACGGTTCGCGGCCAGGTCGACCGAGGCCGCCGAGGACGGCGGGCGCCGCTTCGTCGACGCGTCGCCGGTGCTGCGGCGGATCCCGGACGCGGAGGCCGCGGCGGTGGCGGCGTCCCTGGAGGAGTACCTGGACACGCTCTCCGAGGACCGTCTCCCGCTGCTCGCCCGGCACACGGTGCACGACGTCGCCTTCCGCGTCGTCGGCACGGGCAGCGTGGGCACGCGGTCGTACGTCGTGCTGCTCCTCGACCACCGCGGCGAACCGCTCGTCCTCCAGGTCAAGGAGGCCCGTCCCTCGGCGCTGGTCCCGCATCTGCTGACCGCCGGGTTCGACGCGCCGTCCGTCGCGCACGAGGGCCGGCGGGTGGTGCTCGGCCAGAAGCGGATGCAGGTCGTCAGCGACATCCTGCTGGGCTGGACGACGGTCGACGGACTCCCGTTCCAGGTACGGCAGTTCCGCAACCGCAAGGGCAGTGTCGACCCGGCCGCCCTCGCCGCCGACCAGATCGACGACTACGGCCGCATGACCGGCGCCCTCCTGGCCCGGGCCCACGCCCACAGCGCCGACCCGCGCCTGGTCGCCGGGTACTGCGGCAAGAAGGACGAACTGGACGAGGCGATAGCGACGTTCGCCGTGGCCTACGCCGACCGGACCGAGGCGGACCACGCGGAGTTGGTGGGGGCGGTGCGGGCGGGGCGGATCGCGGCGGAGATGGGGGTGTAGGCGGTTGGGAGCTGTGGGCTGTGAGCTGTGAGCCTGTGAGCCGGAGCCGTGAGCCGTGAGCCGTGAGCCGGAGCCGGAGCCGGAGCCGGAGCTGTGAGCGGGAAGCGGTGAACGGTGAGCGGGTGCGGGTGCCCGCTGTGATCGCGGGCGGGGGCGCTGATCGGGGCGGCGAGGCACCTCGGACCGTCTGTCCGCGAGGAGGGACTCGCACTGGCGGCGAGGCGGCATCCGCACTGGCTGCATGGCGGGACCCGCACCGGCGGCGACATGACCCGCCGTTCAGAAGGCACAGCCGACACCGCCAGCACAGCCGACATCGCCAGCACAGCCGGCACCGCTGGTACAGCTCACCCAAGGCACTGGCAGCACAGCCGACGCCCCACCGTCGGCGAGGTCACCCGCCGTCCACAAGGCCCCCGTACAGCCGACGCCCCGTCGCCCGTCGGGCCGTGGCCTACGCTGGGCGGGTGACGACCCCGGAAGCTGAGCAGTCCCAGTCCGTGCCCGTTGGTGAACCGGCACCGGAGCAGACGGGTGCCGAGGTGCCGTCCGCCGCCGGAGCCGTGGCGGGCGATGGTTCCGTGAGCGAGGGCACCGAGGGCGGTGCGGCCGACTTCCGTGCTGCCGACTTGCCTGCGGCCGACTCCCGTGATGCCGACGTCCCTCCGACCGAGGCCCCTCCCACCGACGCCCGCCCGACCGACGCCCACCCCGTCGACGGTGCCGCCCCCCGGCCCGAAGAACGGCTGGAGCGGGCCGTGCGCGCCGCCGAGCAGGCGTTGATCGAGTTCGAGATCGCGGTGGACACCTTCCGCATCGAGGTCGAGAACTTCTCCCGGCTGCACCACCAGAAGCTCGGCCCGATGTACACCCGCCTCGACGAGCTGGACGCCCGGATCGCCGAGGCCCTGGCCGCACGCACCGGCAACCCCGAGGACATCCGCAAGGCGGACGAGGCGCGGGCCCGGGTGATGCCGATGCCCGCGGTCGAGGAGCTGTTCCACGGCTGGATGGACGGCAACGGTCTGTTCCCGGAGGCCGAGGCGATGCTCACGGACCAGCCGGTCCGGCCCCCGCAACGGGTGCGCCCCAGCGAGGAGGCCCGCAAGCTCTACCGCGAGCTGGCCCGCAAGGCCCACCCCGACCTGGCGCAGGACGAGGACGAGCGCAAGCGGCGTGAGGAGTTCATCACCCGGGTCAACGCCGCCTACAGCCGCGGTGACGCCCCACTGCTGCGCGAGCTGGGTGAGGAGTGGGCGGCGGGACCGGCTCCGGCCGAGCGCGGCCCGAGCCCCAGCGAGGAGCTCTACGCCCGCCTCGAATGGCTCGCCCACCGCAAGGAACTCCTCACGCTCGTCGCCCGCGAACTGGAGGAGGGCGCCATCGGCTCCATGCTCCGGATCGCCCCGGACGACCCGGACCGTCTTCTCGACGAGATCGCCGAGCAGTTGCTCGCCCAGGTCGCCGAGCGGGAGGCCGAGCTGGCCAACCTGCTCGCACAGCCGCACGCGTCGGAAGGTCCGTCGGGTAGCGTCGGGCCATGAGTTTCGGAACTGGTGTGCCCACGGTCGAGGTCGGAGACCTCAAGGACGGCGACTTCCTGCTGGACGTCCGCGAGGACGACGAGTGGCAGGCGGGTCACGCCACGGGGGCGCTGCACATCCCCATCAGTGAATTCGTCGCCCGGTACGGCGAGTTGACCGAGGCGGCGCCGCAGGACGGCAGGGTCCATGTGATCTGCCGCTCCGGCGGGCGTTCGGCCCAGGTCACGATGTACCTGGCCCAGCAGGGCATCGACGCCGTGAACGTCGACGGCGGCATGCAGGTGTGGGCCGCCGCAGGCCGACCCGTCGTCACGGACGAGGGCCAGCCGGGTTTCGTGCTGTAGCTGTAGCTGTAGCTGTAGCCGCAACTGCCCTTGGCGCAGGCGGGGTTCAGCTCAACTGATGGGCCGCCAGCAGATCCCCCAGTGCCTCCTCGTGTGCCGCCGCCGGGCCGAGCGACAGCTCCAGGTGCTTGGCCCAGGCGTGGTACCGGTGCAGCGGATATTCGGTGTCGGCGCCGAACCCTCCGTGCAGATGCTGCGCGGTCTGCACGACCCGTCGTACCCCCTCCGCCGCCCAGATCTTGGCCACGGCCAGGTCCGCGGCGGCGGGCAGCGCGCCCGATGCCCCCGAGGCGATCCGCCACGCGGCCTGCCACAGGGTGGCCTCCATCGCGCGCAGGTCGATGTAGCGGTCGGCGGCCTGTACGGCGACGGCCTGGAAGGTCGCGACGGGGAACCCGAACTGCTCGCGCCTGCTCGTGTATTCGCCGGTCATGCGCAGCACGGCGGTGCCGAGGCCGAGGGACAGCGCGCAGGTGCCGGCGGTCAGCAGGTCCCGCAGCCACTCCCAGGCGCCGTCGGCGTCGATGACGTCGACCCTTGCGATCGGCACGGATTCCAGGCGCAGTTCGCCGAGCAGCTCGCCCGTGGTGGAGATCTGCTCGGCGAGGACGACGCCCTCGCGGTCCGGGGCGACCAGCGCGAGGACGGTCCGGCCGGTGTCCGTGTGCGCCGGTACGACGACCAGGTCCGCGGTGTGCGCCCACGGCACCGCGGTCTGCACCCCGTCCAGCACCCACCGGTCACCGTCCCGCCGTGCCGTCACGGCGAGTTCGGCCGGGTCGTGGCCGGTGCGGCCGTGCGCGGCGACGGTCAGCACGAGGTCGCCGTGGCCGGCCCGGGTGAGCAGGGCGGACCTCAACTCCTCGCCGCCGTAGGCCTGTACGGCCGCCGCGGCCGCGCTGCTCTCCAGGAGCGGCACCCTGGCCAGCACCTTCGCCGACTCCCGCAGCACCAGGCAGAGGGCGATCGCGTCCAGGCCCGCGCCGCCGTACGCCTCGTCGAGCAGCAGGCTCAGCAGGTCCGCCTCGGCGAGCCTGGTCCACAGCGCGCGGTCGAAGTCCTCGGCCACGGCGCCCGTCGTGTCGGCCGGACTGGGCACACCGTCCGGCGCGACATCGGCGAACACCCCCGCCGCCGCCTCGGCCGCCGCCTGCTGCTCCTCGCTGAAGGTGAAGTCCACGGTCCCTGCCCTTCCGCACGCGCGCACCGGCCAACAGCCGGACTTCCGACCAGATCTGACGGAGCGTCAAGGTAGAACAGGTTCTAGAAGAAGGGAACGGGCGCACCTCCGGGGTATGCACTACGGGGTATGGGTCAGTGATCGAGGGGACGTACGGCACCCGGCCGCGGGAGCTACCGGACGACCGATCGTTCGGTTCGGGGATTCAATGGTGGGATGCGCCGAGGAGAGGTGTGAACGGCTGTGGATAACCTGCGGACAGCCGCTGTGGACAACCTGTGTGGCCGGTGAGGCAGGGGGCTGTGCCCGGGGCGTGCCCCTGAGTACCGTTCCGTGCGGCGCCGGGGAGTGATAGGCGTGGAGCGCCGCCGGGCCTCGCGGCCGGGCGGGTGCGGTGGACGGTGGCCGATGGACGGACGGGACTCGGAAACGGGGCGGAATGGACGCGAACGACGGAGGCTCGAACGCCCCCGAGGAGAGCGGGCGGAAGCCTGCCTCCGACGAGGGGCCAGGCACGCCGGTCGCGCCTGAGGGCCCGCGCCCACCGGCCGTACCCGAGGGCCCGCGCCCACCCGTCGTACCTGAGGGCCCGCCCCCGCCTGCCACCCCGGAGGGCCCGCGCACGGCCGCCGCCTCCGGATGGCCGCACGTGCCCGCCCAGCAGCCCCCTCACCCGCCCCCGTCCGAGCCGCAGCCGCAGCCGCAGCCGCAGCCGTCGTACGGTCCCACCGTCCCTGCGGACGCCCCCGCCACCGCCCCCGCCACCGTCCCCGCGTACCCCGACGCCCGTATCGGCGTCGCCGCGCTGTCCCTGCGCTATCAGGTCGGTGCCGCGCTGGCGGTCGCGGTCGTCGCGGTGGCGGCGCTCGTCCATCTCGGGATGGTGTTCCTGCACGTCGCGCCGTCGAACACGGTGACGAAGCAGCACGGCAAGGCGATCGACGAGTGGATCTATCCGGAGTTCGAGCAGAACTGGAAGCTGTTCGCGCCGAACCCGTTGCAGCAGAACATCGAGGTCCAGGTGCGCGCAGATGTCCGTGGCGCGGACGGTACGACCCGTACGACCGGCTGGTACGACCTGTCGGCCGAGGACGGCGCGGCCATCGACGGCAATCTGCTGCCGAGCCACACCGAGCAGAACGAGTTGCGCCGGGCCTGGGACTTCCTCACCGCCACGCACGACAACGCCAACCGCCCGATCGGCCTGCGCGGCACCCTCGCGGAGACGTATCTGCGGCGCATCGTCGTGCTGCGCCTGGACCGGGACGACGCGGCCGGGAAGGGCGGCGCCGTCCAGCGCGTCCAGGTCCGCTCCCGCACCACCAACGTGCCCCCGCCCGAGTGGAGTGACGAGCAGGTGTCGACGACCCCCCAGTACCGCCTGCTGCCCTGGTGGCCGGTCCCGGCGGACGAGGCCGCGGGAGGCGTCCGGTGAACGACTTCGGAGTCTCGGTCTCCCGAGGCATCGCCCGCGTCACCGAGTCGGCCCTGGGCCCCTACCAGAGCGCCGTGATCCGCATCGGCTTCGCCGGCACCTGGCTGCTGTTCCTGCTCCGCGAACTGCCCCACCGCCAGGAGCTCTACGGCCCCGACGGACCGTGGAGCTGGGACCTGGCCCGCCAACTGGTCGCGGACAACGGCGCGTTCACCGCCCTGATGTGGTGGGACGGGCAGTTCTGGTTCGAGGCGGTGTACGCGCTGGCCGTGCTGGCGAGCGTCCTGCTGCTCCTGGGCTGGCGCACCCGCACGATGTCCGTGCTCTTCATGGTCGGCGTGCTCTCGCTGCAGAACCGCAGCGTCTTCATGGGCGACGGAGGCGACAACGTCCTGCACCTGATGTCCATCTACCTGGTGTTCACCCGCTGCGGCCAGGTCTGGTCCCTCGACGCGCGCCGGGCCGCGCGTACGCGGGAGGCACGCACGCGGGAGGCACGCACGCGTGGGGAGTGGATTCCCGACCGGGTCGGGCCCGTCCTGTGGGTCGTCCTCGGCGCGGTACTCGTCGCGGTGACCGCGGGGGGCCGGTTCGACAGCGACTGGTTCGTGCCCGCGCTCCTGTGGGGCGTCTGGCTGGCGCAGGCCCTGTGGTGGGTCATCGGGCAGTACGCGAAGTCGTACGAGCCCCGGGTGCTGCTCGACATCGTCGCGAACGTGATCCACAACGGCGCGCTGTTCGTGATCGCGAGCGAGGCCTGCCTCATCTACGCGACGGCCGGCTGGTACAAGATCCAGGGTTCCCGCTGGCAGGACGGCACCGCCGTCTACTACCCGCTCCACCTCGACTACTTCTCCCCCTGGCCCGCCCTCGCCGACCTCCTGGCCGGCAACGGCACCATGGTCATGCTCGTGACCTACGGGACCGTGATCGTCCAGGTCGCCTTCCCGTTCACGCTCTTCAACCGCCGCGTCAAGAACGTCCTGCTGGCCCTGATGATGACCGAGCACGCCGCGATCGCCGTCCTCCTGGGCCTGCCGTTCTTCTCCCTCGCGATGATCGCGACGGACGCGGTCTTCCTGCCCACGTCGTTCCTGCGGAGGCTGGGCGGGTGGGTGGCACGCGCGCGTGGGCGGGTGTTTTCCGCGGGCGGCCCAACGCCGCTCCCCGAAGGGGGCGACTCCGTCCCGCTACCGGAGGACCCCGAGCACGCCCACGTAGCTCCGGAGAGCCGCAGTACACCCACGTAGGCTGCACGGCATGACCGCCCCCGACCCCGCCACAACCGCCTGGCGCCGGCTCGCCGACACTTCCGTGCTGCTCGACGGTTTCCACGCCCTGAAGCACGCTCTGCGCTTCGGCGCGGAGGTCCCGGTGGCGGTCGCCACGGACCGACGGGCGGCCCTCGCCCTCGCCGACGAACTGGCCCCTGACGTACGGGACACCCTGGACGCGTTGCTGACAGAGGTCCCGGAGGACACGTACCGAACCTTCGTGCCGCGCCCCCACCCCACCGCGGTGGCCGCCCTGGCCGTACGCCCCGCGCGCGACGCCAATCTCCGGCAGCTCGCTCACACGCCCCGCAGCGCACCCGTGATCGTCCTCGACAACCCGCGCAACCTGGGCAACGCCGGCGCCGTGATCCGCCTCGCCGCCGGTTTCGGGGTGACCGGAGTGGTCACCACCGGCACCCTCGACCCCTGGCACCCCACGGTCGTACGAGCCGGGGCGGGCCTGCACTACGCGACCGCTGTGGAGCGCCTGACGGTCGACGAGCTGCCGCCCGGCCCGGTGTTCGCCCTGGACCCGGAGGGCGACGACATCCGGGCCCTGAAACTCCCGGACGACGCCGTCCTCGCCTTCGGCTCCGAACGCAGCGGCCTTTCCACCGAACTCCGCGCGCGCACCGACCACTTGGTGTCCCTACCGATGCGCCCCCAGGTCTCCAGCTACAACCTGGCGACGAGCGTGGCCATGACCCTGTACCACTGGAGCACGTCCACTGCAGCGCCCCTTTAGGGGCGCGGGGAACGGCGCGACCAGCCACAACGAACCGGTCAGTCGCACACCAACCGCACCCCCGAGCTCCTAGGCGTCCCGACGAACCTCGACAACCCGGAACCGGTTGGCGACAAACGCCCCATCACACAGGGCGGCGTTGGCAGCCGGGTTGCCACCAGACCCGTGGAAGTCGGAGAACGCGGCGGTCTGGTTGACGAACACCCCACCCGTCAGATTCAGCGACAACTGGGCAGCCTCCTCAAGGCAAACCTCCTCGACGGCCCGCTCAACCCCCTCGTCGGTGGTGTACGCCCCGACAGTCATCGCACCCTTCTCCCGCACAGTCCGCCGCAACAACTCCACCGCGTCCCCCGCCGAGTCGACCGCGACGGCGAAGGACACCGGCCCGAAGCACTCGCTCATGTACGCGGCCTCGTCGTCCGGCTTCGCCCCGTCCAGCTTCACGATCACCGGCGTACGGACGACCGCGTCCGGGAACTCCGGGTTGCTGATCTCCCGTGAGGCGAGGGCGACTTCACCCAGGCCGGCGGCAGCCTCCAGGCGGGCCTTCACGTCCGGGTTGACCAGCGCGCCCAGCAGACCGTTGGCGCGCGCGTCGTCACCGAGGAGGCCGTCCACGGACCGCGCGAGGTCGGCGACGACCTCGTCGAAAAACTTGGGCCCCTGGTCGGTGCCGATGCCGTCGCGGGGGATCAGCAGGTTCTGCGGGGTCGTGCACATCTGGCCGCTGTACAGGGACAGGGAGAACGCCAGGTTCGACAGCATCCCCTTGTAGTCGTCGGTCGACTCGACGACGACCGTGTTGACGCCGGCCTTCTCCGTGTAGACCTGCGCCTGGCGGGCGTTGGTCTCCAGCCAGTCGCCGAAGCCCGTCGACCCCGTGTAGTCGATGATCCGGATCTCGGGGCGGGTGGCCAGCGTCTTGGCGATGCCCTCACCGGGACGCTCGGCGGCCAGTGCCACCAGGTTCGGGTCGAAGCCCGCCTCGGTGAGCACCTCGCGTGCGATCTGCACCGTGAGCGCGAGCGGCAGCACCGCGCGCGGGTGGGGCTTCACCAGGACCGCGTTGCCGGTGGCGAGGGAGGCGAACAGGCCCGGATAGCCATTCCATGTGGGGAAGGTGTTGCAGCCGATGACCAGGGCGGTCCCGCGCGGCACCGGCGTGAACTGCTTGTTCATCACCAGTGGGTCGCGCTTGCCCTGCGGCTTGGTCCACTCCGCGACGGCGGGCGTGCGGACCTGCTCCGCGTACGCGTACGCCACCGCCTCCAGGCCGCGGTCCTGGGCGTGCGGGCCGCCCGCCTGGAACGCCATCATGAAGGCCTGGCCGCTGGTGTGCATGACCGCGTGCGCGAACTCGTGCGTCCGGTCGCTGATCCGCTTGAGGATCTCGATGGAGACCACGGCACGCGTCTCCGCGCCCGCGTCCCGCCACGCCCGCTGCCCGGCGCGCATGGCCGGCAGCAGCACGTCCAGGTCCGCGTGCGGGTACGTCACGCCCAACTCGACGCCGTACGGTGACACTTCGCCGCCCACCCAGTCGTCCGTGCCGGGCTGGCCGAGGTCGAGGCGGGTGCCCAGGAGGGCGTCGAAGGCGGCCTTGCCCGCCGCCGCGTCCAGGCTGCCGTGCTCGCCGTAGGCCTTGGGGTGTTCGGGGTGCGGGGACCAGTACGCGCGTGTGCGGATCGCTTCGAGCGCCTGGTCGAGTGTCGGCCGGTGCCGGGCGATCAGCTCGGGCGCGGTCAGTTCGGCGGCCATGCGGGACCAACTCCTCGTTTCAAGAACTCGTCTGCGAGCTCATGACCTGGGCAGAGACTTGGGCGGGAACAGGCAGTCAGAGTTAGAGTAACCGAACGATCGGTCGGGACAAGGGGGTCCGCCGCATCTGTGGAAAACCCTGTGCGGGAGGATCGCGCACATGACAGCACTCGACCTCAGCAGCCCCGTGGCCGTCGTCGGCACCGGCACCATGGGCCAGGGCATCGCCCAGGTCGCGCTGACCGCGGGCCACGTCGTACGGCTGTACGACGCCGTCCCGGGGCGGGCCCGGGACGCGGCCGCCGGGATCGTCGCCCGGCTCGACCGGCTGGTCGAGAAGGACCGGCTCACCGCCGCCGACCGGGACGCCGCACGCGCCCGTCTGCTGCCCGCCGAGGCCCTCACCGACCTCGCGGACTGCACCCTGGTCGTCGAGGCCGTCCTGGAGCGGCTGGACGTCAAGCAGCAGCTGATGCGCGACCTGGAGGACATCGTCGGCGAGGACTGTCTGCTCGCCACCAACACCTCGTCCCTGTCGGTGACGGCCATCGGCGCCGCCCTGCGCAACCCCGGCCGCTGCGTGGGCCTGCACTTCTTCAACCCGGCGCCGCTGCTGCCCCTCGTCGAGGTCGTCTCCGGGTTCGCCACCGACGTCACGTCGGCCACGCGCGCGTACGAGATGTCGCGCGCCTGGGGCAAGACCCCTGTGGCCTGCGCGGACACCCCCGGGTTCATCGTCAACCGCATCGCCCGGCCCTTCTACGCCGAGGCCTTCGCGGTCTACGAGGCGCAGGCCGCCGACCCGGCCACCATCGACGCCGTCCTGCGCGAGTCCGGCGGTTTCAGGATGGGCGCCTTCGAGCTGACCGACCTCATCGGGCAGGACGTCAACGAGTCCGTCACCCACTCCGTGTGGCAGGCCTTCTTCCAGGACGTGCGTTTCACGCCCTCCCTCGCGCAGCGCCGCCTGGTCGAGTCCGGCCGCCTCGGCCGCAAGACCGGGCAGGGCTGGTACGACCACGGGGACGGCGCCGAGCTGCCCGAGCCGCACACCGCGGAACCGGCCCAGGCGCCCGCGTACGTCGTCGTGGAGGGCGACCTGGGCCCCGCCGCCGACCTGGTCGCGCTGATCCGCGAGGCGGGCATCGTCGTCCGCGAGGAGGAAGAGGACCACGGCACCCGCATGGTGCTGCCGGGCGGCGGTCAGCTGGCGCTCGCCGACGGGCAGACCTCCGTGGAGTTCCGCGACGTCGTCTACTTCGACCTCGCCCTCGACTACCGCAGGGCCGGCCGCATCGCCCTGTCCGCCTCCCAGGACACCGCGTCGGGGACCCTCTCCGAGGCGATCGGCCTCTTCCAGGCGCTCGGCAAGAACGTCAGCGTCGTAGGGGACGCCCCCGGGATGATCGTCGCCCGAACGGTGGCCCGGATCGTCGACCTGGCGCACGACGCCGTCGCGAAGGGCGTCGCCACCGAGGAGGACATCGACACCGCGATGCGCCTGGGTGTCAACTACCCTCTGGGTCCGTTCGAATGGAGCCGCAGGCTCGGCCGCAGCTGGGCCTACGACCTCCTGGACGACCTGCACCTGCGTGATCCGTCGGGACGGTACGCGCCGTCCCTGGCGCTCTACCGCCACGCGTACGCCACCGAGAAGCGGGAGGGCACCCCATGACGACCGCCAAGCGCGACACCTACACCCCGGAGACCCTGCTCAACGTCGCCGTCCAGGTCTTCATCGAACGCGGCTACGACGGCACCTCCATGGAGCATCTCGCCAAGGCGGCCGGTATCTCCAAGTCGTCGATCTACCACCACGTCACCGGCAAGGAGGAGCTGCTCCGCCGCGCGGTCAGCCGCGCCCTGGACGGCCTCTTCGGGATCCTCGACGAGGAGCACGCACGCGTGGGGCGTGCCGTGGAACGGCTGGAGTACGTCGTACGGCGGATGGTCGAGGTACTGACCTCCGAGCTGCCGTATGTGACGCTGCTGCTGCGGGTGCGCGGCAACACCGACACCGAGCGGTGGGCCCTGGAGCGGCGGCGGGACTTCGACCACCGGGTGGCCGACCTGCTGAAGGCCGCGGCGGCCGACGGCGATCTCCGCGGTGACGTGGAGGTACGGCTCGCGACCCGGCTCGTCTTCGGGATGATCAACTCCATCGTGGAGTGGTACCGGCCCGACGCGCGGGGCATGGGTGAGCGCGAAGTGACCGACGCGGTGGCCCAGTTGGTCTTCTCCGGGCTGCGCAACCCGGCCTAGCGGGTCAACCCGGCCCAGCAGGTCAAGCCGGCCCAGCAGGTCAGCTCTGGGGCTCCAGGTCCTCCTCCTCGAAGACCAGCAGCGTGCGCGAGCTGAGCACTTCGGGGATCGCCTGGAGCCGGGTGAGGACGAGTTCGCGCAGGGCCCGGTTGTCCGGCGTGTGCACCAGCAGCAGGACGTCGAAGTCGCCGCCCACCAGCGCGATGTGCGAGGCCCCGGGGAGCAGTCTCAGCTGCTCGCGGACCGTGCGCCAGGAGTTCTGCACGATCTTCAGGGTGATGTACGCCGACGTGCCCTGACCCGCGCGTTCGTGGTCGACCCGGGCGCCGAAGCCGCGGATGACGCCGTCCTCGATGAGCCGGTTGATCCGCGCGTAGGCGTTGGCGCGGGAGACGTGCACCCGTTCGGCGACCGACCTTATCGACGCGCGGCCGTCCGCCTGGAGCATCTGCAGGATGTCCTGATCAATGGCGTCGAGCGGGCGCGGGGGCGGCAGGGCGTTGCCCGCCTCCGGGCCTTCGGCCATTTGTTCAGGTGCCATGTCCCCCCGCCTCCCTACCATGGACGTACTGCGTTCATTTCAGGTTGTGGAGAACCGTTTGTCCACAGCCTGGAGGTGCCTGTAGCCAAAATGTGCCGACGACCGAACAATCGGTAGGGAGGCGCGGCACGTCCGACGCGCCTCTTCGAGCCACTCCGACGAGGAGGTGCCGTCATGACGGTCATGGAGCAGCGGGGCGCGTACCGGCCCACACCGCCGCCCGCCTGGCAGCCGCGCACGGACCCCGCGCCGCTGCTGCCCGACGCCGCGCCGTACCGCGTGCTCGGCACCGAGGCGGCCGCGCAGGCCGACCCCGCGCTGCTGCGCCGGCTCTACGCCGAGCTGGTGCGCGGCCGCCGGTACAACGCGCAGGCCACCGCCCTCACCAAGCAGGGCCGGCTCGCCGTGTACCCCTCCACCACCGGCCAGGAGGCCTGCGAGGTCGCCGCCGCGCTGGTCCTCCAGGAGCAGGACTGGCTCTTCCCCAGCTACCGCGACACGCTCGCCGCCGTCGCCCGCGGCCTCGACCCCGTGCAGGCCCTCACCCTGCTGCGCGGCGACTGGCACACCGGCTACGACCCGCGCGAGCACCGCATCGCCCCCCTGAGCACCCCGCTCGCCACCCAGCTCCCGCACGCCGTCGGCCTCGCCCACGCGGCCCGCCTCAAGGGCGACGACGTGGTGGCGCTCGCCCTGGTCGGCGACGGCGGCACCAGCGAGGGCGACTTCCACGAGGCGCTGAACTTCGCCGCCGTCTGGCAGGCCCCGGTCGTCTTCCTGGTCCAGAACAACGGCTTCGCGATCTCCGTCCCCCTCGCCAAGCAGACCGCGGCCCCCTCCCTGGCCCACAAGGCCGTCGGCTACGGCATGCCCGGCCGCCTGGTCGACGGCAACGACGCGGCCGCCGTGCACGAGGTCCTCGCCGACGCCGTACGGCACGCGCGCGAGGGCGGCGGTCCCACGCTCGTCGAGGCCATCACGTACCGCATCGAGGCCCACACCAACGCCGACGACGCGACCCGGTACCGCGGCGACGCCGAGGTCGAGGCCTGGCGTGCGCACGACCCGATCGCCCTCCTGGAGCACGAACTCACCGAGCGCGGGCTCATCGACGAGGCCGGCATCAAGGCCGCGCGCGACGCCGCCGAGACCATGGCGGCCGAGCTGCGCGCGCACATGAACCAGGACCCGGTGCTCGACCCCATGGACCTGTTCGCCGACGTGTACGCCGAGCCCACCCCCCAACTCCGCGAGCAGCGCGAACAGTTGGCGGCGGAGCTGGCGGCCGAGCGCGAGGGGACGCACTGATGACCACCGTCGCCCTCAAACCCGCCACCATGGCGCAGGCCCTCACGCGCGCGTTGCGCGACGCCATGGCGGAAGACCCCACCGTGCACGTCATGGGCGAGGACGTCGGCACCCTCGGCGGCGTCTTCCGGGTCACCGACGGCCTCGCCAAGGAGTTCGGCGAGGACCGCTGCACGGACACCCCCCTCGCCGAGGCGGGCATCCTCGGCACGGCCGTCGGCATGGCGATGTACGGCCTGCGCCCGGTCGTGGAGATGCAGTTCGACGCGTTCGCCTACCCGGCGTTCGAGCAGCTGATCAGCCACGTCTCCCGCATGCGCAACCGCACCCGCGGCGCCATGCCCCTCCCGATCACCATCCGCGTCCCCTACGGGGGAGGCATCGGCGGCGTCGAGCACCACAGCGACTCCTCCGAGGCGTACTACATGGCCACCCCCGGCCTGCACGTCGTCACCCCCGCGACGGTCGCCGACGCCTACGGCCTGCTGCGCGCCTCCATCGCCTCCGACGACCCGGTCGTCTTCCTGGAGCCCAAGCGCCTCTACTGGTCGAAGGACACCTGGAACCCCGACGAGCCGTCACCCGTTGAACCGATAGGCCGCGCCGTGGTCCGCCGCCCGGGCCGCAGCGCGACGCTCATCACCTACGGCCCGTCCCTGCCCGTCTGCCTCGAATCCGCCGAGGCGGCCCGGGCCGAGGGCTGGGACCTCGAAGTCGTCGATCTGCGCTCCCTGGTGCCGTTCGACGACGAGACGGTCTGCGCGTCCGTACGGCGGACCGGACGCGCCCTCGTCGTGCACGAGTCGGGCGGCTACGGCGGCCCGGGCGGCGAGATCGCGGCCCGAGTCACCGAGCGCTGCTTCCACCACCTGGAGGCGCCGGTGCTGCGCGTCGCCGGATTCGACATCCCGTATCCGCCGCCGATGCTGGAGCGGCACCATCTGCCCGGCGTCGACCGGATCCTGGACGCCGTGGGCCGGCTCCAGTGGGAGGCGGACAACTGATGGCACAGGTACTGGAGTTCAAGCTCCCCGACCTCGGCGAGGGCCTCACCGAGGCGGAGATCGTGCGCTGGCTGGTCGAGGTCGGCGACGTCGTCGCCATCGACCAGCCGGTCGTCGAGGTCGAGACGGCCAAGGCGATGGTCGAGGTGCCGTGTCCCTACGGCGGTGTCGTCACGGCCCGCTTCGGCGAGGAGGGCACGGAACTGCCCGTCGGTTCCCCGCTGTTGACGGTCGCGGTGGGGGCACCGGCGTCCGATGTCACCGCTGACACCGAGACCGAGGGCTCGGGGAACGTGCTGGTCGGCTACGGCACGGGCGCGCCTCCGGCGCGGCGGCGGCGAGTGCGCCGGATGGCGGCGGACGTCGTGACGTCGGTGGCGGACGCCCCGGCCCCAGCCTCCGCTCCTGCCTCCGCCGCCGGGACCGGCGGCCGCGACGACGGTCCCGTCCCCGTGATCTCCCCCCTCGTGCGGCGCCTCGCGCGCGAGAACGGCCTGGAACTACGGGAGTTGACCGGTTCCGGACGCGACGGCCTGATCCTCCGGGCGGACGTCGAGCAGGCGCTCCGCGCGGCGGCGGCCCAGGAGGCGACCGCCCAGGAAGCGACCCTCCTGCCCCCGGCCACACTCCCCGACCCGTCGGTCCAACCCACGCTCCCCGACCCGAAGCCGACCCCCACCCTCCCCACCGACGGAATCACCCGCACCCCCCTCCGCGGCATCCGGGGCGCCGTCGCCGACAAGCTCTCCCGCAGCCGCCGGGAGATCCCCGACGCGACCTGCTGGGTGGACGCCGACGCGACGGAGCTGATGCGTGCCCGCGCGGCCATGAACGCCGCCGGTGGCCCCAAGATCTCCGTGCTCGCCCTCCTCGCCAGGATCTGCACGGCCGCGCTGGCCCGGTTCCCCGAGCTCAACTCCAGCGTGGACATGGAGGCGCGGGAGATCGTCCGCTTCGACCGGGTCCACCTCGGCTTCGCCGCGCAGACCGAGCGCGGGCTGGTCGTGCCCGTCGTACGGGACGCGCAGGCGCGGGACGCGGAGGCGCTGAGCGCGGAGTTCGGGCGGCTGACGGAGGCGGCCCGGACCGGAACGCTGACGCCCGCGGACCTCACCGGCGGAACCTTCACGCTCAACAACTACGGGGTGTTCGGCGTCGACGGTTCCACGCCGATCATCAACCACCCCGAGGCGGCCATGCTCGGCGTCGGCCGGATCGTCCCCAAACCCTGGGTGCACGAGGGCGAGTTGGCGGTCCGGCAGGTCGTCCAGCTCTCGCTCACCTTCGACCACCGGGTGTGCGACGGCGGCACGGCGGGCGGTTTCCTCCGGTATGTGGCGGACTGCGTGGAACAGCCGGCGGTACTGCTGCGCAACCTGTGATCACGGCGGCGCGGGCGAGTTCCCTGTGATCAGGGCGGGACGCATACTCGGGGGGTGACCGCGCACGAGCCCCCCGACGCCGCTCACGACGCCTCCTACGACGCCGTCGTGCTCGCCGGTGGTGCCGCCCGACGGCTCGGGGGTGCCGACAAGCCCGGGTTGCGGGTGGGCGGCCGGGCCCTGCTCGACCGGGTGCTCGCCGCCTGCGCGGACGCCGGGACCACGGTCGTCGTGGCCGACCCGAGGCCCACCGCCCGCCCCGTGCGCTGGGCACGTGAGGATCCGCCCGGCGCGGGCCCGGTCGCCGCGCTCGACGCCGGTCTGCGGCACACCACCGCCGATGTCGTCGTGGCCCTCTCCGCCGACCTGCCGTTCCTCGAAGTGGCCACCGTACGGCGGCTGTTGACCGTCCTGCGGAGCAGCGGCGCCGAAGGGGCGCTGCTCACAGACGCGGACGGGCGTGACCAGCCGCTCGTGGCCGCGTACCGCACGTCTGCGCTCCGCCGCGAACTGGCCGCACTCACCGCAGAGCACGGCGGCCTCACCGGACTGCCCCTGCGCCGGCTGACCGCCGCACTCGATCTCACCCGCGTCCCCGACCCCGTCGCGTCCTTCGACTGCGACACCTGGGACGACCTCGCCACCGCCAGGGCACGCATCAGGGAGCATGGGCACGTGTTGGATGAATGGATTTCCGCAGTCAAGGACGAACTGGGCATCGACCTGGACGTCGACACCGGCATCCTGCTCGACCTCGCCCGCGACGCAGCCCACGGGGTGGCCAGGCCCGCCGCACCGCTGACCACCTTCCTGGTCGGTTACGCGGCGGCGCAGGGCAAGGGCGGCCCCGAAGCCGTCGCCGAGGCCGCCCGCAAGGCCGCCGCGCTCGCGCTGCGCTGGGCCGACGAGGACACCCCGGAAGCCCCGTCCGACGCCAAGGCCGATGCCCCACAGGCCGCCCCGGATGCGGACACCGCCGGATGACCGCGCGCGGAATTCACGCAGGTGAGCACGCCCCTGACGCCGAGGACCTCGACGTCGAGGAGGTACTCGCCCTCGTGAACGAAGGCAGCACCGGCTCCGGCGACCCCGCCGTGCCCCCACCCTCGACCTCCCCCGCGCACCCACCACAGGCCTCCCCGCGCAAGCCCGACACCGACCAGCACAAGGCCACCCCCTGGCCCGAGGCCCGCGCGATCGCCGGCCGCGCCGCACGCACCGGTTCCCGCCGAGCCCCCGTCTCCGTGCCCCTCGACTCCGCCCTCGGTCTCGTCCTGGCCGCGCCGCTCGTCGCCCTGAGCGACCTGCCGTCGTTCGACACCTCGGCGATGGACGGCTGGGCGGTCGCGGGCCCCGGCCCCTGGGCCGTACGCGAGGACGGGGTGCTCGCCGGGCACGCGCAGTCCGAGCCGCTCAGCGACGGCGAGGCCGTACGGATCGCGACCGGTGCCCGGGTCCCCGCGGACGCCACCGGCGTCATCCGCAGCGAGCACGGCCGCACCGACGACAAGGGCCGGCTGCACGCGGCCCGGGACGTCGGGCACGGCCAGGACATCCGACCGCGTGGCCAGGAGTGCCGCAGCGGCGACCATCTGCTGCCAGGCGGCACGCTGGTGACCCCGGCGGTGCTCGGCCTCGCCGCGGCCGCCGGCTACGACACGGTCACCGTCGTACCCCGCCCCCGGGTCGAAGTCCTCATCCTGGGCGATGAGTTGCTCACCGAGGGGCTGCCCCGGGACGGGCTCATCCGGGACGCGCTCGGGCCGATGCTGCCGTCCTGGCTGCGCGCGCTCGGCGCCGAGGTCATCGCGGTCCGTCGGCTCCGCGACGACGCGAAGGCGCTGCACAAGGCCATCTCGGGCAGCTCCGCCGACCTCATCGTCACCACCGGCGGCACCGCCTCCGGCCCGGTCGACCACGTCCACCCCACCCTGCGCGGCATGGGCGCCGAACTCCTCGTGGACGGCGTGAAGGTACGCCCAGGCCACCCCATGCTGCTGGCCCGCATCAAGGACGACCAGCACCTCGTCGGCCTGCCCGGCAACCCCCTCGCGGCGATCTCCGGCCTGCTCACCCTCGCCGAACCGCTGCTGCGGACCCTGTCGGCACACCCCGCCCCGGAGCCGTACGCGCTGCCCCTCCAGGACGCGGTGCACGGGCATCCGTACGACACCCGGCTCATCCCCGCCGTGCTGCGCGGCGACTCTGCCGTGCCGTTGCACTACAACGGCCCGGCGATGCTGCGCGGGATCGCGGCCGCCGACGCGCTCGCGGTCGTACCGCCGGGTGGTGCGCGGCAGGGGCAGCAGGCGGAGTTGATCGATCTGCCCTGGGCGGTCGCCGGGATCGGGGTGTGTTTCACGTGAAACAGTCGGGCCATGATGCGATCGCCCGCCAGGCGGACGAACATCTCGTGACCCATCGGGTGGAACTCCCGAAGAAAGTGGTCGAGCACCCCTTCCAGCAGGTCGCGAAACGGCTGTCCATCGCGCTGTTCCTGCTCGTCGCGACCGCGTTGATCGTCTACGTCGACCACGAGGGCTACAACGACAACTCGGACGGCTCGGTCGACCTCCTCGACGCCTTCTACTACGCCACGGTCACCCTCTCGACCACGGGCTACGGCGACATCACCCCGGTCAGCGACGGCGCCCGGCTCACCAACATCCTCGTCGTCACACCGCTGCGCGTGCTGTTCCTGATCGTCCTGGTCGGCACCACCCTCGAAGTCCTCACCGAACGCACGCGGGAGGAATGGCGTCTCAACCGCTGGAGGTCCACGTTGCGGGATCACACCGTCGTCATCGGCTTCGGGACGAAGGGGCGGTCCGCGATCCAGACCGTGTGCGCGACCGGCCTGAAGAAGGAACAGGTCGTCGTGGTCGACCCCAGCGGCAAGGCGATCGAGGCGGCGAGCAGCCAGGGATACGTCGGCGTCGTCGGGGATGCCACCCGCAGCGAGGTCCTCAAGCGCGCCGAGGTGCACAAGGCGCGGCAGATCATCATCGCGACCCAGCGCGACGACACGGCTGTGCTGGTGACCCTCACGGCCCGGCAGCTCAACCGGAGCGCGAAGATCGTGGCCGCGGTCCGCGAGGAGGAGAACGCGCCGCTGCTCAAGCAGTCCGGCGCCGACGCCGTCATCACCAGCGCCAGCGCGGCCGGCCGTCTGCTCGGCCTCTCCGTGCTCAGCCCCGCCGCCGGCATGGTCATGGAGGACCTCATCCAGCAGGGCAGCGGCCTCGACATGACCGAACGCCCGGTCATAAAGGCCGAGGTCGGGAAGTCGCCGCGCGACACCGACGACCTGGTGGTGAGCGTCGTCCGCGGGCACCGCGTGCTCGGCTACGACGACCCGGCCATCGGGACGCTTCAGTTGACCGACCGGCTCATCACGATCGTGCGGGTGTCGCCGGGTTCGCAGGTCGCGCCGGACACCCGGCCCCTGCCGGAATGACATGCCGTCCACCGCTGCCGGAGTGACCCGCCTGCGGCCGCCGCCGCGGTGACCCGCCTTCGGCGGTCGGCCGGAGGACGAGGAGTAGCGTCGGCCTTATGCATGCGATCACGATTTCCGAACCTGGTGGGCCCGAGGCACTGGTGTGGGGCGAGGTCCCCGATCCGGTAGCCGGTGAGGGCGAGGTGGTGGTCGAGGTGGTGGCCAGTGCCGTCAACCGCGCCGACATCATGCAGCGCCAGGGCTTCTACGACCCGCCGCCCGGCGCGTCCTCCTACCCCGGCCTCGAATGCTCCGGCCGGATCGTCGAGATCGGCCCCGGGGTGTCCGGCTGGTCGGTCGGCGACGAGGTGTGCGCGCTGCTCGCGGGCGGCGGGTACGCCGAGAAGGTCGCCGTTCCTGCGGGGCAGTTGCTGCCCGTGCCCGCCGGTGTCGACCTGAAGCAGGCCGCCGCGCTGCCCGAGGTGGTCTGCACGGTCTGGTCGAACGTGTTCATGGTCGCCCACCTCCGCCCCGCCGAGACGCTCCTCGTGCACGGCGGTTCCAGCGGCATCGGCACCATGGCGATCCAGCTCGCCAAGGCCGTCGGCGCGAAGGTCGCCGTCACCGCAGGTACCAAGGAAAAGCTGGACTACTGCGCCGAGTTGGGCGCCGACATCCTCATCAACTACCGCGAGCAGGACTTCGTCGCCGAGCTCCAGGAGGCCACGGGCGGTGCGGGCGCCGACGTCATCCTCGACAACATGGGCGCCAAGTACCTGGACCGCAACGTCCAGGCCCTCGCCGTCAACGGGCGGCTCGCGATCATCGGCATGCAGGGCGGCATCAAGGCCGAGCTGAACATCGCCACGCTGCTCGGCAAGCGGGCCGCGATCAGCGCGACCTCGCTGCGGGCCCGCCCGCTCGGCGAGAAGGCGGCCATCGTCGCCGCCGTACGCGAGCATGTCTGGCCGCTGATCGAGGGCGGACACGTACGGCCGGTCGTCGACCGCGAGCTGCCGATGAGCGAGGCCGGGACCGCGCACCAGGTGCTGGAGGACAGCGGGCACATCGGCAAGGTGCTGCTCGTCGCGCCGTAGGCCCGGCCGCTCCTAGCTCCGGCGCACCCGGAGAGCGATGAAGGCCAGGCCCAGGCCGAGCCCGATGAGGATCAGGCCGCTGCCCAGCGGCAGGATCCGCAGCACGGGCTCGGCGGTGCCCTCGGCGTGGGTGACGGTCTGGTGCAGGGGCCGGAGCGGCGGCGAGGACGGCACGGGTGCCGCCTCCTGAGAGGACGCGGAGTCGACGGGGGCGGGACTCGCGGGGCCGGCCGAGGGGCTCCCCTCGTCGTCACCGTCCGCCGTCAGGCCGGCCGTGTCGTCTCCGTCTCCTCCGCCGCCTTCGTCCTCGTTCTCGTCCGCGGTCGGTTCCGCCGTACGGCCCGGCCGTTGCCGTCCTTCGCCCGCCCGGCTTCCGGCCCTGGAGGGCCCGGGGGAGGCATGGGCGGCGTCGGGACCGGAAGCAGGCCTCAAAGTGGACACGGAGGCGGGGTCGGAATCGGAAGCAGAGGGGGAGCCGGATGCCGGCGCCGTGACCGCGACGCGACCACCCCCGGCACCACCGCTCCCCGCCTCCACCCCGTACGGCAGAACAGCCCCGTACGCTGGAGCACCCCCGCACGGACTCACCACCGCACCCGTGCCCAGCACGAGCAGCAGTCCCGTTGTACGCAGCCATGGAGTCACGTCCGTGACCCCCTCCCGAGCCGAGGCGGCAAGATCGACGCACCCAGCGTCACACCGTGCGGACGCTCCGGCACTCCGGGTTCGGCCATGCGGAAACGGTGGATCACCTTTCGAGGGGGGCACCACGGTCGTGAGATGTACGAGTGCGAGAGAATGGCGGCATGGAGATGCCGAGGAACGAAAGGTCACCGGAGAAGCCTCAGATCCTGGTCGTGGGACAGGACGGGATGGCGCTCGGTGGCACCGGGGACGAGGACTCCCGCGAGATCCCGGTGACGGAGATGGTGGAGCAGCCGGCCAAGGTCATGCGGATCGGCAGCATGATCAAGCAGCTTCTCGAGGAGGTGCGTGCGGCTCCCCTCGACGAAGCCAGCCGGGCCCGGCTCAAGGAGATCCACCGCAGCTCCGTGAAGGAGCTGGAGGACGGTCTGGCGCCCGAGCTGGTGGAGGAGCTGGAGCGGCTGTCGCTGCCGTTCACGGACGACGTGACGCCGAGCGACGCGGAACTGCGCATCTCGCAGGCCCAGTTGGTGGGCTGGCTGGAAGGGCTCTTCCACGGGATCCAGACCACGCTGTTCGCCCAGCAGATGGCCGCGCGGGCGCAGCTGGAGCAGATGCGCCGGGCGCTGCCGCCGGGCGTCGGCGACGGCGCCGAGGAGGGCCAGCCGGGCGGCGGTCGTGTGGGCGGCCCGTACCTGTAGGAACCCCGACCCGCACACGAGAGCCCGCACCGACACGACAAAAAGGGCCCGGCAGCCGATGCTGCCGGGCCCTTCCACATGATCGGCGTCAGGACGGGTTGCCCGTCGACACGTTCAGCTGGATCTGGGGCATGCTCTTGGGGTCCACGTCCGTGCCGGCCGCCGGGAACTGCTCCATGACCGTGCCCTGCCCGTAGGTGTTCTCGTCCTCGGACCTGATCTTCACCTTCCAGCCCGCGGCCTGCAGGCAGGACTTGACCGAGCTGATGTACTTGAACTGGAAGTCCGGGACCTGGATCTTGCTGGGGTCGTTGTACGACTCCTCGGGCTCCGTGCACGCGGTCGTCGCTATCGTCTTCGACGTGTCGCCGTCGCGGTGCCCCTCGACCGCGGTGGCCGAGGTGCTCGCGCTCGCGCTGCCGCCGCTGCCCTTCGCGTCGTCCCCGCCGCCGTTGTTCATCGACAGGGCGGCGATCAGCGCGCCGACCGCGGCGACGGCGACGACCACCGAGCCGATGATCACCGGCTTGTTGCTCCTGCCGCCGCCTCCCCCGGAGGCCGGGGTCGGGTGCTGCGGGGTCAGGTTGTACGGCGGCGGGGTCGAGATGCCCTGCTGCCCGAACCCGACCGAGGGCTGCGGCTGGTAGCCCGCCTGCTGCGGATAGCCGTAGGAGGGGACAGGCGCGGGTGTGCCGCCGTAGGGACCCGGCTGGTACGGCGTGTGGACCGGGCCGGTGGGGGCCGGGGCCGCCTGGTCGACCGGCGGGAAGACCGCGGAGCCGACGCCCGCGCCGCTCTGCGCGGGCGCGCCCGGCACGATGCTCGGGGGTGCCGCGTGCAGCGAGGCGGCGACGCGCAGGCACTCGTCGCGCATGGACTCGGCGTTCGGGAAGCGCTCGTTCGGGTTCTTCTTCAGCGCGCGGGTGATCAGCGCGTCCACGGCCGGCGGCAGGGAACGGTTGATCGAGGAGGCCGCGACCGGCTCCTCCTGCACATGCGCGTACGCGATGGCCAGCGGTGAGTCCGCGTCGAACGGCAGCCGCCCGGTGACCAGTTGGAACAGCATGATGCCGACCGAGTACAGGTCGCTGCGCGCGTCCACGCCCCGGCCGAGCGCCTGCTCTGGCGAGAGGTACTGCGGGGTGCCGACGACCATGCCGGTCTGGGTCATCGAGGTGACACCGGACTGCATGGCGCGGGCGATGCCGAAGTCCATGACCTTGACGACATTGCGCTTGGTCATCATCACGTTGCCCGGCTTGATGTCCCGGTGGACCAGGCCCATCTCGTGGCTGATGTCGAGCGCGGCCAGCACGTCCGCGGTGATCTTCAGCGCCTTGTCGGCGGGCATCGCTCCCAACTGCCGTACGTCCTCGTCGAGTACGGAGCCGAGCGGGCGGCCCTCGACGTACTCCATGACGATGTACGGCATCGTCGTGCCGTCGAGGGCGTCCTCGCCGGTGTCGAAGACCGAGACGATGTTGGTGTGGGTGAGCTTGGCCACGGCCTGGGCCTCGCGGCGGAAGCGCTCGCGGAAGGCCTGTTCCCGGCCGAGTTCGGTGTGCAGTGTCTTGATCGCGACCTGGCGGTCGAGCACCGAGTCGTAGGCCAGGTGCACCGAGGCCATGCCGCCCTCGCCGAGCAGGTCGCGCAGTTGATAGCGGCCACCTGCGAGAGCCCGCCCCGCATACCGGTCCTGTGGGCCGTCCTGGCTCATGTTCCGTGTCCCCCATCGGCGCCGGCTCGGTGATCGAAAGTGCCATTCCCGGCCAAGTCTGCCGGAGGGCACTGACACGTCAAGCGCGGTGCCCGATCCGTGACCGTACGCGAAAGAAGAGTCGTGGAAGCGTTACAGGTGCTGTACCGGCGGTACACAGAATTTGCACGACGGCCCGTGATACCGATTTGATGGCCGGTCCGTCTCCGGACGATTCCGGCACTGATCCCGGACCGGAGGCTTGCGCCGAGCCTGTAGCGTGGCCGACGGAGACCGTAACAACACCGCGCGCACCGCGGGCAGAAACGACGGCGAGGACTGATGGCACAGCAGCACGCTCAGGGCCCGTCCGACCCCGAGGCGGCTGGCGGCGGAATGTCGGACGCACCGGAGCTGTGGGGTAACGGCGGACTGGTCGGCGACGGCCGGTACCGGCTCACCCACAGACTGGGCCGGGGCGGTATGGCCGAGGTTTTCGCGGCCGAGGACGTACGGCTCGGGCGCACGGTCGCGGTCAAGCTGCTCCGCTCGGACCTGGCCGAGGACCCGACGTCGAAGGCCCGCTTCACGCGCGAGGCCCAGTCGGTGGCCGGCCTCAACCACCACGCGATCGTCGCCGTGTACGACTCCGGCGAGGACTACGTGGGCGGCATGTCGGTGCCGTACATCGTCATGGAGATCGTCGAGGGCCGCACGATCCGCGACCTCCTCCTGAACGCCGAGGCGCCCGGGCCCGAGCAGGCCCTGATCATCGTCTCCGGCGTCCTGGAGGCGCTCGCCTACTCGCACCAGCACGGCATCGTGCACCGCGACATCAAGCCCGCGAACGTGATCATCACGCACAACGGCGCCGTCAAGGTCATGGACTTCGGCATCGCGCGCGCCCTGCACGGGGCTTCTACGACGATGACGCAGACCGGCATGGTCATGGGCACGCCCCAGTACCTCTCCCCGGAGCAGGCGCTCGGCAAGGCCGTCGACCACCGCTCCGACCTGTACGCGACGGGCTGCCTCCTCTACGAACTCCTCGCGCTGCGGCCCCCGTTCACGGGCGAGACGCCGCTGTCGGTGGTCTACCAGCACGTCCAGGACATCCCGGTCCCGCCGTCCCAGACGTCGAACGGCGTCTGCCCGCCGGAGCTCGACGGCCTCGTCATGCGCTCCCTGGCGAAGGACCCGGACGACCGTTTCCAGACGGCCGAGGAGATGCGCGGGCTCGTCCAGTACGGCCTGCAGATGCTCTACGACCAGGGCGGCCACACCGGCACCTGGAACACCGGCCCGGTGACCGTGGCGAACGGGCAGGGGACCCCGCCCGGGGGCTTCGCCGGCACGACCGTGATGCCCCAGGGCGACTCCTCCGGGACCACGCAGATCCCGCAGCCGATCCTGCCGGGCGGCTACGGCAACGGCGACGACGGCGGCTTCGAGGGGCACGGCAACCACGGCAGCGGCCGCGGCAAGCTGTGGATCCTCGCCGTGCTCGCGGTGATCGCCATCGCGGCGGGTGTCGCGCTGGCGCTGAACACCACCGGCAACGGCAGCGGCGGTTCGGGCACCAGCCAGTCGCCCACGACCTCGCAGACCGCGACCGACGACACGGCCACCGAGACGCCGAGCGACGACGCGACGGCCTCGCCGTCCGAGACGGACACGGACGACAGCGGTACGAGCTCCGGTTCGGACTACACGCCGTCGTACACGCCCTCGTACACCCCGACCGAGACGGCCAGCGAGAAGCCTTCGAGCACCCCGTCGGCGACGGCCTCCGAGGAGCCGTCGGACACCCCGTCCGCGACGACGTCGGTGGACCCGACGGACACGGGCGGCACCGGTGACGCCGGCGGGGACGACAGCGGCGGTACGGTCGCGGGCGCCCTGGGCGGCGGCTGACCCGGCCCGGACCACCGGCACCGAAGCACTCACGCGCGCGTGCACCCCGTAACAGGGGTCCACGCGCGCGTGCTGTTTTCCGCTGTCCCTAGGGGGCGCCCTCCGCGAACGCCTCGCACACCGCGTCGTACTCCCGCGTCCACCACACGGCGAGCGCCGACGCGGCCGGGAACTGGGGGTCCGCGCGGGTGTCGCCCCGCTCGTAGTGCCAGCGCAGCATCCAGAAGTCGTTGAGCCGCTCCCACCACACCCGGTGCACGGCGGCGGCCAGTTCGGAGGGACCGGCGCCCGCGGAACGCCGGTACGCGTGCGCGTACGCCCGTACCTTCGGCAGGTCCAGGGCTCCGTCGGGCCGTACGAAGAAGATCGCGGCGGCGCGTACGGCCTCCTCCGCGCGGGGCTGGACGCCGAGGCGGTCCCAGTCGACGATCGCGGCGGGGGCGTCGCCCTTGTAGAGCAGGTTGAAGGGGTGGAAGTCCCCGTGCGTCCACCCCACGGAGGCCCCGCGCGGCGGCCGTCGGTCCGCGTGCCGCTCCAGCAGCTCGCGCCGCTCCAGGAGCCGGTGGCGGGCCAGTTCGTCGAAGGCGTCGGCGGGTCGGTGCCGGCGGACGTGCCCCAGGAGGTCGTCGATGAGGGCGAAGGTGTCGGCGGGGTCGGCCCCCGGCGCGCACTCCTCGCGCCGCCCCGGCATGACCCGCTCCAGGCTCGCGTGGACGACCCCCAGGAGCGCGCCGAGGCGCCCGCACTGACCGGTGGTCAACTGGCCGCCGTGGCGGTGCCTGCCGTCGATCCAGGGGTGCAGGGCGTAGGCGTGACCGCCGACGACGGCGACCGTACGGCCGTCGCGGGCGGGCAGCGGGGGCGCCACGGGGACACCGAGGTCGGCGAGGCGTCGGGTCGCGGTGTGCTGGCGGGCGATCGCCGCCGGGTCCGCGGTCTCGGGGTCGAAGTGGTGCTTCAGGAAGTAGCGGCCCTGGGTGGTGCGGAGCCGGTAGCCGCGGTTCAGCAGGCCCTGCTCGACGGGTTCGCAGGTGACGGCGGACCCGGCGGCGTACTGGCGGAGGAGGGCGCCCAGCGGGGGCGCGTGGGGCACGGGGGGTGGTACACGTAAGGGCGGCACGCGGCCGATGCTAGGGCACGGGGTGGGCCCTTGAGCTGCGGTTTGTCACAGAAAGTCACCGCTCGGTCGTCGATGGTCGCTTTCGGTCACAGGGTGGGCCCGAAGCGCCGTTCCAGGCCGCCGTCCGGGGAGTGCACGGTGCTGAGCCGGGGTTCGATGCGCAGGTACACCATCGCGTCCCGGGCCGGCCCGAACCGCTCGACCTGCTCCGCCGTCGGCTCATGGGGCTCGCACGTGCCGACCACCTGTACGGACCACAGGTCGTCGTCCGGCCCGGCCGAGTCCAGGTTGTCGGCACCGTACGCGACGACACGGTCCACGCACGCGTGGTGATGGCCGTGGCTCCGGGGCATCCGCAGCAGCAGCCGCTCGTCCGCCACGATGTGCCGGGCGGGGGCCAGGAAGGGCAGCGCGTCCAGGGTGGTGGCCACCCGGCCGTGGTCGGTGCGCGCGAGCAGATCGACGGCCAGCTGCTGGTCGGTGGGCATGCACTTACTGTCGGATGAGCGGCCCCTCCGGGGGAGGGGTCTTTGGTCCCTAATGACGCTGCTGCTCGGCCTGTCTCCGCGCCACATAGGCCGCCGCCTGCGAGCGCCGCTCCATACCGAGTTTGGAAAGCAGACTCGACACGTAGTTCTTGATGGTCTTCTCCGCGAGGTGCAGCCGCTCGCCGATCGCCCGGTTGGTGAGCCCCTCCCCGATCAGATCCAGGATCCTGCGCTCCTGGTCGGTGAGGGAGTCGAACTTCTCGTCCTGCTGGGGGCCGCCGTTGCGCAGCCGCTCCAGGACGCGGGCGGTCGCCACCGGGTCGAGCAGCGACTTGCCGGCCGCGACGTCCCGTACGGCACTCAGCAGTTCGTTCCCCCGGATGGCCTTCAGGACGTATCCGGAGGCGCCCGCCATGATCGCGTCGAAGAGGGCCTCGTCGTCCGAGAAGGAGGTCAGCATCAGGCACTTCACGGACTCGTCCCGGGCGCGGATCTCCCGGCACACCTCGACCCCGCTGCCGTCCGGGAGCCGTACGTCGAGAATCGCCACATCCGGGCGCACGGCCGGGATCCGCACCAGCGCGTCGGCCGCCGTACCGGCCTCGCCGACGACCTCGATGTCGTCCTCGACGGAGAGCATCTCGTGGACGCCACGCCGGACGACTTCATGGTCATCGACGAGGAAAATGCTGATTTTTCCGGTTTCGCGCACGCGGTAAGTCTCACATACGGCCTCTTCCCGTGCCCGAGGTGAGCGGGATAACGTGCCGTTGTTCCGGCCCCCTGCAAGGCTGTGACCAGGACTTGTTCCCGACTTTCGCGATTTACTTGGAAATCCAAGCAAAATCGCAGGTCAGGAGGGGTTTCACAGAATTGTGGAGCACTGGGTAACGTGCCTGTTGCAGGGCGCTCGCCGGGGCACCTGTCACGCCTGTTCCCGACGAACCGCACCCACCCTGTGCGTCCGTGGGGCGCAGGTGAGCCGCACTGGCACCCGGCGAACCCGGGGAGCCGGACCGACGGAGGAGCACACGTGACCGTGGAGAGCACTGCCCCGCGCAAGCCGCGACGCAGCGCCGGAAGCAAGGCCAAGGGCGCCGACCCGGACCTCGTCCAGCTGCTGACGCCCGAGGGCAAGCGAGTCAAGAACGCGAAGACCGCCCCGTACGACAAGTACGTCGCCGGCATCACCCCCGATGAGCTCCGCGGCCTGTACCGCGACATGGTGCTCACCCGCCGCTTCGACGCCGAGGCCACCGCCCTGCAGCGCCAGGGCGAGCTGGGCCTGTGGGCGTCGCTGCTCGGCCAGGAGGCCGCCCAGATCGGCTCCGGGCGGGCCACCCGGGAGGACGACTACGTCTTCCCGACCTACCGCGAGCACGGCGTCGCCTGGTGCCGCGGCGTCGACCCGACCAACCTGCTCGGCATGTTCCGGGGCGTCAACCACGGCGGCTGGGATCCGAACACCAACAACTTCCACCTGTACACGATCGTCATCGGCTCCCAGACGCTGCACGCCACGGGCTACGCGATGGGCGTCACCATGGACGGCGCCGACAGCGCCGTGATCGCGTACTTCGGGGACGGCGCCTCCAGCCAGGGCGACGTCGCCGAGTCGTTCACCTTCTCCGCGGTCTACAACGCGCCGGTCGTGTTCTTCTGCCAGAACAATCAGTGGGCCATCTCCGAGCCCACCGAGAAGCAGACCCGCGTCCCGCTCTACCAGCGCGCCCAGGGCTACGGCTTCCCGGGCGTCCGCGTCGACGGCAACGACGTCCTGGCCTGCCTCGCGGTCACCAAGTGGGCGCTGGAGCGGGCCCGCAACGGCGAGGGGCCGACGCTCGTCGAGGCGTACACGTACCGCATGGGCGCGCACACCACCTCCGACGACCCGACGAAGTACCGGGCCGACGAGGAGCGCGAGTCCTGGGAGGCGAAGGACCCGATCCTGCGCCTGCGCACGTACCTCGAGGCCTCGAACCACACGGATGAGGGATTTTTCGCGGAACTGGAGACGGAGAGCGAGGCGTTGGGCAGACGAGTGCGCGAAGCGGTCCGTGCCATGCCGGACCCGGACCGGTTCGCCATCTTCGAGCACGTGTACGCGGACGGGCACGCGCTCGTCGACGAGGAGAGGGCCCAGTTCGCCGCCTACCAGGCGTCGTTCGCGGACGAAGAGGGGGGTAAGTGACATGGCGGCACAGACTGCGGCACAGACCACGACGTTCAAGAACCTGCCGTTGGCCAAGGCGATCAACGAATCGCTGCGCGCCGCCCTGGAGTCCGACCCCAAGGTCCTCATCATGGGCGAGGACGTCGGCAAGCTCGGCGGCGTCTTCCGCGTCACGGACGGCCTCCAGAAGGACTTCGGCGAGCGCAGGGTCGTCGACACCCCCCTCGCGGAGTCCGGCATCGTAGGCACGGCCATCGGCCTCGCCCTCCGCGGCTACCGCCCGGTGGTGGAGATCCAGTTCGACGGCTTCGTCTTCCCGGCCTACGACCAGATCGTCACCCAGCTCGCCAAGATGCACGCCCGCTCCCTGGGCAAGGTGAAGCTCCCGATCGTCGTACGCATCCCCTACGGCGGCGGCATCGGCGCCGTCGAACACCACTCGGAGTCCCCCGAGGCCCTGTTCGCGCACGTCCCGGGCCTGAAGATCGTCAGCCCGTCGAACTCGTCGGACGCCTACTGGATGATGCAGCAGGCCATCCAGAGCGACGACCCGGTGATCTTCTTCGAGCCGAAGCGGCGCTACTGGGACAAGGGCGAGGTCAACACCGAGTCGATCCCCGACCCCCTCCACAAGGCCCGCGTGGTCCGCGAGGGCACGGACCTCACCCTCGCCGCCTACGGCCCGATGGTGAAGCTCTGCCAGGAGGTCGCCGACGCGGCCGCCGAGGAGGGCAAGTCGCTGGAGGTCCTGGACCTGCGCTCGGTGTCCCCGCTGGACTTCGACGCGATCCAGACCTCGGTGGAGAAGACCCGCCGTCTGGTCGTGGTCCACGAGGCCCCGGTGTTCTTCGGCTCCGGCGGCGAGATCGCGGCCCGCATCACGGAGCGCTGCTTCTACCACCTGGAGGCTCCGGTACTGAGGGTCGGCGGCTATCACGCCCCGTACCCACCGGCCCGCCTGGAGGAGGAGTACCTGCCGAGCCTGGACCGGGTGCTCGACGCCGTCGACCGCGCTCTGGCGTACTGAGGAGAGGGGCCGTGACGACGATGACTGAAGCGGAAGCGTCCGTACGCGAGTTCAAGATGCCGGACGTGGGCGAGGGCCTCACCGAGGCCGAGATCCTCAAGTGGTACGTCCAGGTCGGCGACACCGTCACCGACGGCCAGGTCGTCTGCGAGGTGGAGACGGCGAAGGCCGCGGTGGAACTGCCCATCCCGTACGACGGGGTGGTGCGCGAGCTGCGCTTCCCCGAGGGGACGACGGTGGACGTGGGCACGTCCATCATCGCGGTGGATGTGGCGGGGGGTGCCCCCGCCGGGACTCCGGCGGCCGCGGCCGCACCCGAGCCCCCGGCGGAGGAGAAGCCGGCGGCCCGCACACCGGTACTGGTGGGTTACGGAGTATCCACGTCCGCCACGAAGCGCAGGCCGCGCAAGGGGGCGGACATCCCGGCGCAGGAGGCCGTGTCGGTGGCGGTGGCGGCCGTACAGGCGGAGCTGAACGGCCACGCGACGCCGACGGCGACGCCGACGCCCACCGAGACCGGGGCCGCCGTGGCGCAGTCCCGCCCCCTTGCCAAGCCGCCGGTGCGGAAGCTGGCGAAGGACCTCGGCGTCGACCTGGCGACGGTGACCCCGTCGGGCCCGGACGGCGTCATCACGCGCGAGGACGTGCACGCGGCGGTGGCGGTGCCTCAGGCGCCGGTGCCGACGGCACCGCGGGCTCAGGTCCAGGTGGTTCCGGCCGCCGCTCCGGCGACGTACGACACGAGCCGGGAGACCCGGGTCCCGGTGAAGGGCGTGCGCAAGGCGACGGCGGCGGCGATGGTCGGTTCGGCGTTCACGGCGCCGCATGTCACGGAGTTCGTGACGGTGGACGTGACGCGGACGATGAAGCTGGTGGAGGAGCTCAAGCAGGACAAGGAGCTCCAGGGCCTGCGGGTGAACCCGCTCCTGCTGATCGCGAAGGCCCTCCTCGTCGCCATCAAGCGCAACCCGGACATCAACGCGTCCTGGGACGAGGCCGCCCAGGAGATCGTCCTCAAGCACTACGTCAACCTCGGCATCGCGGCGGCCACCCCGCGCGGCCTGATCGTCCCGAACATCAAGGACGCCCACGCGAAGACGCTGCCTCAACTGGCCGAGGCGCTGGGCGAGTTGGTGGCCACGGCGAGGGACGGCAAGACCTCCCCGGCGGCGATGCAGGGGGGCACGGTCACCATCACCAACGTCGGTGTCTTCGGCATCGACACCGGTACGCCGATCCTCAACCCCGGCGAGTCCGCGATCCTCGCGGTCGGCACGATCAAGCTCCAGCCGTGGGTCCACAAGGGCAAGGTGAAGCCGCGTCAGGTGACGACGCTGGCGTTGTCCTTCGATCACCGGTTGGTGGACGGGGAGTTGGGGTCGAAGGTGCTGGCGGATGTGGCGGCGATTCTGGAGCAGCCGAAGCGGTTGATCACCTGGGGGTAGTGGCTGTTGCGTCCATGGGCCGCGCGTCTCTGTGAGTGGGGGGCGCGCGGCTCAGTTCTGGGCCGCAGGGTTCCCGTAGTCGGCGGGCGGTGTGGTCAGCCGGTCGGCGACGAGGGCGAGCCAACCACTCGGTGAGTACGGTGCCGGCGGGTCGACCTCCATGCCCAACTCGGCGACGGCGAGGGCGTAGTCGGACTCGTCGAGGTCCAGGGTGAGGAGTTCGTGGAGTTCGCCGGTGAGGCGGGCGACGAGGTACGGGTCGGTCGAGGTGCGGTAGTCGTCGGTCGCCGCGTCGTGGTCGTCGAACTCGTCCGGCATGTCCTGGGAGAACCAGCCGCCGAGGAACTGGCCGAGTTCCGGGAAGCGGGCGTGCCATTCCCAGTGGGTGGCGGGGGTGGCCGGGGGCGGGACCTCGCCTTCCTCGACGCTGTGCTTGATGCGGTCGGCGAGGCAGTACAGCCACTGCTGGATCTCTGCCTCGGGGAGTCCCACGTCCGGGATCACGTAGAACTCGCCGAGGCGCAGGCGGAGTCGGCCGGGAGGGTTGTCGGCGTACTCGCGGAGTTGGCGCTCGGCGACGGCGAGGGCCCAGGGGCGGCTGTGCCAGGTGTGGCGGAGATAGGCGGTCAGCGCCTCGCTCGGCTTGTCCGGGGTGTCGTCGGCCGGCTGACCGGCGTAGGCGCGGATCACCTGGTCCAACTCGCCGTAGCGGCGGTCGTGTTCGAGGGGGCTCAAGGGCACGGGATCAGCCTCTGCGGGTCGTCGTCACAGGTACATCGGGAACGTGGCGTGGACGGCGAAGCCGTGCGGGCGGGACGCGTCCCGCTTCAGGATCACGCGGGCCGCGCGGACGTCGACGGGTTCGCGTCCGGCCAGCATCATCGCCTGGAGCAGGACCCGGCCGACCGGTTCGGGGCGGGAGGGCCAGGACGCCTCGATGGTCAGGCGGGGGCGGGTGGACCGGGCGAGCCAGCGGTGGATGGCCTGCTCGTTGGCGGTGACGGTCTGTTGGGTGGCCCATTGGGCGGTTTCTCGGTCGGGGTAGGTGGCGGTGCGGGTGCGCATGGTGGACCGGTCCTCTCGCGCTCTACTCGGTTTCCCACAGGGACGAGTGGGCCTCACGCATGTGCTCGACGCAGAGCCGCGCGAAGAGGGGAAAAAAGTCGACGAAGTCCTCGGTGCCCGAACCTCCGCTCATCGCGGCCCCACTGAAGAACCGGTCCAGTTGCCCCTCGGTGTGGAAAAGGGCCATTGCCTGATAGCACTCGGAGACCACACTCGGCAGGTGCCACGGACAGCGCGGGTGGGTCTCGTCGATGTACATACGGATACCGTCATCGGACGTGGCGTCGTGCATGTCATCGCTGATGGCCACGCCGTCCTGGCCGAAATAGATGGGCAGGATCTGGCTGAGGCGAGGAAAGCGCAGGCTCAATTCCCAGATGTCCATGGGGGTTTCCTCCCATGTACGCCAGTCGGAGTTCCAGCTCTCCAGGTGCTCGGCGATCTCCCGCAGTGCCGCAGGTGTACGTGATCCGGTCCTCGCCTGCGGGATTCTGTTGAGAGCACCGTGGGAACCGTCGGGGAAGGCCTCGAAAAGTTCAGCCGCAACACGTAGTTCGGCCGCAATCTCCTGCAGTGTGCGACCGCCGTCCAATTCCGCGTTCTTGATGCCGCGCATCAGCGGGAAGAGTTTCTTCTGCCACTCGGCTGAATCGTCTGGAATCCGGCGTCTCCAGCCGTCGTAGGGTTCCAACAGCTTACGGGCACCCGCGAGATTCGAGTAGCCGACGGATTCCTGGTGTGTCATGCAGGGCATCCTACTTCTTCACGTTCCTCGGCATCGAGGTCACGACTGTGAAAGGGGGGTCGAGGTTAGGGTCGTAGAGAAGGCGAGTCTCGACCCCGTCCACGTAATTGGCCTTCGAAGCCGGGAATTCGTCGGTCTTGATTTCTTCCTTGCCGATGCTCCGACCGCTGTGTCCATAAGGGGTCTCGGGGACTGTGATCTCCAGTCGACCCCCCTTGTCCGGATGGTTCGCGATCCATTTCTTGATTTCGTCCGCGTTTTTGTCGATGTTGAACTGAGTCATCTTCTGTGCTGATTCCAGGTCCTTGAAGGACGACGCTTCGGCGACCTTCGGCTGCCCATAGGGCCATTCGGTTCCCGGCCGGGGCGGTTTCTTCAGCTCATCGCGCAGACGCTGTGCCAACTGGTCGTCCGTCAGGCCGACATGCTTCGAGACGGTGTGGGAATTCTCCAGCCACTCCGTGGACGCCAGGTCGACTCTGTAGATCCCGTTGTCCGCGTCACCGGGTGTGGACCACACATGACCAGGTTTGAATTCGGTCAGGGAACGCGCCCCGAACGCCTCGGCGCGGGCTTCCTCGGCCTCGTACGTCGGAGCGCTCATGGCGGCTTCGGTCAGTTCGGGAAGCAGTTTACGGAGGCGATCGGCGCCGTCGTGGAACGCCTTGTGATAGGTCTCGACGGCGGCATCGCAGCCTCCCTTGTCCATGTGCGACCGGAACTTCAGGACGATCTCGGCGAACGTGGCATAGGCACTCAGCTTGGTGAGCTCGTCCCAGGAGAAGCCGTCCGGGACCATGTCGTTGACAGTCGCCTTCGTGGCCTCCAAGGCCAGGCGCTCGGTCGTCTTCCGGCATTTCTCGGCGGCGTCCGCGACATCGTGGAAGATCTGCTTCATGTCGTCACCGGTCTTCTTGAGGACCTCGATGACGGGGCGCCGGTCGGCGGGCGCCGTACTGGGATTGGTACGCCAGTCGCGGCCGCCGGTCTGGGACGGCGGTATGGCGTTGTTGTCGCCGTCCCGTCGGCCGCCCCACGCGGTGGTGCCCCAGATCGACTGGCAGAAGGCGTTCATCGCGCTCTGCCAGTCGTTGTTGCCGCTGTCCGTCAGATACCCGATGTCCTGGGTGAAGCTGTCGGCCGATGACTGTGCCGCTCTGCCGGCCGCTTCCCATGCGTTTCCGATGCTGCGGAGGTTGTCCGTCTCGGCGCCGGGAGTGATCTCGTGGGTTCTGCCGAGGCGCAGCCCTTCCTCGATCGCCGGTTTGATCAAGTCGGCCAGGAAGTCCGGGACATCGCCTATCGCGGCCACGAAGGGAATGTCCGAGCCATCGCCGGTGCCGGTCCACTTGATGGAGGCGACGGGTCCGTACGAAACCTTGCCGACGCCGATCGGAGCGTCCCGGCGGGGCGGTGGTCCGAAGATGCCCCGGGAGTGCCAGTCGGCCGCCATGTAGTTGTTCGCTGTGTTGGTCAGCCCGAGCGAGACGCCGCCGATACTGGCCACGCACTCCGCCCACGTCTTCAGGAACTCCTTGGCCACGTCGTCGTAGGCACCGGCGAAGTCGTCGGGGCCACCGCCGTTCCCGGCCGCCTGTCGATGGTCGACGTCCTGCACGAGTCGGCCGGCCGTCTTGTGGAAGGTGAACTGCTCGTCGCGGATCACCGTGGACGTGTAGTAGACGTGCCCCGGTTTGATGTCGAAGCCGCTCCCGCTGTCGGGCGCGGGCTGTTTCAACTGTTCCCGTTCCCACGCGCGGCGAGCGTCCGAAGGGCGGCCGTCGGATTCGGTGGCCTTCGGGGGTGGCGGCTCGTAGTGGGGATCCGGAGAGGTGCCGGGGCTCGGTTCGGGCTGGGAGGCACTGGGTTCGGGAGCCGGTTCGGTGTCACTGGCGGTGGGGCTGGTGGACGGACTCGGCTGAGGTGAGGGTGTTGCCATCAGGCCGCTCCCCAGCCGCGCAGCACCGCCCGATGAGCCGCCGAGTAGTTCGCGTGACCAGTCGTGACATACGCGTGCAGCCACTTCTGCGCGGCCTGCAGATCCTGTGCCGACCGGTCCCACTCATCCAACTTCTGGACGAAGACCTCGCGGGCCTCGCCCTTCCACGACAGGACGACCGGTTCGGCACGGTCGTAGAGGTCGTCGAGTTTGCCGTTGAGCTGCTTGAGGATGTCCTCCAGCTCGGCGGTGAGGTCGTGGAGCGTGGCGAAGGAGACGGATATGTGGCCGTCGTCGGCGGAAGCCCCGGTCGACATGATCCCCCTGGATATCGGTCGGTAACTGCGGCTGGATGACGGGCACTTGGCGGCCCTCGTTCAGAAGGGTCAGATGGATCAGAAGGAGTCGAGGCTGCTGCGGGGCGGTGGCGGTGGCGGCGCCGGCGTATCTCCCGTCGCCTCCGCGTTCGGCGTGGACAGCTTGTCGACCTCGCTGCCGATGTCGACCTGGATCGTCCGCATGTGCTCCAGCACCTCGATGTCGTTCGAGGAGAAGCCGTCGCGGCTCATCCGTACGGCCTGCTCCAGGAGCTTCATCACTTCGCGGATGCGTACGGCGTCCTCGGTCGCCGCGCGGTGGAACTCGCGGTACGCCGTCGCCGCCGGGCCCTGCCAGCCGGCCTCGACGCGGTCGACGATCGCGTCCATCCGCTTGACCTGCTTGTCGAGGTGGTCCTGCATGTCGTCGAGGTCGCCGGCGAGCTTGGTGAGGTCCTTGGACGACACGTGCAGGTCAGGGTTGCCGCCCTGGCCCGTGCCGGTTCCGGGTACTGCCACGCTGTATCCCCGCCCCCGTCGCGTCGGCCTCACACGTCACTTGCTGTTGCAATAATCCTACGGTTCGCAGCGGCCCGGAAGCGAGGGCGTTCAGGGGCTTGGGAGGTCCAACTCCGCCCAGACGGTCTTGCCGACGGTGAGTCTCTCCACGGCCCAACGGGCGGCCAGCGTACGGACGATGAGCAGGCCGCGGCCGAACTGGTCGTCGGAGGTGGAGGTTTGGGGGTACGGGAGCCGTTCGCCTCTCGGGTCGGTGACCGCCACGCGCAGGGCGTTGCCGGTGAGGGACGTCTCCACGCGGAACAGACGGTCGCGGAGGCAGCCGTGGAGTAAGGCGTTCGTGCACAACTCGCTTGCCAGTAGCGCCGCGTCGCCGGCGGAGTGGGGGTGTCCCCAGGCGGCGGTGAGGTGGGCGACGTGTCTGCGGGCGCGGGGGATGTTGATCGGGTACGGGGTGTAGGTGACGGCGTCGTAGTGGTCGTAGCGGCGGTCGTGGGGTTTGGGGAGTCCGGGAGGACAGGAGTCGGTCACCGGGGCGCACCTCCTTGTGCGATGGGGGACGGGGTCAGGTGGGGTGGCTCTGCCGTGCTGTGCCGGGTGCGGGCAGCGCGGTGCACTTCCGCCAACTGGTTTCACTGGGTGGGTGATTCAGTACTGACGGTAGCGGTGCGAAGTGTGGGCCAGCAAGTATGAGGCCATAAATTTCTACTCGAACTTGCTTGCTCGCCGTACGGTGACCACACAGACTGTGACCAACTCGGCCGAAGGGAAGGCGACATGGCAGGTAGAAACCCTGATCGCGGTGTGTCCGTGTCGACCGTGCTTGCGCGGCGGCTGGGCGGTGAACTGCTTCGCATGCGCGAGGTGCGGGGGCTGCGTCAGGCGCATGCCGCCGAGGCGTTGTCGGCGTCGGTGGCCAAGGTCGCGAAGATGGAGCGCGGGCAGGTGCCGGTCCGTGATCCGGACATTCGCGCGCTCTGCCACCTGTACGGCGAGACGGCTGAGCCGGTGATCGGGCGGTTGCTGACCCTTGCGAGGACGGACCGTGAGAGACGCAAGGCTCGTGGTTGGTGGAACCAGTACCCGCAGCTTTCCGCGATGGTCGAGTACGTGGCACTGGAGGACATCGCCACCAGCATGCGTACCTGGGAACTCGCCTTCGTCCCCGGCCTGTTGCAGACACCGGATTACGCGCGGGCGGTGGCCGTCGGCGCGGGATCGTGGGAGGACCCGGGCGAGATCGAACCCTTCGTGGAGGCCAGACTGGCTCGTCAGGCGCGGCTGAGTTCGGAGCGGCCTCTGGAGTTGTGGGCCGTGGTGCACGAGGGAGCGCTACGCCAACTTGTAGGCGGCCGCGCTGTGATGAAGGAACAGTTGGGACATCTGCTGGACCTGGCGCGCACTGACACGGTGACCTTGCAGGTGGTGCCATATCTGGCAGGTGCCAATCCGGGCATGATCGGCGCGTTCAGCATTGTCTCGTTCGCCGAACCCGGTGCCTTGGACGTCGTACACATGGACGTACCCTCTTCTACGCTCTGGTTGGAGAGCGAGGAGGACGCGGCCCGGCACGGTCGGATCTTCGACCGCATCGCACGGGTGGGACTTGCGGAGCGCAACGCTCTCGACCTGATCGAAGCCATTCGCAAGGAGATGTAGATCCGGTGACAGAGTTCGTGTTCGTCAAGTCCAGCTACAGCGGCGGAGACGCCGGACAACAGTGCGTCGAAGTCGCCTGCAATGCACCCGACACGGTGGCCGTTCGTGACTCGAAGGACGTGAACGGCTCTATAGTCCGGCTCACCCCCACCACCTGGGTCGCGTTCACGGCCCACCTGGGTGCGTCGTCGACGGCGAGTCCGTCCTGGCCGAAGTAGTTCAGCAGGAACTCCTTCAACCGGGGGAAACGCAGCGCGAGTTCAGGAGCGGTCAGGGGTGTCCACCGGCCTGGCCGAGCAGAGTTCGGGCGCCCTCAAGGACGAAGTACCGCGCCAGTTCCCGGTCGTTCGCCGACACCGCCGACCCAACTCCTCACGCGACAGCCGTACGAGCAGCCGTACGACAGAAGCCGCCGTACGACAAAGGGACCCGCCGCTGGCATGCGGCAGGTCCCTCGGTGTCGATCAGAGAGCTGACTGGATGTCAGCCGAGCCGCGCGAAGCCGTAGTTGAGCAGCTTCTTCGCGTCCGTCTCGCGCTGGGCCACCGAAGTGGACGCGAGAACCGTGCCGATGACGGTCTTGCCGTTGCGGGTGGCGGCGAAGACGAGGCAGTACTTGGCCTCGGGGCCGGAGCCGGTCTTCACGCCGATCGTGCCGCTGTAGCTGTTGAGCAGGGTGTTCGTGTTGGTCCAGGCAGCCATCGTGCGGGTGCTGCCGGTCTTCGTGATCGTCTTCGCCTTGTACGACTTGGTCTTGACGACCGTCTTGAACGTGGCGTTCTTCATCACGTTGCTGGCGAGCTTCGTGAGGTCGCGCGGCGTCGAGTAGTTGTTGCCGTTGCCGATGCCGTCGAACGAGTCGAACTTCGTGTTCGTCAGGCCGAGCGTCTTCGCGGTCGAGTTCATCTTGCCGATGAACGACTTCACGCGCGCGGCCCGGGTCGAGCCGGCGCCGTACTTGTCGGCCAGCGCGTACGCCGCGTCACAGCCGGACGGGAGCATCAGGCCGTAGAGGAGCTGGCGGACGGTGACCTTGTCGCCGACGATCAGGTGGGCGGAGGAGGCGGTGTTGGCGACGATGTAGTCGCTGTACGCCTTCTGGATGGTGACCTTCGCGTCGAGGTTCAGGTTCGACTGGGAGAGCACGACCTTGGCGGTCATGATCTTCGTGGTCGACCCGGTGGACAGCTTGGTGTCCGCCTTCTTGTTGAACAACGACGACGCGTTGGCGTTGTTCATCAGGTAGCCGCCCTTGGCCACGATCGTGGGCGTCGTGACAGCCTGCGCGGGTGCCGCGGTCAGGGCGCCGGTCGCGAGCACGGCGCCTGCGGTCACGGTGACCGCGGCGGCTCTGCGGAAGCGGCTGCCCTTGATGCCGGTAATGGCAGTAATCAACTGAGGTACCCCGAATACGTTGAATGCCCCTGAGGAACGGCCCAGTTGGAGGGGGGAAAGAAAGGGCCGTACGTGTGTGACACGTAAGTAGCACAGAAGGTTGTGCGGTTGCTGCGCCGGGTTCCCCGAATGTGTGAAACGCCCCCGAGAACCGGCCGCGGAAATGCACCTCCGTAGACGCACCCCCGACCCCGTTCGGTTCCGTCCGCATCCTGGACCGCCCGTCCTCATGCGTACGTGTTGTATCTATGATGTCCTCATGCCGTCCCCGTCCCCCGCTCCGTCACTCACCTCACCCCCTGTCGTCAAGCAACCCCCCGCCGCCGACCGCGTCTACGCCCACGTCAAACAGGGTGTCCTGGACCGGCGTTACGAAGGCGGAACGCTGCTCACCGAGGGCGAGTTGGCCGAGGCCGTCGGAGTGTCACGGACACCCGTGCGCGAGGCACTGCTGCGCCTGGAGGTCGAAGGGCTGATCAAGCTCTACCCCAAGAAGGGCGCCCTGGTCCTGCCCGTCTCCTCGCAGGAGATCGCGGACGTGGTCGAGACCCGGATGCTGGTCGAGCAGCACGCGGTCCGCAAGGTCGTACCGGCGTCCCCGACCCTCATCGCCCGGCTGGAAGAGCTGCTCGCGCGGCAGAAGGAACAGGCCGCCGCGGGCGACCTCGCCGGCGCCGCCGTCACCGACCGCTGCTTCCACGCCGAGATCGTCCGCAGCGGCGGCAACGAGATCCTCTCCCGTCTCTACGACCAACTCCGCGACCGGCAGCTGCGGATGGGCGTCGCGATCATGCACTCGCACCCCGACCGCATCGCCAAGACCCTCACCGAGCACGCGGCGATCCTCGACGCGCTGCGCACCGGCGACGCCGAGGCGGCCGCCGGGATCGTCCACCAGCACGTCGACTGGTTCTCCCACCTGGCCCGGGGCGAGGTTCGATGAGCAGCAGTAGCAGTAGCAGTAGTAGCAGTAGTAGTTCCAGTGGGGCGATGTCCCTTCCCGGCGATCCGCCCGGCGGCCGCCGGGCGCTCGCCGTGTGGGGCATCGGCGTCTCCGTCTACTTCGTCGCCGTCATCTTCCGCACGTCCCTCGGTGTCGCCGGCCTCGACGCGGCCGAGCGCTTCCACGTCAACGCCTCGGCCCTGTCGACCTTCTCGATCCTCCAACTGCTGGTCTACGCGGGCATGCAGATACCCGTCGGCCTCCTCGTCGACAGCCTCGGGACGAAGAAGGTGCTGACCATCGGCGTGGTCCTCTTCACCGCCGGGCAGCTCGGCTTCGCCTTCTCCCCCTCCTACGGCACCGCCCTCGCCTCCCGCGCGCTGCTCGGCTGCGGTGACGCGATGACGTTCATCAGCGTGCTGCGCCTCGGCACCCGCTGGTTCCCGGCGCGCCGCGGCCCGATGGTCGCCCAGCTCGCGGGCCTCGCGGGAATGGCCGGAAATCTCGTCTCCACCCTGGTGATCGCCCGCCTGCTGCACGGCATCGGCTGGACGGCCGCCTTCGCGGGCAGCGCGCTCGCGGGGGTTGTGGTCCTCGTCCTGCTTCTTCTGTTCCTGAAGGACCACCCGGACGGGCACGAACCGGAACCCTTCCCGCACCGGGGCGCGGCCTACGTCCGCCGCCAGATCGCCGCCTCCTGGCGCGAACCCGGCACCCGCCTCGGCCTCTGGGTGCACTTCACCACCCAGTTCCCGGCGATGGTGTTCCTGCTCCTGTGGGGCCTGCCGTTCCTGGTCCAGGCGCAGGGCCTGTCCCGGGCCACCGCCGGCGAACTCCTCACCCTGGTCGTCCTGTCCAACATGCTCGTCGGCCTGGTCTACGGCCAGATCGTCGCCCGGCACCACACCGCGCGGCTGCCGCTGGCACTCGGCACGGTCGGCGCCACGGCCCTCGTGTGGGCGGTCACGCTGCTCTACCCCGGCGACCACGCGCCGATGTGGCTGCTGATCGTGCTCTGCACGGTGCTCGGTTCCTGCGGTCCCGCCTCGATGCTCGGCTTCGACTTCGCCCGCCCGGCCAACCCGCCGGAGCGTCAGGGCACCGCCTCCGGAATCACCAACATGGGTGGTTTCGTGGCCTCGATGACGACCCTGTTCCTGGTCGGCGTGCTCCTCGACGCGACCGGCGACAACTACTCGATCGCCTTCTCGGTGATCTTCGTCCTCCAGGCGGTCGGCGTCAGCCAGATCCTCCGGCTGCGCCGCCGGGCGGCCCGCCGCGAGAGCGAACGCCTCGTGGCGAGCCGGGTGGAGACGGTCCACGTGCCGGCGTGAACCCGCCTCCGCTCACACCGCTCTCACACGACTTTCTTATGCCGCTACGAGGGTGAGGTACGCGAGGCCCAACACGCCCCGGTAGCTCATCCATTGGGCCCGGTGCCGGTCGAGCCGTTCGCGGGTGGCGGCGGCCAGCGGATGGTCGCCGTGCCCGGCGAGCCACACCTCCGCGTCCGCCTGGTACGCCGACTCGAACTCCTCCCACTCGTCCGCGTTCGCCGTCTCGGTCCACTCGGGCCGGAACCCGGCCGCCACCGCGAGATCGACGAGCGCCCCCAGGTCGTAGTGCTCGTCGGCACGCGCCTCCGGCCACATCCCGGCCAACTCGGCCGTCGTGGGCGGGCGTTGCCAGAACCCCTCACCGAGCAGCACGCGCCCTCCGTCGACGACGAGCCGCCGCAACTCCCGCAGGGCTTCAGCCGTGTGCCGGGGAGGCTCCGCGTCACTGAGGGCCTGGCTCGCCCCCAGACACAGCACCAGATCGGCCGGCCCGCGCTCCGTCCCCACGGCCGACTCCTCGACGAACTCGACCCGCTCGGCAAGCCCCCGCGCCTCGGCGTCCCGCCGCCCACGTGCCAGATCCCGCGCGTTCACATCGACCCCGACACCCCGCGCCTCCGGTACGGCGGTCAGGACCCGGAGCATCAACTCGCCCCAGCCACAGCCGATGTCGAGCACCGTGCGCGGCCCGGCACCGGCCAGCCGTCGCACGATCCCGTCGGCCCGCGCCTCGGAGAGGGGGCTGTGGAAAGCGAGCCGGGTGAGCCGGGGAGGCCCGTCGTCGGGCTCGGCGCTCTCCGTATGTGCGGTTTCGGACGTCACGTCAGACATGCGGCGGAGGCTAGCGACAGACGCCCGCCCGGCGACAACGAATTTCCGCTCCGCCGCCGCTATTTGGAGACCGCTATTTGGAGACTGCTGCTTGGAGACCGCTATTTGGTGACGGCGAAGTTCCGCAGTATCGAAGCGGACAGCTCCGGATCGCCGTCCGCCTTGACCTTGTCCGACACCGAGTCGACGGTGACCCGCCCGCAGGCCAGCCGTACGTACGTCTCCCAGTCGAGGATGAGGGTCGCGGCCGGGCCGAGCGCGGGGGCCGTCTCCAGGGTGCCGCGGCCCTGGATGTCGACGCGGATCGTACGGAGGAACTCGATCGGACCGTGTACGTCGAAGACGACCGCCGAACTGCGCGGGGCGCCCGAGTCGTCGGCGACGACCTTCGGGAGCGCGGCGAGGAGCACGTCTCGGGCGATGTGCGCGCCGGGTGAGTCCAGGTTGCCGGGGCGGCCGAGGGCGGTGCGCAGGTCCTGCTCGTGCACCCACACGTTGAACGCGTGGTTCCGCATCGACTCTTCGAGGGTGACCTCGGTGCTGACGTGGCCGCGCACCTTCGTGCCGGGGTCGCGCGACTCGTTCCGCAGCTGGCGGTTGCGGCGGATGATCGTGTACTCCAGCTCCGACGTCATCTCCGGCGACGTGTGGTGGCGGCGTACGTCGACCTGCATCTCCATGTACCGCTGGTGCTCGTTCGTGACGTGGTAGAGGTCGCGGGGGAGGGTGTGGATGGGGCGGGGGTCGCCGAGCATCTCGTTGTCCAGCCCGATGACATGGGAGACCACGTCACGCACCGACCAGCCCGGGCACGGCGTTCGCCGGTTCCACTCCCCCTCCGCGAGCGGGGTGACCAGCTCGGATATCGCGTCGATGGAGTGGGTCCAGGCGTCGGCGTAGGGCTGGAGAGTGGGATGCAGACTCACGGAACGGGACCCCTCGGCGGTCGGTACAGGTCGGTACAGGTCGGGTGGCAGGCGTCGTTGCCAGCGGGAGGTGGCTGTCGGCGGGCGTCTTGGAACGCTAAGTTACGCTGCTGTGAGGCACCCCGGCAGTGCTTTCGTGTGACGATCGTAGGCCCGTGTGAACGGCTCGAATGCCAGGACGGTGGTAGTGTGCGCGCCTCCCTCATCCAGATCGCCGTAGACGAGGGCGAATCGGTCGAATCCCGCAGGGTTCGGGTGGCGTCCCTCGTCCGCGAGCAAGCCGGTTCCGATCTCGTCGTCCTGCCGGAGCTGTGGACGACGGGTGCGTTCGCCTACGAGCGGTTCGCCGAGGAGGCGGAGCCTCTCGACAGCGGCCCGACCTACGAGGCGATGGCCAAGGCGGCGAGCGACGCGGGCGTGTGGCTGCACGCGGGCTCGATCCCGGAACGGGACCCGGACGGCCCCCTCTACAACACGTCCCTCGTCTTCTCCCCCTCCGGTGAACTGGCCGCCGCCTACCGCAAGATCCACCGCTTCGGCTTCGACAAGGGCGAGGCCGTACTGATGGGCGCGGGCAGCGAGCTGATGACGGTCCGTCTCCCCGAGACGGTGCTGGGTCTTGCCACCTGCTACGACCTCCGTTTCCCCGAACTCTTCCGCGGCCTCGTCGACGCCGGCGCCGAGACCCTCGTCCTCCCCGCGGGCTGGCCCGAACGCCGCCGCTCCCACTGGACCCTCCTCGCCCAGGCCCGGGCGATCGAGAACCAGTCCTTCGTCCTCGCATGTGGAACGGCCGGTACGCACGCCGGAGTTCCCCAGGCCGGTCACTCGATCGTGGTCGACCCCTGGGGCGAGGTCCTCGCCCAGGCGGGCGCGGGCGAGGAGATCCTCACGGTGGACTTCGACCCGGCGAAGGTGGCCGTGACGAGGGAACAGTTCCCGGCGCTCAAGGACCGGGTGCTGGGCCTTGAGCGTCCGCATCGCGCCGGGTGAGAAGCGGATTCCGTCAGGGCGTCAGTCCTCCCGCTCCTTCTCCGCGAGGTGGATCACGCACACCGCCACCGCGATGAGCAGCGCCGCGTCCGCGTCCTCCCGGACGATGTCGACGCCGTAGGTCTCCCGGATGTGCAGCCAGCGCCGGGAGATCTGCGCGAGCAGCTCGCCGTCGTAGTCGACGCCGAACTCGCGGTCCAGGATCTTGCCGCTGACGTCGAGTTCGGTGCCGTCGACCAGGGACACCTTGTAGTGGTTGCGCAGCAGGGAGAACCGCTTGTGCTTGATGGTCGCCAGGGGCTCACCGTCCCGTTCGATGACCATCGTGTCGCGCAGGGCGAGCATCTTCTTGTGGATGTCGATGAGCACGCGCCCGTGCGTGTCCTTCAGCTCGAAGGTGTCCCGGATGCGCATGGCCTTGCCGTCGACCAGGAACACCTTGTTGCCGTTCTGGTCCTCGATCCAGTAATCCTCACCGAAGCCGAGGATGCGATCGCGTACGAGGAATCTCATGACATTACGGCTTCCCCGGCAGCCGGTCCGAAACGCCGCCGATAGGCCGACGGGCTCAATCCGGTCTCCTTCCGCAGTCGTACGCGCAGATTCGCACCGGTGCCGAGCCCGCACCGCGCGGCGACCACGTCGAGCCGCTCCTCACCCCGCTCGATCAACCGGCAGGCCAGCGCCACCCGCTCCCCGGTCAGCCAGGCCAGCGGCGTCGTGCCCAGCTGCGCCCGGAAGCGCCGGTGCAGGGTCGCGGGGGAGACGGCGGCGCGGGTGGCCAGCCCGGCCACCGTCAACGGCTCCCCCAGCCGCTCCTGCGCCCACGCGAGCAGCGGCGCGAGCGACTCGTCGGGTACATCGGGCAACGGCCGCTCCACGAACTGCCGTTGCCCACCGTCCCGATGGGCAGCGAAGACCAGCCTCCTGGACACCGCGTTGGCGATCTCGGCGCCATGGTCCCGCCGCACGACATGCAGCCCGAGGTCGAGCGCGGCGGCGCTCCCGGAGGCGGTGAGGATGTCCCCGTCGTCCACGAAGAGGACGTCCGGTTCGAGCCGCACGCGCGGGTGCAGGGCGCGGAAACGGTCGGCCCACATCCAGTGCGTGGTCGCCCGGCGCCCGTCCAGCAACCCCGCCTCGGCGAGCGCGAAACTCCCGGTGCACAGGCTCATGACACGCGCCCCGCGCGCGTGGGCGCGCCGGATGGCGTCGAGCACGGCGGCCCCGCGCGGTACGACGTTGTCGGGCCGGCCCGGTACGACGAGGGTGTCCGCCGTATCGACTGCGTCGAGACCGCGCGCCCCGGTGAGGGTGAAGAACCCGTGGTTCATCCGCACCTCGGGCGTGGGCGTGCACACCAGGACCTCGTACAGCGGCCCGGGGAGCGTGAGTTCGGGCCGAGGGAGCCCGAACAGCTCGGTGGCTACGCCGACTTCGAAGGGGTTGGTGCCCTCGTCGACGATGACGGCGACGCGGTGCGGAGTGCGGGGGCGGGGTTGCGGTCGCTGAGAGGATCCTTGCGGCATGTGCGATTCCTAGCACTCGTACGCCGGGTACGACACCGCGCACGCTGACCGCATGGAATCCATCGCACCCATCGCGCTCTCTGCCGCCCTCGCGTCCTTCACCGACCGGTGGAGCCCCCGCATCGTCACCACCGTCAACGACTACGACGTACGCGTCGCGAAGGTCGAGGGCGAACACCTCTGGCACACCCACGACCACACCGACGAGTTCTTCCTGGTCCTGGAGGGTGAATTGCATATCGCCCTACGGGAGTCGGCGGGCTCGGGTTCGGGTTCGGGGGAGCGCACGGTCGTCCTCCCCAAGGGCAGCGTCTTCACGGTCCCCCGGGGCACGGAACACAAGCCGTACGCCCCGGTCCCGACCGAGATCCTCCTCCTCGAACCGACCGGCACGCTCACGGTCGGCGATCAGCACGGGGCCGTACCGGACCATGTGGACGTGACGACGGGGCATTCGCTGGCGTGACTGGCAGTGGCGATCTGCCGGGATATATCAGTTTCCTGGATTTCTAGGAGTTCACAACGAAACACTGAACTTCTGGTGATAATCAATTGGTGCACCAAGACGCGATCTGTGACCTGTACCTGCGCCTTTCTCTCGACCGAGATGGCAAGACCGCAATCGAACGGCAGGAAGCCGACTGCCGTGCATGGGCCGAACGCAACGGCCTCTCGGTCCGCAAGGTTCACATAGACAGGGGGCGCTCCGGCTACAAGGCCGTTGAGCGCAAGGGATTCGATGCCGCTCTCGCGGCCGTCACGGCCGGGGTTGTCGGCACCCTGATCGTCTGGAAGCTGGATCGGCTGTCGCGCAAGGGCATCGGTCAGGTCGGGAAGGTGCTTGACGACATCGAGAAGGCAGGGGGCCGTCTCGTCTCGGTAGTCGATGGGCTCGACACCTCCAACGACTCTGCGCGCATGGTCGTCGCGATGCTCGCCGAACTCGCCCGGTCGGAGTCCAAGAACCTGGGTACGCGGGTCGGGCATGCGAAACGCTATCTGCGCAGCAAAGGACAATGGATCGGTGGACAGCCTCCGTACGGGCTCAAGGTGGACCAGAAGACCAAGAAGCTGATCCATGACCCTGAGTACGCCGTTTACGCCCGTCTGATCGCAGACGAGGCGTTGGCCGGTATGTCTTTGGTTAACATCGCCCGGCTTCTCAACGAGTACGAGATCCTCTCCCCGCGCGGTGGACAGTGGAACGCGGCGAGCATCATGCAGCTTCTGCGCTCCCCGGCTTTCGCCGGCGTGATGCCCGAGACGGAGAGCATTGAGACGGAGGATGGGGAACGGAATTACACGAGCAGGGTTTTCCCGTACCGGGACCCCGAGACCCTCGAAACCGTGGACATCGGAGAGGGGATCATTACGGTTGGCGAGAGGGATCGCATCATCCGCCAACTTGAGGCACGTACCTTCGTACACGCGGGCAAGCGTCGACCGAAGCCGGAGGGAACGGCGTTGCTCACGGGCTTGGTGTTCTGCGGTGTGCCGGGCTGCGGACGCCGTATGCACCGCGTGGGCAACAGCTATCAGTGCATGGCACGTCGCGCGGGAAACCAGTGCATCGGTGCCTCGGCGATGGCTGACGTTGTGGACGGTTACGTGACGGGACGCTTCCTCACCAAGCTTCCAGCCCTCGAACCTGATGATCCGCTGCTCATCGCGATCGCGGATCGCTGGGTACATCGAGTTGACCCGGAGACGTTCGCGAAGCGTGACGCGATCACTGCCGAAGTCCAGGACGAGGAAACCCGGTTGGCGGATCTCGAAGACGCGCGATACGTGCGCGGCGAGTTCAAGGATGCTGCGGCTGTAGACCGCTACAACCGGCTCGCGGAGCGGCTTCGGAGCCGTATCGAGGGCCTGCGAAACGACTTTGACAAGCTGCCCGTACCGTCTGTGGACGTGTCTCCGATGCTCGACAGTGTTCTTCTTCGAGAAGCGTGGTCGCAAGCGACGAACGACGATCGGCGCGACCGGTTGTCACTGGCGATCGATCGGGTGGAAGTCAGCAAGGGCAAGCGTGGCCAGAGGATTGTTCCTGAGCAGCGCATCCGGATTCGCTGGGCCGAGATGCCGGAGGCGGAAGGTACCACCTAGGTCTGTTTGAGCGCCGTTCGCGGCCCGTTGTTGGGAAGTCCCTGGTGGTGGGCCGTTCGCTGGGCGCGGTGTCGGGCAAGCGCAATCTCTTCGCTGCAATGGACAAGCGCTTTGGTGCGCACCAGAAGCTCTCGGGGTATATCGGTCCCCGGAGGAGGGGGGGGTGGTGCTCCCTCGGTCCTGCGCCCGAACGTAGCGGCTCTCTGGGTTGCAGAGGTCATCGAGAGCAAGTACGCGTGTCAAGAGGTTGATTGTGTGAGTCGGTTCGAGTTCCCTGCCGGGCGGACGGGCACGGATGCCGCCGTGCGGCGAAGCGCGACGGACATTGCCGTGGCAGACGATGAAACGGCAAGGTCGGCGGCGCTGTCGGCATTGCAGAGCCTTGGCCTCCATCCATTGGAGTTCCCCGGCGCCCACCCAATACAGGTAGGTAGGCAGGCTCGCCCTCCCCGCCGTGTCCCGTCCTGGTTTCGCTCGCGTGCCCGGGGTGGGGCTTCACTGGCGTTTTCCAGGGCCGTGCCTGCCATGGCACACCTTCCGTGCGTCGCCCTTGTTCGTTCGCTGGTAGACCAGTGACACCAGCAAGTTGCCTGCAAGGGGCACGTCCCCTGCCGTGTGTACTGCCGACGGACCGAGCCGACAGACATGTTCGGCTTCCGCGTGCTGTCCGGCGTCACTCGTGATCCGTCCGGCAATCCGAGCTAATTCGCCGATGGCTTGCAGGAGCGACCGGCCGACAGCTTCTGAGTGGTTGCCTTGCCTGGACACTCTTACTGCGGAGCGGAGTTCACACTGAGTGGTCACAGCGGCGGGCGTCGGCAACCGGGTCCAGGACGACACCGGGCGCGTCGGCATTCTGCGTGACGTGATCAAGGACTACGAAGATCCCGCCGACCGGCCGGAAGGCGGTGGGCGTGAGTGGGCGGTGTCGCTGGACGCTGTTTCCCGCGTAGGAGTGCCTCAGGGTCCTCGAACCAGAGATGGCACCCTTGATGAATGAACGCTGCCTCCCCCGCCCCGCGCCGTGTACGCGTCCGTGCCCCCCAGCTGATCGGCAAAGGCGGCTGGCTCAACACGGGGGGCAAGAACCTGACGCTCGCGGAGCTACGGGGTAAGTGTGTTGTTGTAGATTTCTGGACCTTCTGCTGCATCAACTGCCTGCACGTCCTGGACGAACTCCGTGAGCTGGAGGAGAAGCACCGGGACACGGTCGTGATCATCGGCGTGCACTCGCCGAAGTTCGTGCACGAGGCCGAGCACCAGGCCGTCGTGGACGCGGTCGAGCGGTACGGCGTCGAGCATCCGGTCCTCGACGACCCGGAGCTGGCGACCTGGAAGCAGTACGCCGTCCGCGCCTGGCCCACGCTCGTCGTCATCGACCCTGAGGGCTACGTCGTCGCACAGCACGCGGGCGAGGGCCACGCGCACGCCATCGAGCGCCTGGTGGAGGAACTGGAGACCGAGCACACGGCGAAGGGCACGCTACGGCGCGGCGACGGCCCGTACGTGGCCCCGGAGCCGGAGCCGACGGTCCTGCGCTTCCCGGGCAAGGCGCTGGCCCTGCCCACCGGCACCTTCCTCGTCAGCGACACCACCCGGCACCAGCTGGTGGAGCTGGCGGCGGACGGGGAGAGCGTCGTCCGGCGGATCGGTTCCGGCGCGCGCGGCCTGCACGACGGTCCGGCCGACTCCGCCACCTTCAACGAACCCCAGGGCCTCGCCCTCCTCGACGACGGCTCCGTCGTCGTCGCCGACACCGTGAACCACGCGCTACGACGGCTCGACCTCACCACCGGCGCCGTCACCACCCTCGCGGGCACCGGCCGCCAGTGGATGCAGGGCGAGCCCACCTCGGGTCCCGCCCGCGAGGTCAGCCTCTCGTCCCCGTGGGACGTGGCCTGGTGGCAGGGCAAGGTGTGGATCGCCATGGCCGGCGTGCACCAACTCTGGGCCTACGACCCCGCAGACCCCGCAGACCCCACCGAAGCCACCGTCGCCGTCACCGCCGGCACCACCAACGAAGGCCTCGTCGACGGCCCCGCCCCCGACGCCTGGTTCGCCCAGCCCTCCGGACTCGCCGCCACCCCCGACCGACTCTGGCTCGCCGACTCCGAGACCTCCGCCCTGCGCTGGGTGGACCTCGACGGAGCCGTCCACACCGCCGTCGGCACCGGTCTCTTCGACTTCGGGCACCGTGACGGTTCCGCCGAACAGGCGCTGCTCCAGCACCCGTTGGGCGTCACCGCGCTCCCGGACGGCTCGGTCGCGATCAGCGACACGTACAACCACGCCCTGCGCCGTTACGACCCCGCGACCGGTCAAGTCACCACGCTGGCCACGGACTTGAGGGAGCCGAGCGACGCCGTGCTCGTCGGCGACGACATCCTGGTCGTCGAGTCCGCCCGGCACCGGCTGACCCGGCTGCACCTGCCGGAGGAGGCCGTACGCGTCGAGTCCGTCGCCCATCGCACCCAGCGCGCGGCCACCGAAGTCGCCCCCGGCGAGCTGAAGTTGGACGTCATCTTCCAGGCCCCGGCCGGGCAGAAACTCGACACCCGCTACGGCCCCTCGACCCGGCTCCTCGTCTCCGCCACCCCGCCCGAGCTGCTCGTCGGCGGTGAGGGCGCGGGCACGGACCTGAACCGCACCCTGACCCTCAACTCGGCCGTAACGGAAGGCGTGTTGCACGTCTCCGCCATGGCCGCCTCCTGCGATGACGACCCGGCTGGGGGCACCTCCCGGTCGAAGACTGGGGGAGAATACCCCGCCTGCCACGTCCACCAGCAGGACTGGGGCGTCCCGGTCCGCCTCACCGAGGGCGGGGCGGACCGACTTCCCCTCGTCCTGGCCGGCATGGACGACCGAGAGGGCCGAGGCGACCAGGACGCCTGAAGCGGGGCCCACAAAGACACCCGGCAGGCTCAGCGGCGCCGCGCCCTCGGCGCCAGCTTGTACAGCGCCATCCCCGCCGCCACCAGCGTCGTCGCCGCCACCATCATCGCCATGCTGTTCATCCACAGGCCCGTCGCGGCCAGCGTGGCACCTCCGGCGCCGGTCGTTCCGGCGCCGACAACTCTTCCGTACATAAACGTTTCTCCTAAAGGGTTCCGGTCAAGCGTCCTGCGGTGTGAGGGGTGGGGTGGGGTGGGGGTGGGGTGGGGCTAGGTCGCCACCCACTTCTCCTCGCTGCGGTGGGCCAGCCCCCACAGCGAGGTGAAGTAGACGGCGTGCTGGAAGAGGTCGTAGAGCATCTCGGGGATCATCAGTGCGGCGACCAGCACCGCGACGGGTCCGGCGCGGCGGACGGAGACGGTTTTCTCGACGACGAAGATCAGGCCGATCGCGGTCCAGAACGGGGACATGCCCGGGAAGCCGTAGACCGTCGTGTAGGTGGCCATGAAGGTCAGGTAGACCAGGAAGGACAGGGCGCCGAAGCCCATCAGGAACTGCTGGAGGAAGTAGCGGGCGGTGACCTTGGTCCAGCCGTAGTCGCGGAGGTTCTCCAGGGCGCCGCGCTGCCAGCGGAGGCGTTGGTGCCAGAGTTTGGGGAGGCTGGTCATGACCTCGGTGGTGACCGCGCAGCCCGCCGGGGACATGGCGCGGTAGCCGAGGGTCTTGACCGCCTTGGTCATCTCGTCGTCCTCGGTGAGGGAGGCGAGGCTGTAGTAGCCGTCGCCGCCGCCGATGAGACCGTCGAGGCGGGCCTGGCGCACCTCGCGCAGGACGCGGGCGCGGAACATCGTGCCGGTGCCGGTGAGGACCTGGGCCTTGCCGCCGGTGCGGTTCAACTCCCAGGCGTAGCGCTGGAATTCCATCCGCTGGAGGAGGCCGAGGAATCCGCCGCCCGGTTCGCCGTAGAAGACTCCTCCTACGGCGCCGACCTTGCGGTTGAAGGTGGCCGCCGCAGTCTCGCTGAACCAGGGGTTGAGGACGGTGTCCGCGTCCTGGACGAGGAGCAGGTCGCGTTCGTCGAGGTGGGGCAGGACCCAGTCGATGGCCTGGTTGAGGGCGCCGGCCTTCTTGTGGGTGTTGCCTTGCGTGGCGAAGACGTCCGCTCCGTGCGACGCGGCTACGGCGGCGGTGTCGTCCGTGCAGTTGTCCGTCACGACGACGATCAGGTCGGGCTTGCGGGTCTGGCGCCACAGGCCCTCGATCGCGGCGCCGATGCGGTCCGCTTCGTTGTGGGCCGGGATGAGGACCACCAGCCGTGGCTCGGACAGCCGTGGTTCGAGCACGGCAGCGGCCCCCTCGTGAAGATCGTGAGCGGGCCCGGGGCTGCCTCTCCCCGGGCCCTCAACTGCACGAAGTCTTCACGAGGTTCACACAACCGCACAATGCGCACCGCGTCACGGATTGCTCACGGTTGTCTGTGGATGTCCTGTGCGGGCGATTCGGCCCGAGTGCGGACTACGCCCACGTATCCACCGCCGAGGGATCCGGTCGGGTGTGGCTCAGGCGCCGTAGCCGCCGCGGTAGCCGCGCGTCTCGTCGTCCTCGACGACGGTCGTCTGACCCGGTATCACCACACGACGGCGCCGGGCCATGCTGCTGAACGTCACGACCCCGATCAGCCCGACGACCATGAGAATGACGCCGACCAGGTCGAGATTGACCCCCTGCATGTGCCAGTCGGTCGCGAACGTGAGGATCGCGCCGACGGCGATGAGGATGATGCATCCGCCCAGGCCCATGAGTGTTGCCTCCCTGTCCGGTCCGGTCGGCCCGGTCCGTCCCCGGGTACCCGGGGAAGCAACACCCATGCGCCGGGCGGGAGTTGGCTAGCCCTCCAGGAAGGCGGCCAGCGCGTTGGCCAGCAGGAACGGGTCGCGGTCGCCGCAGAGTTCGCGGGCGCTGTGCATCGAGAGGATGGCCACGCCGATGTCGACGGTCTTGATGCCGTGGCGGGCCGCGGTGATCGGGCCGATCGTCGTGCCGCAGGGCATGGAGTTGTTGGAGACGAAGGTCTGGAAGGGGACCCCGGCCTTCTCGCAGGCGGCGGCGAACACCGCGCGGCCCGAACCGTCCGTGGCGTAGCGGTTGTTGACGTTGACCTTGAGGATCGGTCCGCCGTTGACCCGCGGGTGGTGCGTCGGGTCGTGGCGCTCCGCGTAGTTCGGGTGCACCGCGTGACCCGTGTCGGAGGACAGGCAGACGGTCCCGGCGAAGGCCCGCGCCCGGTCCTCGTACGACCCGCCGCGCGCGAACACCGAGCGCTCCAGGACCCCGCCGAGCAGCGGCCCGTCCGCGCCCGTGTCGGACTGCGAGCCGTTCTCCTCGTGGTCGAAACCGGCGAGCACGGGGATGTACGGCAGGTTCTCGCGGGCCGCGGCGGACGCGAGGGCCGCGAGGCCCGCGTGCACGGACAGCAGGTTGTCCATGCGCGGGGCGGCGACCAGCTCCTGGTCACGGCCCAGGTAGGCGGGTGCCTCCACGGAGTGCGTCATCAGGTCCCAGCCGGTGACCTCGCCCGGCTCGAGCCCCGACTCCTCCTCCAGGAAGGCGATCAGGTCGCCGTCGCGGACGTCGTCGCCGAGGCCCCAGATCGGCTGGAGGTGCCGCTGCTTGTCCAGCTTGAGCCCGTCCGCCGACACGGAACGGTCCAGGTGGATGGCGAGCTGGGGCACCCTGAGCAGCGGCCGGTCCACGTTCACCAGCCGCGTCGAACCGTCCCGCAGGGTCAGCCGGCCGGCCAGACCGAGATCCCGGTCCAGCCAGGAGTTGAGCAGCGGGCCGCCGTAGATCTCGACGGCGACCTGGCGGAAGCCGTGGCCGCCGGTGTCGGGACGCGGCTTGACCCGCAGGTTCGGGGAGTCGGTGTGCGCGCCGACGATGCGGAAGGGGGTGTGGGGGGCCGCCCCCTCGGGGACGAACCAGGCCACGATCGCGCCACCGCGCAGCACGTACTTGCCGCCGCTCGTGCCGTCCCAGGCGTCCGTCTCGGCGACCTGCCTGAATCCGGCCTTCTCCAGCCGCTCGGCGGTGTTCGCCACGGCGTGGTACGGCGTGGGACTCGCCGCCAGGAAGGACAACAGGTCGTCGGTGTGGCCGCGGTCGAAGCGGGAGGGTTCGCTCATGGGGTTCACCTTAACGACGTACGAGGGCCCGCTCCCGGCGCCGGGAGCGGGCCCTCGCAAGGGCGATGTGGGGTTTCGCGAAGCTGTTCCGGTCTGTCCCGGAACGTGGTGCGGTGCTGACGCGGGGCTGGTGCGAGGCTGTCTAGAAGGCTGCCTCGTCCAGCTCCATCAGGTCCAGTTCTACGCCCTCGGCCACCTTCCGGGCGAGGGTCAGACCGGGCAGGACGTTGGCCGCGAAGAACTTCGCAGCCGCGATCTTGCCGGTGTAGAACGGCTTGTCCTTGGCCGACGCCGTCTCCAGCTTCTCGGCGGCGATCGCCGCGCCCTTGAGGAGCAGGTAGCCGACGACCACGTCACCGGAGGCGAGCAGCAGGCGGGTGGTGTTGAGGCCCACCTTGTAGATGTTCTTGACGTCCTGCTCGGTCGCCGCGAGGTCGGTCAGCATCAGGCCGACGATGGCCTCCAGCTCGACGGCCGCCTTGGCGAGGTGCTCGCGGGCGCCCGCCAGATCCTCGCCGCCCGTGCCCAGCGCGAGGAACTTCTTGATGTCCTCGGCGAGGGAGTTGAGGGCGGCGCCCTGGTTGCGGACGATCTTCCGGAAGAAGAAGTCCTGGCCCTGGATCGCGGTGGTGCCCTCGTACAGGGTGTCGATCTTGGCGTCCCGGATGTACTGCTCGATCGGGTACTCCTGGAGGAACCCGGAGCCGCCGAAGGTCTGGAGCGACTGGGCGAGCTGCTCGTAGCCCTTCTCGGAGCCGTAGCCCTTGACGATCGGCAGGAGGAGGTCGTTCAGGGCCTCCAGGGCGGCGGTGTCCTCGCCGGAGGCCTCCTTGACCTGGATCTCGTCCTGGATCGCGGCGGTGTACAGCACCAGGGCGCGCATGCCCTCGGCGTAGGCCTTCTGCGTCATGAGCGAGCGGCGCACGTCCGGGTGGTGCGTGATGGTGACCTTGGGCGCGGTCTTGTCCATGAAGTTCGCCAGGTCGGGGCCCTGGACGCGCTCCTTGGCGTACTCCAGCGCGTTCAGGTAGCCCGTCGACAGGGTGGAGATCGCCTTCGTGCCGACCATCATGCGGGCGAACTCGATGATGCGGAACATCTGCCGGATGCCGTCGTGCTTGTCGCCGATCAGCCAGCCCTTGGCGGGGTGGCGGTCGCCGAAGGTCATCTCGCAGGTGTTGGAGGCCTTGAGGCCCATCTTGTGCTCGACGTTCGTCGCGTAGGCGCCGTTGCGCTCGCCCAGCTCGCCGGTCTCGAAGTCGAACTCGTACTTCGGGACGAGGAACAGGGACAGGCCCTTGGTGCCCGGTCCGGCGCCCTCGGGGCGGGCGAGGACGTAGTGGAGGATGTTCTCCGACATGTCGTGCTCGCCGGACGTGATGAAGCGCTTCACGCCCTCGATGTGCCAGGAGCCGTCGTCCTGCTGGACGGCCTTGGTGCGGCCGGCGCCGACGTCCGAGCCCGCGTCGGGCTCGGTGAGGACCATGGTGGAGCCCCACTGCTTGTCGACGGCGATCTTCGCGATGTGCTTCTGGACCTCGTTGCCCTCCTCGAAGAGGATGCCCGCGAACGCGGGACCCGAGGAGTACATCCAGACGGCCGGGTTCGCGCCGAGCACCAGCTCCGCGTAGGCCCAGATCAGGGAGCGGGGCGCGGTGGAGCCGCCGATCTCCTCGGGCAGGCCGAGCCGCCAGTACTCGGAGTCCATGAACACCTTGTACGACTTCTTGAAGGAGGCCGGTACGGGCGCGGTGTTGGTCTCGGGGTCGAAGACGGGAGGGTTGCGGTCGGCGTCGGCGAAGGACTCGGCCAGCTCGTTCTCCGAGAGGCGGGTCAGCTCCGTCAGGACGCTCTTCGCGGTGTCCGTGTCCATCTCCGCGAATGGACCGGTTCCGTACAGCTTGTCGCGCCCGAGGACCTCGAAGAGGTTGAACTCGATGTCGCGGAGATTCGACTTGTAGTGCCCCATGGCGACGACTCCGTAGAAAGATATGTAGAACGAGACTCGTACTAAGCAGTAGCTACGATGATGCTACCCGCCGGTAATAAGACGCAACCCCAAGCCGTCCATCTGTGACTCGTTACTCTTGCGGGCATGTACGGCTACGACCAGAACGTGGGCGCTCAGCAGGGGTACGTCCCGCCCCAGCAGCAGATGGCCGGCGGCGTGGGCGGCTACGGCCAGCAGCCGCCGCTCTACCCTGAGCCGTCGCCGCCCTCGCTCGCGGACGCGGTGCGCGCGTTCACCACCGGGCAGATGGCGGCCGAGGACTTCCAGCAGGTCTTCGCGACCTCCAAGGTGTACTGCCCGCGCGGCGACAACCCGGGCTTCCTCGCGCTCCACAACACCCAGCAGCCGGTGATCCCGATGTTCACCTCGCTCAAGGAACTGCGCCGCTACGCCGGCAAGGAGTCCAAGTACTTCGTGATCACCGGCGCCGAGGTCATCGACCTGCTGCCGACCGGGTACGGCTTCGTCGTCGACATGGAGGGCGAGCACCGGATGGTGTTCGACGCGAAGGCGGTCGAGCAGATGGTGGAGTTCGCGATGCGCAGGATGTACGGCTGAGCGACTGACTCCGCGGGCCAGTCGCTGAAGTCCGGGTCCCGATCCGACGAGATGTCGACGGGGTTCCCGGTGTCGCGGTGGGCGTGTGCCGGTTGGCTGGAAGTGTGCGGTTCCGTCAGACAGCGGACGCGGCACACCGACGGGGGCCCGTATGGCGGCGGCACGGAACGTACTCATCACAGGCGGCTCGGCGGGGATCGGGCGCGCGTGCGTACGGCGGTTCGCGCGCGGCGGTGACCACGTCTGGTTCACGTACCACTCGGGGCGCGAGCGCGCGGCCCGGCTGGTCGCCGAACTGGCCGGCACCGGCGGGCATCCGGCGCGGGCCTTCGAGTTCCGCCAGGGCGAGTGGCCCGACCATGAACGCCTGGTCGCGGAACTGCCCGGACCGGTCGACGTGCTCGTCAACAACGCGGCGGTCGGCTCGAAGACCGTCGAGCACTACGTCCCCGGACCCGGCCACACCCAGGACGCGGCGTTCCTTCAGATCAACGCGGTGGGGCCGCTCTGGCTCACGGAGCAGCTGCTGCCGGGGATGCGGGCGCGCGGCCGCGGCACGATCGTCAACGTCGCCAGTGTCGGCGGGGGCGTCGCACAGTTCCCCGGCTTCCGGGTCGCGGACGGCATGAGCAAGGCCGCCCTCGCCTACCTCACCCGGCACCTGGCCGCCGAACTGGTCCACGACCCCGTCGACGTCGTGGCCGTCTGCCCCGGCGCGGTGGAGACCCCCATGTTCGAGGCCAGCACCCTCGCGGGCCTCACCCCGCGGGAACGCGCGACCCTGGAATCGACCCTCCCCCGAGGCCGCCTGATCGCCCCCACGGAAATAGCCGACCTGATCTGGCACCTGACCGGCCCCCTCGCCGCCCTCCTCCACGGAGCGGTGCTCGACGCGTCGATGGGGCTGGGGGTACGCCCGGGCCTGCTGGGCGGGGTGGGCGGGGTGGCGGAGGGGGCGGGGGTGGAGCGGTGACGGTGGATTGGGTTGCCGGTGCCGGTGCGTCGGCCGCGGCTTCCTGCTGGGGTGTGCGTGGTGTGGCTGGTTCTGGTGCGGGCGGGGCCGTCCGGTCGGTCCCGGCGTGCCCGTCGGTCCCGGCGTGCCGCGCTGACGCGGTTGCCGGTGCTCGCGCGTCGGCCCCCGCTCCCCGCCGGACCCCGCGTCGCGTCGCCGCTTCACCCGTGATCGGAGTCAGCCCGTGACCCCGGTCTCCCGGCAGGCAGTGACTTCCCATGTCTCCCGGCAGGCCGCCCGCCTCGTCGCCGGTTCGCCCGCCATCGCGGAGGCGCACTTCCGGGCGGAGGCGTTGCCGTACCACCCCCGGCTGCGGCCCGACGGCTGGCTCAATCTCGGGACCGCGGAGAACCGGCTCGTCCAGGACCTGCACACCGAGCCGCCCCGCCCGCTGACGGCCCGCGACACCCGTTACGCGCCCCTGTACGGCACCCCGGAGCTGCGCGCACACCTCGCACGGCACCTCACTGTCCCGGGGGAACGGCCGGTCGACCCCGAGGACCTGGTGGTCGTGGCGGGGGCGACGGCGGCCCTGGACGTGGTGGCCACCGCGCTGTGCGACCCGGGCGAGGCGATCGTCGTGCCCACGCCCTGCTACGGCGCCTTCGACACGGACCTCGGAGGCCGCTCGGGCGCCCGGCTGCTCCTCGCCCCGCCGGACCCGGAGGACGGCCACGGCCTCTCCGTACGCGCGGTGGACCGGACGCTGGCCGAGGCCCGGCGCGACGGCGTGGACGTACGGGCCGTGGCACTGGCGTCCCCGGCCAACCCGACCGGGGAGGTCCATCTGCCCGCGCGGTTACGGGAGTTGGCGGCGGTCGCGGCCCACCACGGCGTGGACATCGTGGCGGACGAGATCTACGCGGGCTCGGTGTTCGGCCCGCGCCCCTTCACCAGCCTGCGGACGGTCGCCGCCGACCCCGCCCGCACGCACACCGTGTGGGGCTTCGCGAAGGACTTCGGGCTGCCCGGCTTCAAGGCGGGCGTCCTGCACACCACGGACCCGGAGATCCGCGCCGCCGCCCGTGCCCTCGCCTACTTCGCCCCCGTCTCCACCCACACCCAGGCCCAGCTCACCACCCTCCTCGCCGACCCCGCCCGGGTGGACGCCTTCCTCGCCGAGAACCGCCGTCGCCTCGGCGCCTCCTACGCCCACGCCACGGCCCTGCTCGACACCTTCGGCATCCCGTACGCCCCCGCACAGGCGGGCTGCTCGATCTGGGCCGACCTGGGCGACCGTCTGCCCCACCCCGGCTTCGCCGGCGAACGCGCGCTGTGGCGGGAGATCCTCGACCGCACCCACGTCAGCATCCTGCCCGGCGAGGCCTTCCACGCCCCCCGCCCGGGCTGGTTCCGCGTCTGCCACTCGCTCGACGCGGCCCTCGTGACGGAGGCCCTGACCCGCCTGGGCCACCTGCTCACCGAGAAGGTCGAGAAGGGAGCACCTCATGACGACCCACGACACCGACACACCCCCCGGCCCGCTGGACCGCTGGTATGACCAGGCCGGCGTCCGCACCGGCGTGCGCCGCGTGTTCCACGAGGAGACCGAGCGCGGCCGGGTCTTCTTCCCGGCCGCCCTGGTGCCGTACGCCGGCCACGAGGCCGTACGGGAACTGGCGCCCGAGCGGCTGCGCGAGCTGACCGTGCGGCACCTCTACCAGTTCCTGCTGTCGACGACCCACCTGGAGACCCGGGTCGTCAACACGGCAGCCGAGGCCGTGGCCAACGGCCGTACCGGACTCGATCTCCCCGCCGCCCTGCGCCCGGACGCCTTCAAGGTCTACTGCGACGAGGGCTACCACGCCCTCTACAGCCTCGACCTGGCCGACCAGATCGCCGCCGTCACCAGCATCGCGATACCGGACCAGGACTACGGCGGCTTCGTCGAGCGGTTGCGGACCTCCGCCCACCGCGCGCTGCCCGCCGCGCCCGCCCTCGCCGGACTCCTCCAGGCGGTGGTGTTCGAGACCTTGATCACGGCCGTGCTGAACGAGGTCCCGGGTGACCCGTCCGTGGTCGGCGTGGTCCGCGACCTGCTGCGCGACCACGCCCGGGACGAGGGCCGCCACCACCGCTTCTTCTCCGCGCTCTTCCGCGAGGTCTGGACCCACCTCTCCACCCCCGACCGAACCGCAGCCGCCCGTGCCCTCCCCGAACTGATCCGGACCGCCCTGACCTGGGACCCCGCCCCCGTCCGCACCTCCCTGCGGCTGGCCGGCCTGGACCCCGACACCGCCCGCCAGGTCGCCGACGACTGCTGCGCGCCCGGCCCGGACCCCCGCCGCCTGAACGAGACCGCCCGTTCGACGCTACGGCTCTGCGCGACCGTCGGAGTCTTCGAACTCCCGGGCGCCCGCGAGCACTTCGCGGCCCACGGCTTCGAGGAGACCCCGTGAACCGGACCACGACCACCACGACCACCCTCACCTACGGCACCTACCTGCGCCTCCCGCAGCTCCTCGGCCAGCAGCTGCCGCTGGCCGCCGCCGCGCACGACGAGCATCTGTTCATCACCGTGCACCAGGTGCACGAACTCTGGTTCAAGCAGCTCCTCGTCGAGCTCACGGACGCCCGCGACCGGATGCTGGCGGGCGAGAACGCCGTAGCGCTACGACGGCTGTGCCGCTGCCGGGAGATCGAGCGGGCGCTGCTCGACGCACTGGCGCTGCTGGACACCATGGCGCCGGGCGACTTCGAGGCGTTCCGCGGTGCGCTCGGCACGGCGAGTGGCGGGCAGTCCGCGCAGTTCCACGAGATCGAGGCGCTCTCGGCGCGCCGGGACCACCGCACCCGCTCGATGCGCTGGCTGACGGAGGCCGAGCGGGCCCGGCTGGACCGGCGGCTGCTGGAGCCGACGCTGTGGGACGGGTTCCTCGCGGCGCTCCCCAGTGCGGGCCGGGATGCCGCGTTCCGCGGCGAGGGGCCGCTCGGGGAGCTGGCGGACGCGCTGCTCGGCCACGACGAGGGCTGGGCGCTGTGGCGGGCCCGGCACGTCCTGGTCGTGGAGCGGCAGATCGGCAAGGGCCGGGGTACGGCGGGCAGTTCGGGGCCGCGTATCTGCGGGAGCGCACCGGCGAACGGTTCTTCCCGGAGCTGTGGGAAGCTCGGGGCGCTGTGCTGTGAGCCCCTGATGTGTCCGCTGTGTGTGTCCGTTGCGTGTGCCCGTTGTGCGGGCGGGTCGGGCGGGAGCCCGGAGGGAATGTCCTCCGGGCTTCTTCTGTTGTGGGGTAGCAGAAAGTTCAACGCTCAACTAAACTCGACGCACAAGGAGGTCCCGACATGCCTGCAGTGACCGTAGAGAACCCGCTGACCCTGCCCCGCGTGGCCGCGCCGGCCGACGCCGTGGCACGTCCCGTGCTCGCCGTCTCGACCGCGCCCAGCGGTTTCGAGGGTGAGGGCTTCCCGGTGCGCCGCGCGTTCGCCGGGATCAACTACCGCCACCTCGACCCGTTCATCATGATGGACCAGATGGGCGAGGTGGAGTACGCGCCGGGCGAGCCGAAGGGCACCCCCTGGCACCCGCACCGCGGCTTCGAGACGGTGACGTACATCATCGACGGCGTCTTCGACCACCAGGACTCGAACGGCGGCGGCGGCACCATCACCAACGGCGACACGCAGTGGATGACGGCGGGCGCGGGCCTGCTGCACATCGAGGCGCCGCCGGAGTCGCTGGTCGTGTCCGGCGGGCTCTTCCACGGCCTGCAGCTGTGGGTGAACCTCCCGGCCAAGGACAAGATGATGCCCCCGCGCTACCAGGACATCCGCGGCGGCCAGGTCCAGCTGCTCACCACCCCCGACGGCGGCGCGCTCCTGCGGGTCATCGCCGGTGAGCTGGACGGTCACCAGGGTCCCGGTATCACGCACACGCCGATCACGATGATCCACGCGACGGTGGCGCCGGGCGCGGAGGTCACGCTGCCCTGGCGCGAGGACTTCAACGGTGTCGCGTACGTCCTGGCGGGCAAGGGCTCGGTCGGTGCGGAGCGGCGCGCGATCCACATGGGCCAGACCGCGGTCTTCGGCGCGGGTTCGTCCCTGACGGTCCGCGCGGACGAGCAGCAGGACGGCAACACTCCCGACCTCGAGGTCGCGATCCTCGGCGGCCAGCCGATCCGCGAGCCGATGGCCCACTACGGCCCGTTCGTCATGAACACCCGCGAGGAGCTCCAGCAGGCGTTCGAGGACTTCCAGAAGGGGCGGCTGGGGACGATCCCGGCGGTTCATGGGATGGGTGAGGGCGGCCTGTAAGCCTCGCCGGAACGGCAGTTGTTGGAGCAGAAGTAACCGAAGCCCCGTCCAGGTCTGGACGGGGCTTCGGTGTCATGTCGAGATCGTGCCCTCGGCTCCGTCCCAGGGATATCAGGGATACCAGCGGCCACCATCGGCCGTACTGGGAAGTGAGAAGGAAGAGGGAGTGATCACCATGGCGATTCAGCGGATGGACAACGTGGGCATCGTCGTCGACGACCTGGACGCAGCCGTCGCGTTCTTCGTCGAACTCGGTATGGAGCTGGAGGGCAGGGCGGAGATCGAGGGCCTGGTCGCCGACCGGTGCACCGGACTCGACGGCGTCCACTGCGACATCGCGATGGTCCGCACCCCGGACGGCCACAGCCGCCTGGAACTGGCGAGGTACCGCACCCCGGAGGCGACCAGCGCCGACCCGCGCGACCGCCCGCACAACATCCTGGGCACGCACCGCGTGATGTTCGCCGTGGACGACATCGAGGACACGGTCGCCCGCCTGCGCCCGCACGGGGCCCAACTCCTCGGCGGGATCGCCCGGTTCGAGGACAGCTATCTGCTCTGCTACGTCCGCGGGCCGGAGGGGATCATCGTCGGGTTGGCGGAGCAGCTGCACGGCTGAGTGTCAGGGGTCATACGGCGACGGCGACGTTCACGGGGACCGTGCGGCCATGGGGGCTGACGTAGACGCCGTGGATGAAATACGGGCCGACGTCGATTCCGCGGTCGGCCATGTCGAGGGCCCAGAGTCGTTCGGCTTGGGCCTGCTGTTCCGGTGTCATGGGGCGCTTACGTGGTGCGGCGTCGAGGTAGGGCCGTACCAGGTCAAGGGTGTCGACGAACGGCACGTTGGCGGCCGCGTCGATCGCGTACGGGCTCTTGCGGGGCGGGAGGGGACTGCGGGCGGCGGGCCTGAGGGTGGCCGGGGGCGCGGTGGGCGGTACGCCGGCGCGCCGCGAACCGGTCGCGGGGAACAGGAGGGCGCAAAGGGCATGGAGAGCCCGCGCGATAAGGTCTTTCACGTTCGTCAGCTCCTACATAGCTGATGGACCCCGCCCCGGGACGGCTGCAACCGTCCTGGGGCGATCTTGTTGGCGCTGACTGTAATGCTTTACGTCAGTACACGTAAAGGCACGTAAAGACGCGTAGAGATCTATGGGATTACGTATCCGGACGTGCCTCCCGGTAGGGCAGGGTCTACCGTCGACCCATGACGTATGGGCCTGATGACGAGATCGAGCGCGATGCGCCGGACGCACCGTTCGAGCAGCTGGCCGGCATCCTGCGGGCACGGATCCAGCGGGGCGACTGGAAGCCGAACCGGGCGATCTCTTCCGAAGCTCGGCTCGGGGACGAGTTCGGCCTGTCCCGTCCGACGGTGCGACGGGCCATCGCCTTCCTCGTCGACGAGGGCTGGTTGTTCGTCCGGCAAGGGCGCGGAACCTACGTCGCGGAGCGATCGCCGTCGGCACCTGCGGATGATTCCGGCGACGTTTCCTAGTCGGCGGCCTCAGGTACCTAGAAGGTCCAGGATGTTCCGGGCTCGTCCAGCCAAGCGGCCTGCCCTTCCGTGTCGCCAGTGAGCCCGAACCGCTTGCCGGTCGGGGACTCCGGGGCCGGGGACTGCGACACTGCGTTCACCACGTCACGTCCGGCAGTATCAGGGGCGGCTGCCGAGTACACCCCGCCTGTCAGTAGACGATGCCGGTCCGCGTCCACATCAACGGATCGACGCGCCAGTCCAGCGCCCCTGCGCTGATGAGGCGGACACTGTGAACCCGGCTTCCTGCGGCGTGATTTCACGCTTCCCGAACCTCGCCGTGCAGGGTCCCAGCGGCGACCCGGTTGTACGCTGCTGCCGTCATTTCTCGGACCAGCGAGCTTCCAGTATCTGTAACGATGTCCGCATCAGGAGATGCCTCAGGAAGGACGTCGCCAACGGGATGGCTCCGCTGATATCGCACCCGGAAGCGTTCCCCGCCACTTCTCCTCCGGACCTCGATGATCCTGTGGTCATCGCTGCCCACGAGTGGCAGGCTTTCGATGAACTAGTCCAGATGGAGGACCACTGGCAGCGCCCAGGATGGACCGCGAAGACCCGGGCCTACTACTGGCTGATCACCATCCCCGACGACCACGCCTTCGTCGCTCACGCTCTGCGCAGCCAGGATCTCGTCCGCGATCTCGGAGTGTTCGATCTGATTGGCGCGGGGGACTTCCACCTGACGCTCGGACGCATCGGGCGCACTGATGAAGTCGATGACGGCCAACTCGGGTATCTCACCAAGGCTGTTCAGGCCGCTGCGCCCCACACGTTCAAACTCTCCGCTCTGCCCTTGACCGGATCCCACGGAGCCCTCCGCTACAGCGTTGCTCCCTGGACTCCCGTTATTGCCCTCCACCAGCTCCTGGTTGAGACGGCGGCCAGATGCGGCCTGCCGCCCATGAAGAGCACTAGCAGACTCAGACCACACATCGGGATCGGCTACTGCCACACAGCAGGTCCGGCCGGCCCCGTCCATGCCGCGGTGAAACCCCTCCGGTCGTTGCCGCCCACAGACCTACTGATCGATCGTCTCGATCTTGTCGAAATGCGACGTGAGCGTGCTTCCTACAAGTGGCGGGTCATCCAGACCGTTCGGCTGCAACGCGCCCACGGAGTGGCACTCACCTGATCGGCGCGAATCTGTGCACGCCTCCATGGGTGCTAAAGCGACGGACCGCCCTCGAACATGCGAGTGAAGCCACCTCAGGCCGTCCGAAGTGAGGTCAACTGGTCTGCCGTAGCGAACCAGAGACTGCTGAGTAGGCCGTGGTACACGGAGCTGGAGAGGTAGTCGCATGACCAACGAGATTGTGATCGCGCAGACGACCGTCGACGACGAGGGCCAGGCCAGGGCGCTGGCACGGGGTGCGGTCGAGAGCAAGTTGGCAGCGGGCGTTCACATCGACGGGCCGATCACCGCCGTCTACTGGTGGAAGAACGCGGTCGAGACGGCGCGGGAGTGGCGTATCTCGTACATGACGACGACAGACCGTCTCCAGCAGTTGGAGGCATGGCTCTCCGCGAGGCACCCGTACGACGTCCCCCAGTGGATCATGCTGCCTGTGACCGGCGGGTCTGAGGCGTATCTGTCGTGGGTCCGTGAGGAGACGACACGGGACTGAGGAACGACGTACCGCTCGACGGCGGTGGTGTGCCGAACCAGGGGAACGATTCAGGACGCGAACTGCCGCAAGTGGTGGACGAGTTCCCGCTCGCTGTCGGGGAGCCAAGCGGCGATTTCCGCGGCGCCTTCCTTACCCATGGTGTTGGGCTTGGCCTGTGATGCGGCCGTGAACTGGTGCGATATGTAGACGCCTTGCTCGACGTCGCCTCCGCGCCACAGGGGCGGGGCGAGATCACCGAGGACGCCGACGCCGCCCGGTAGTTGGTCCCCGAGGTGGTCGACGGCGGTGTCGGCCAGTGCCACGAGGTGCGTTGGGGTCCTCGCACCATCAGCATTTTGTCCATCGCCGGTCACATCCGTGCGTACCAGGCGGAGATGGACTGCTTGTATCCGTCCGGCATGGTCAAGCCGGGCACTTCGTCGGCCGTGAACAGGCCCAGTTGTTTGTGCTCGTGGCTCAGCACGGGATCCATGTCCGGGGTGAGGACGACGCAGCCGTAGGTGACGATCACAACTCGCCGGTCCGGCATGACCACGGGCAGAGGCTGGTAGATCCACACGTCCAGGAGCGGACCGGCCTTCACTGCCCAGCCGGTCTCCTCCTCGATCTCCCGCTCCACTGTGAACTCAGGTGTGGCATCGGAGAGTTCGAGCCGGCCTCCGGGCAGTTCCCACTCCTCGCGTTCGTTCTTCAGCAGCAGTACGCGTCGGCGGCCGTCCACGGCAACACCCTTGATGGAGACAGGCCAGGTGGGGGGCATGTACGCCATCCCTCTCCTCGGATTTCACGTGCGGCCGGGGGCGTTCGGAACGTAGCACGCGACCCGTGGCGTGAGACGGGCATGGGCGAAGTGCCCCATGCGCTGAGTCCATCCGCTGTACCCCGACACTGGCACCGACTCGGCCTGTCCCTACGAAGGAGCGAGGGACGTGTCCTCCGCTCCCACCCCTTCCCCCTGCCCCGGCTCCCGCAAGAACCCCGAGAGCAGCATCGCCAGCACCGGCACCGTGGCGAGTACCGCGAGGGCGCCCCGGGGACCGTAGTGCGTCGCGATGAGGCCCAGCAGCGGCATGAACAGTCCGCCGGCGCTCATCGCGAGGCCGAGGGTGACACCGGCGGCGGTGCCGGGGCGGCTGGGGAGGTAGTCCTGGCCGAGCTTGATGAGGACGGCGAACGGGATGTTCGAGATCAGGCCGACCAGCAGCGCGAGGGGCAGCGCGGCGTACTTGTCGTCGCAGATCAGCATGAGCCACAGGGCGGGCAGCATCGCCGCGTTGCCGATCTGCACGGTGCGCACCATGCCGATGCGGTCCGCCAGCCGCCCGCCGAGCAGGGTGCCGGCGACACCGCCGCCGAGTTCGAGGGTCAGGGCGAGGCCGCCGAGGCCGCTGCTCGCTCCCAGGTGGCGGATCCAGTACAGCGAGATGAAGGTGTTCAGCCCGGTCGAGATGGTCGACCGTACGATCTCGACGGTGGTCAGCGCCGCGAACCTGCCCGGTCGGTCCCTGCCCTGGCGCGGGGCTGTTTTGGCCGCCGTAGCTGATGTGCGGGTGTGGTGGCGGAACAGGACGAAGCCCATGAGGACGGCGGGCGGGATGAAGAGGGCCGTCGCGCTCATCCCGAGGGTGTCCAGGGCTGGGGTGACCAGTGCAGGGGCGGTGAAGAAGCCGACGCTGCCGCCCGCGGCGAAGTAGCTCATCGCGGTGGCGCTGCCCCCGGCGGCGCGGCGGGCGTCGCGCCCCGCGGGCGGGTGGAACATCGCGATGCCGACGCCCGCCAGCAGGAGCAGGGCGAAGACCAGGGGGTAGGAGGGCGTCAGGCCGGACAGGCCCGCCCCGATCCCGGCGAGGCTGACCCCGAGCGGCGACATCCAGCGCAGCCGGAACCGGTCGGCCAGCAGTCCGATCGGCACCTGCGGCAACGCGCTGCCGAGCGTCGCGGCAAGGGCAAGACCCGAGGCCTGCACGTAACTGAAGTCCCGCTGGAGCACGAAGTAGGGGACCGCGGCCGGTACGAGGCCCTGGTAGAAGTCGTCGACGGCGTGGGCGCTCGCCCAGATCCGCATCCGGCGCCAGTGCCCGGGCGGACCACCCGCCTCACGGGGAGTGTCTGTTCCATGTTCCTGGATGGCTGTCACACATCCACGATCGGCTGGGACACCCCGGGCGCGCTTCCCGTATTCTGCCTATCCATGTCGCAGACCCGCCATGAGCCCGTCGCGCCGACCACCACCCGGTTCCTCGGCGGCGGCGAGACCATCGCCCGGCACCGCCACGACGACCACCAGCTGATCTACGTCAGCTCGGGCGTCCTCGCGATCACCACGGAACACGGCTCCTGGATCGCCTCCGACGACCGCGCCGTGTGGATCCCGGCGAACACCTGGCACGAACACCGCTTCCACGGCCAAAGCCGCTTCCACACCATCGGCTTCCCCGCCCACGGCAAGGCGCCCCTGCTCGACGCCGAACGCCCCACGGTCATCGCCGTCGACAGCCTGACGCGCGAACTGATCGTCGCGCTCGCCGGCACCACCCTCACCGGCGCCACCCTCACCCCCACCGAGGCCCGGCACATCGAGACCGTGCTGCGCGACCGGCTGCGCCGCGTGCCGACCGAGCCCGTCGCCCTGCCCGCGGCCCGCGACCGACGGCTCGCCGACGCCTGCCGCCTCGTCGAGGAGGAGCTGCACGAGCCCTGCACCCTCGCCCAGCTCGCCGCCCGCGTGCACACCAGCGAGCGCACCCTCTCCCGCCTCTACCGCGACGAGTTCGGCCTGACCTTCCCCCAGTGGCGCACCCGCGTCCGCATCGTCACCGCGATGGTCATGCTCGCCGAGGGCGCCACGGTCACCGACACCGCCCACGCCTGCGGCTGGGCCACGACCAGCGCCTTCGTCCAGACCTTCGCCCAGACGGTGGGCACCACCCCCGGCGTCTACCGCGCGGGCATGGACAAGACCGCGGTCGGCGAGAGCGCGGGTGCTCCGTCCGGGTGACCTGGACCCGGCGGGGGCATGAAGGTGCCGCGCGCGGAAAGGGACGGGCTGCAAGTGGACACCGACCGCAAGGAAGTCACCCGTGCGTATCCGCATGAGTCTGGCCGTCGCCATGGCGGCCACCTGTCTCGCCCTGACCGGCGCGGCCAGCCCCTCCCAGGCCCGTACCTCCCCCGCCTCCACCGGACAAGCGGCGAGCGCCGCGTCGCACCGCGCGGACGAGAACTGCGGGGCGGGGGAGATCTGCTTCTGGCACGACAGGAACTACTCGGGCACCCCCTGGCGGTGGAGCCCCGCCTCCGGGTACCGCGACATGCCGTCCAACCTCCACGACCACGTGTACTCCTTCAAGGCCAACGCCAACGCCTGCTTCATCGACTGGAGCCCGCAGGAGAAGCGAGCCGTCAACACCGGTGACTACGCCCAGGCCTACGACACCAACTTCGGCACGAGGATCGACGCGGTAGACACGCGCTGCTGAGTCCGCCTCCCCGTCACTCGGGCGGGCCGTCCCCACAGGACGGCCCGCCCGATGCGTGGTCGGGTGGGACCGTGCAGCTCCTCCCCGTTCCCGTACGGCGCCTCGCCGCCTGGTGCGCCGTCATCCTGCTCGTGTCAGGGGTCGGCTACGTCGGGATCCGGCTCTGCGCCGAGCTGAGGACCGCGGTGACGCCCGTGCTGCTCGCGCTGCTCGGGACCGCGTTGCTCGGGCCGCTGTACCGGCGGCTGGTGAAGGCGCACGTGAACCGGTCCGTGGCCGCGATGATCACCTGTGTCGCGGTCGTCGCCGTGGTCGGCGGGGCCGTGTACATCGTGGTGGCCGCGCTGATCGACACCGGCGACCAGATCGTGTCCTCGCTCAAGGACGCGGCGACCTCCGTCTCCGACCACTTCGGGGCCGCCGGGACCTCGCTGGACGACCTCGCCACCAACGCCAAGGAACTGCTCACCAAGTTCGGCGGGACGGCCGCGTCCAACGTCATCAGCGGGGTCAGTGTCGTCGGCGAGACCATCGCCATGGCCGTACTGGCGCTGCTCCTCGTCTTCTTCTTCCTCCGCGACTCCCACCTCGCCACCGGACTGCTGCGCTCGCTCGCCCCCCGCGCCAACGCCGACCTCGTCGAGGCCATGGCCCGCCGTGCCTTCGAGGGTGTCGAGGGATTCATGCGGGGGACCACCGTCATCGCCCTCATCGACGCCCTCTGCATCGGCATCGGGCTGCTCGTGCTCGACGTGCCGGGGGCTTTCGGCCTGGCCGCGCTCGTCTTCGTCGGCGCCTACATCCCCTACCTCGGCGCCTTCCTCTCCGGCGCCGTCGCCGTGCTGGTCGCGCTCGCCGACCGGGGTGTCGTCATCGCCCTGTGGGCGCTCGGCGTCGTCCTCGCCGTGCAGGTCCTTGAGGGCCACGTCCTCCAGCCGATGATCCAGAGCCGGACCGTGCAGATGCACCCGGCGGTCGTGATGATCGCGATCACCGCGGGCGCGTCCGTGGCCGGAATCCTCGGCATGCTGCTCGCGGTGCCGCTGACCGCGGCCGCCTTCGGGGTCGTCCACGAACTGCGGGAGCGTTACGCGTCCCAGGACCCGAACTCCGAGACGCCGCCCGGGGCTTCACCGGCCGCGCCCCCGTCCCCGTCGCCGTCGGACTCGTAGAGCTCGAACCAGATGCTCTTGCCCTCGCCCCTCGGGTCCACGCCCCAGGTCTCGGCGAGGAGTTCGATGAGGAGCAACCCCCTCCCGGAGGACGCCAGTTCACCGGGGTGCCGCTTGTGCGGGAGGTCGTCGCCCGCGTCCGTGACCTCGACCCGCATCCGCCGCTCACCCGCGTCACCGGTCACCTCCGCCGTCAGCAGGGCGTCGGCGTCGGTGTGGACGAGGACGTTGGTGAGCATCTCGGAGACGAGCAGGACCGCCGAGTCGACCTGGTCGGCGCCGGTCCAGTCGTGGAGGAGTTCGCGCACCTGCTGCCGGGCCACCGCGATCCGCTCGGGCTCGGCCTGTGCGACCGTGAGCACCGTACGGCGGATCTTCGGCGGGTCGACGACCGTGTCGCCGCAGCCGCAGGCCTCGCCCTCGCGGGACAGCAGGAGTACGGCGATGTCGTCCTCGCGGCGGTCCGCGAGCGGGCCGGTGGTGTGGTGCGAGGAGGGTCCGTGGACGGCCTGGACGAGGGCGTCGGCGAGTTCCTCCAGGTCGCCCTTGTGCTCCTCCAGGATGGTCCGGATGCGCTGCCAGCCCGTCTCCAGGTCGTGGCCGCCGGTCTCGATCAGCCCGTCGGTGCACATCAGCATGGTCTCGCCGGGCTCCAGCGCGAGGGTGGTCGTCGGGTAGTCGGCGTCCGGGTCGATGCCGAGCGGCAGTCCGCCCGCCGTGGGCCGCATCAGCACCGTGCCGTCCGCCATGCGTATCGCCGGGTCGGGATGGCCGGCGCGGGCGATCTCCAGGACCCCGGTCGCCGGGTCGGCCTCGACGTACAGGCAGGTCGCGAAGCGCGGGTCGGCCTTCTCCGCGTCGCCGTTGGTGATGCCGTGCAGGAAACGGGAGGCGCGGGAGAGGACGGCGTCCGGGCGGTGGCCCTCGGAGGCGTAGGCGCGCAGCGCGATACGGAGCTGGCCCATCAGCCCGGCGGCGCGCACGTCATGGCCCTGGACGTCCCCGATGACCAGGGCGATTCTGCCTCCCCCAGAGGGGGTGCCCCCAGGCAAGGGGATCATGTCGTACCAGTCGCCGCCGACCTGGAGCCCGCCCCCGGTCGGTATGTAGCGGGCGGCGACGCTCATGCCCGGGATCTCCGGGCCCAGCGTGGGCAGCATGGAGCGCTGGAGCCCGTCGGTGAGCTCGCGCTCGGACTCGGCGACACCGGCGCGGGAGAGGGCCTGGGCGAGCATGCGGGCGACCGTGGTGAGGACGGACCGCTCGTCGGGCGTGAAGGCGACCGGGTAGGTGAAGGCGGCCATCCAGGCGCCCATCGTCCGCCCGGCGACCGTCAGTGGCAGGAACGCCCAGGACTGCCGGTGGAAGTGCTGGGCGAGCGGCCAGGTGACCGGGTAGCGCTCCTTGTACTGCTCGGGCGTGGACAGATAGACGGCACGGCCCGTCCGTACGACCTCGGCGGCCGGGTAGTCCGTCACCATCGACATGTGCGAGAACGGGTCCTCGTCGCCCGGCTGATGCCCGTGATGGCCGACGATCGTCAGCCGGTCGCCCGATACGCCGAACACCGCGAGGCCGTCCGGTGAGAAGCCCGGCATCGACAGGCCCGCCGCGACCCGCAGCACCTCCGCCGTGGACCGTGCCTCCGCGAGCGCCCGGCCCGCGTCCAGCAGGAACGCCTCCCGCGAGCGCCGCCAGTCGCCGGTGACCGCCGTCCGCCCGGCCGGGGTGCCCGGTGTGGGCTCGGTGACCTCCTGGAGGGTGCCGATCAGCTCGTACGACCGTTTCTCGGGGTTGTAGGACGGCTTGGAGCGGCTGCGGACGACGCGGATCACCCGGCCCCGCTCGTCCATGATCCGGATGCGGACCTCGGCGAGGGTGCCCTCGGCGACGGCCAGCCCGACGACCCCCGTGATCTCGTTCCAGTCCACGGGGTGGAGTCGGGCCCGGGTCTGGGCCTCCGTGAGGGTGGTCTGTTCGGGGGGCAGCCCGAGCAGCCGTGCGGCCTCGGCGTCCACCGTGACCAGCTCCGAGGCGGTGTCCCAATGCCACAGACCGGTCGCGAGGGCGGCGAGTACCTCCCCCACGGCGGGCAGGGGCTCACCAGTGCGCATTGCCCCACTGTAAGAAGAGGAGATCGAAACCTGCCACCGAGGGAGCAGCGAGGGACCCCGGAGTTAATGGTGGGGAGGTGATCAATGGGTGGCCGGTACCCTTGGGACGTCCGGGCTCCGGCCCCGGACGTTTCACGTGAAACACTCCCCGATCCGCGAAGGCTGGATGAACGACGATGCATCGGTACAGGTCCCACACCTGCGGCGAGCTCCGCGCCTCTGACGTCGGCACCGACGTCCGGCTGAGCGGCTGGCTGCACAATCGCCGAGACCTGGGCGGCATCCTCTTCATCGATCTGCGCGATCACTACGGCATCACGCAGCTCGTCGCCCGCCCCGGCACGCCCGCGTACGAGGCTCTCGACAAGGTGACCAAGGAGTCGACGGTCCGCGTCGACGGCAAGGTCGTCTCCCGGGGCACGGACAACGTGAACCCGGATCTGCCGACCGGTGAGGTCGAGGTCGAGGTCGGCGAGGTCGAGCTGCTCGGTGCCGCCGCCCCGCTCCCCTTCACGATCAACACCGAGGACGGGGTCAACGAGGAGCGGCGCCTGGAGTACCGCTTCCTGGACCTGCGCCGCGAGCGCATGCACCGCAACATCATGCTGCGGTCCTCCGTGATCGCCTCGATCCGCTCGAAGATGGTCGCCCTCGGCTTCAACGAGATGGCCACCCCGATCCTGTCGGCGACCTCCCCCGAGGGCGCACGCGACTTCGTGGTCCCGTCCCGCCTCAACCCGGGCAAGTTCTACGCCCTTCCGCAGGCGCCGCAGCAGTTCAAGCAGCTGCTGATGATCTCCGGCTTCGACCGCTACTTCCAGATCGCGCCCTGCTTCCGGGACGAGGACGCCCGCGCGGACCGCTCGCCGGGCGAGTTCTACCAGCTCGACGTCGAGATGAGCTTCGTGGAGCAGGAAGACGTCTTCCAGCCGATCGAGAAGCTGATGACGGAGCTGTTCGAGGAGTTCGGCGGCGGCCAGCCGGTCACCTCCCCGTTCCCGCGCATCCCGTTCCGCGAGTCGATGGTGAAGTACGGCTCCGACAAGCCGGACCTGCGCGCCAAGCTCGAACTCACCGACATCACCGACGTGTTCGAGGGCTCGGAGTTCAAGGCCTTCGCCGGTAAGCACGTGCGCGCGCTGCCGGTGCCGGACGTGGCGGCGCAGTCCCGCAAGTTCTTCGACCAGCTCGGCGACTTCGCGGTCACCCTCGGCGCGAAGGGCCTGGCCTGGGTCCGCGTGACCGAGGACGGCTCGCTGACGGGCCCGATCGCGAAGTTCCTCACCGAGGAGAACATCGCGGAGCTGACGAAGCGCCTGTCGCTGGCCCCCGGTCACGCGGTGTTCTTCGGCGCGGGCGAGTTCGACGAGGTCTCGAAGATCATGGGCGCGGTCCGCGTCGAGGCCGCCAAGCGCGCCGGCCACTTCGAGGAGGGCGTCTTCCGCTTCTGCTGGATCGTCGACTTCCCGATGTACGAGAAGGACGAGGAGACCGGGAAGATCGACTTCTCGCACAACCCGTTCTCGATGCCGCAGGGCGGTCTGGAGGCCCTGGAGACCCAGGACCCGCTGGACATCCTGGGCTGGCAGTACGACATCGTCTGCAACGGCGTGGAACTGTCCTCCGGCGCGATCCGGAACCACGAGCCCGACATCATGCTCAAGGCCTTCGAGATCGCGGGCTACGACCGTGACACCGTCGAGGAGCAGTTCGCGGGCATGCTGCGCGCGTTCCGCTTCGGCGCCCCGCCGCACGGCGGGATCGCCCCCGGCGTCGACCGCATCGTCATGCTGCTCGCGGAGGAGCCGAACATCCGCGAGACGATCGCGTTCCCGCTCAACGGCAACGCGCAGGACCTGATGATGGGCGCGCCGACGGAGCTGGACGAGACGCGGCTGCGCGAGCTGCACCTGTCGGTGCGGAAGCCGCAGCCGAAGTAGGAGAAATAGCAGCAGAACGCGGGTAGTTGGGGCTCGGAACTGACATCGGTTTCGAGCCCTTTCGCTTGCCCACAGGATTCACAGCGCATTCTCATGTTCATGCCATGTCGGGCGCCCCTAGCGTCCCGGGCATGACGGATTCCCGAGTACCCCCCACGGATTCTCAACCCCCCACGGCTTCCGAAGTCCCGGAATCCGGAGGCCAGTTGGCACGCCGTACGGTCCTGGTGGCCGGCGGTGTCGCCGTGACGGCGGTGGGCGTCGCCGGAGCGCTGTCGGTGAACGCCTCGGCGCAGGAGAACGCCCCGCGTCCGCACCCGCCGAAACCGACCGCCTCGGGCGAGGCCTGCTACACGCTCACCTCGGAGCTGACCGAGGGCCCGTACTACATCGACGCCGACAAGATCCGCCGCGATGTCACCGAGGACCAGGAGGGCATCCCGCTCACCCTCGACCTCAAGGTGATCGACGCGGACACGTGCAGACCGCTGCGCAACGCGGCCGTCGACATCTGGCACTGCAACGCGACGGGCGTCTACTCGGGCTACGAGTCGACCGGCGGTGGCGGCGGCCCGGCCCCCACGGGCGCACCGCCCTCCGGCACCCCGACCGGCACCCCCACGGGCGGCCCGCCCGGTGGCGGCGGAGGTCACCAGGAACCGACAGACGACGACCGCTTCCTGCGCGGCACCTGGCACACGGACCGGCACGGCCAGGTCACCTTCAGGACGGTCTTCCCCGGCTGGTACCAGGGCCGCTGCGTCCACATCCACGTCAAGGTCCACGTCGACGGCGAGTGGACCGACGCGGGCTACGAGGGCGGCCACACCTGCCACACCGGCCAGCTGTTCTTCGACGAGAAGTCGGTCATCGCGACATCGATCCTGGAACCGTACGTCTCGAACACGGCGACCCGCACGACGCTGACGGAGGACGGCATCTACCCCCAGAACGGCCACGCGGGCGGCCTGCTGTACCTCCAGTACGACCGGCGGCACATCGGCCGGGGCGTGCACGGGCATCTGACGCTGGGGGTGGCGCCGGACGAGACGAACGACGGGGAGGGCGGCGGGGGGCCGGGGGGACCTGGCCCATCGGCTTCCGCGTCGCCGTCGGCTTCGGCGAGCTGACGGAGGCAAGACCTCATCCCGACCCCGTACGTCTCCCACGCACCTTCCGGCTCACCGCCATGGAAACCTCGCAGCGGACGCACAGGAATATCGATGTGCCTGCACAGAGGCAGGGCGTGTCATGGACGTACGGGGTCGGATCCGCCCGGCCCGTGACCATGTGAAGGCCTGGAGGAAGCGATGGGATACGCCGTGCTGCTCGCACTGCTGTTGATAGCCGGGGCGGCGTTCGCCGTCGTCGCACAGCGCCGCTCGCGCCGGGCGCGCGGCGACGCCGACCTGTCCGACCTGGACGCGGAGGTCGAGGCCAGCGGCTGGGTACTCCGCCTCGGCGCGAGCCTGTCGGTTCCCGAGGCGCGGATCTGGGCGGGCGCGGGCGAGACGGCGACCCGGGCGCTGACGGATGCGGCGGAGTGCCACCGCGCGGCGGGCGCGCGGCTCTCCGCGGCCCACACGGCGGAGGAGTACGCCGAGGCGACGCGGGTGGCGAAGGACGGACTCACCCATATCGCTACGGCGCGGGCGGCGCTGGGGGTGGCGGTAGCGGCGTAGGAGATCCCCCCGATCGGCCTTGAGGTGTCAGGGCTGGTCGGTGCCGGGCTGGGACTGCGGTGTCTCGGGGCTCTCGACGAACAGATCCTCCGCCGTGGAGGCGGTCAGGGACCGGTCGAACCAGAGGGTGAGGGTGTCGAGGTCGGTGCAGGAGGTGATGCGTTCCCGGATGTTGTCGGGGACGTCGATGCCGTGCTTCTCCAGCACGCGCAGGATGAACGAGGCACCTTCCTCGGCTTTGCCCTCCGTCTTCCCTTCGGCCTTGCCCTCCAGGTACTTCTCCTCGAACAGCGTTCCGTGGCCCGGGAAGTGGGTGATGACGTTCGACATCAGATCTCTCCATTTCTCCTTGGCCGGAGTGTTCTCCAGGCCGACTTCCATCACCTCGAACCAGTACGCCGTGGTGTCCGGATCGAATGACAGGAGTCCACGGACCATCGCTTCCAGTATGGCGGGCGCTCTGCGGTCATCGCTATGAACGATCGCCGAGAGCACGGACAGCGCCGGTTGCCGGGTCACCGTCGATTCGTCGGTGATCACCGGGACAGTGCCCGGTCCCAGCACGAACGGGCGCGTGACCTGGGTCGACCACGGGCCGACGGCGCACTCGAAGGGGCCTGCTGCCCACTTCGCCGTCGACCGGTCTCGGCATACGGCCACCAGCAGTACCGGCATGTCGTACTTCGCGCTGAGGTGCGCCACGTAATAGGCCCAGCTCTTCGCCTTGTCCGGGTCCTTCTTGGTCTGGGACTCGATGGCGAGCAGGAAGCTCTCTCCCATGGCGGGTTCGAACTTGAGCACCGTGTCCACGCGGCGTTCCATGGGTCGGATTTCTGTGGCGTCGGGCGAGATCGAGCCGAAGTCCGACTTCGTGGGCGGTGGGATGCCCAGTGACTCGAAGACGAGCGTGAGGGCCTCCGGATGCTCCTGGAACAGCCGGTGGGTCGCCTCGTGGGTTGATGTGACCATGTGGGCAACCTAGGTGGATCAAGGACCGGGTTTTCCGGCCGATCGGGCGGGGTTCACTCTTTCGAGGGGCGAGTGAACGTTCAGGCCGCCGTGGTCAGTTCGCACCAGACGTACTTGCCCTTGCTGCCGTTCCGCGACAGCGGTTGCCAGCCCCAGAGGTCGGCGCAGGCCTTGACCAGGCCCAGACCCCGGCCCTCCTCCAGGTCCAGGTGCTTGGGCAACTCCCTTTGGGGTTCCGGGGGTTCGGGGTTGGCGTCCCAGGCGCCGATGCGGAGGGTGCCGGGTTTCCACGAGACCCGGAGGATCACGGGGCCGTTGGTGTGGCGTACGGCGTTGCTCACCAGCTCCGTTGCGAGGAGTTCGGCGGTGTCGACGAGGCCGATCAGTCCGTGCGTCGTCAGGATCAGGCGGAGGGTGCGGCGGCAGACGGTGACGGCGCGGAGGTCGTGGGGGATGGTGAGGGTGTATTCCCAGGGGGCGGCTGGGGTGGGTGGTTCCTCGGTTTCGGGCATGCGTGACTCCTGGTCAGGGAGGGGGAGTTGGCGTGTGCTGCGGGTCGGCGGGCGGTGGCTTGTCGCGGCCGGCATGGCATGGCGGGGCGGTGCGCTTCCGGGGTCCCGGGGTTCCGCAGGGTGTGCGTCGCGTCACTGACGGTAGAGAATAAAGTTAGTACGGCGCAACCTGTTGTCGTAATCTGGTCACCCAGTGTGGTGAGGCGGGGAGGCGTAGGTGCCACGGAAGCAGCCAACGGCCCGACAGCGGCGGCTGGGGCGGGAGTTGCGCAGGCTGCGCGAGGCGGCGGGACTTACGGCACGTCAGGCGGCTGAGTCGCTGGGCACCATCTCGGTGACGATGAGCCAGATCGAGTCGGGGGTCGCCGGTGTCAGTGAGGCGCGGGTGCGGCGGATCGCGGCTCAATACACCTGCACGGACACGCAGTTGATCGATGCGTTGGTGGAGATGGCGACGGAGCGTGCCGGTGGATGGTGGGAGGAGTACCGGGACGGGCTGCCGCCCATGTTCCTCGATCTGGCGGAGTTGCAGCACCATGCGACGTTCCTGCAGGAGATCGCCACGGCGCACGTGCCGGGGTTGCTGCAGGTGGAGGACTACGCACGTGCCGTGTTCGCCTACTGGCGACCTGAACTACCCCAAAAAGAGGTGGAGTTGAGAGTCGAGCACCGGATGCGACGACAGGCGGACCTTGGGGTGGCTCCGTACACGGCGGTATTGCACGAGCCGGTGCTGCGTACCCGGGTCGCGAACCGGCGTGTGGCACGGGCTCAGTTGGATGCCGTACTGGAACGGTCTGACGCTCCCGGCGTCAACGTACGGGTGGTTCCGTTCGACGTGGACGGCTTCGCGGGCGCAAGTGCGGAGCTCCTGTACGCCGGCGGTCGAGTGCCCGCGCTGGACACGGCTCAGCGGGACACCCCTCAGGGGACCGCGTTCATCGACGCCCCGGCCCAGCTCCTGGCCCTGCGAACGCTCTTTCGTAAGGTGGAGGCGGTGTCCCTCGAACCGGCCCGGTCCCGGGACTACCTCCATCGTCTGGCGAAGGAGCTGTAGACGTGATCCAGTGGCAGAAGTCGACCTTCTCCAGCGGAAGCGACGGGGCCAACTGCGTGGAAGTGGCCGCCTCCGAAGGCGAGTTGCTCCTCCGCGAGAGCGACGACCCCACGCGAATACTCTCCGTCACCTCCACCAGCCTTGCCGGGCTCCTGCGCCATCTTGGAGCCGACCCGCGATAGCGGAAGGAGCTGTGAGCCGTGATCCAGTGGCAGAAGTCCTCGTTCTCCGGTGGTGGGGACGGCAACGAGTGCTTGGAACTGGCCCAGAACCACGGTGCCTTGCTTCTCCGTGAGAGCGACGATCCGAGCCGAATACTTCCCGTCACCTGCACCGGGCTCGCTGGACTCCTGCGCCGCCTTGGCACCGCCCGGCGGTAGCGGAAGGAGCTGATGCCGTGATCCAGTGGCAGAAATCCAGCTTCTCCGATGGGAAGGACGGGGCCAACTGTGTGGAAGTGGCGGCCCCTGAAGGCGAGTTGCTCTTCCGTGAGAGCGACGGCCCCACGCGAATACTCCCCGTCACCTGCACCGGGCTTGCCGGACTCCTGCGTCATCTTGGAGCCGACCCACAGTGGCGGAGGGAACTGTAGACGTGATCCGGCGGCCGTGCCGGTCGGCGTGCGGACGGTCTTCCCGGCCCGGTCGATGACGGTCACCGTGAAGGACGAGGCGGAACTCTCACCCCGGCCCACACGTCCCTTTCCGGTGTGACATCCCCTGCCGACCCGACGGCTCATCCCTCCGCCGCCGTGCCGCCCTGGCCGTACTGCGGACACGGCGCCGACTCGACCGACTCCCCGACGGGTTGCCCCGGCCGCCGTGTGGACCCGTACTCCGCATGCCTCGCCCACCTCGGCGCAGGCCACCGCGCCGTCTATCTGACGAGCCTGGAGCCCGGCAGTGACCTCGACCACCGTGGCACCTCGTTCAGCGAAGACCTCCTGAACCGACTCCTCGACGTCGTCCGGGACCCTGACAACCGGCGGCCCCTCCTTGGTACGGCTCGGTTTGACATGGCGAGGTTCCTCGGTGACGCCGACTTCGAGGGCGCCCACTTCAGGAACGAAGCCGGCTTCGAACAGGCGGTGTTCTTCGGCATCGCCCGCTTCTCGGCCACGGCGTTCAGCGGAGACGCCCAGTTCGAGCGGGCACGATTCCGCGGTGCCCGGTTCCGCGAAGCGCGGTTCGACGGCGACGCGTGGTTCGGTGAGGCCCGGTTCACCGACGAGGCGCGCTTCGACCGGGCACGGTTCTTTGGTTACGCCAGGTTCGGTCTGGTCGGCTTCGTGAGCAACGCGGCGTTCGACGGTGCGCGATTCATGGGGAACATCGGCTTTCAGGGAGCCAGCTTCGGTGGCCATGCCTGGTTCGACGGAGCGAGGTTCGAAAGCGACTCCCGGCTGGGGCCCCTGGTGTGCACCGGATCCCTGGACCTGTCGGCGGTGGTCTTCGCCGCCCCTGTCATCGTCGAGGCAGCGGCGGGGAAGGTGTGGTGCACCCGCACGCGATGGGAGGCGAAGGCGGTCCTGCGGCTGCGGTACGCCACCGTCGACCTCAGCGAATCAGTGTTGGCACATCCCTTGAGCGTCACCGCCCAGGCCGCTCCCTTCAAAGACCGGACCGGAACCGACCGGACCGAAGACGCCCTGCCGGAAGGCGACTTGGGCGGCCGCGACGCGCGCGTGCACATGGCATCCCTGCGCGGCGTGGACACCGCTCATCTCGTGCTGCACGACGTCGACCTCACTCACTGCCTGCTCTCCGGCGCCGTACATCTCGACCAACTACGCCTGGAAGGCGACTGCCTCCTGGCCTTTCCGCCTGTGGGCGTGCTCCGACGCGGGCGCATACCGATGCGCTGGACCACACGGCGAACCCTGGCCGAGGAGCAGCACTGGCGCGCCGCGCGGGGCTACGACGCATGGACGGCGGCGCCCGCCGGAGTGGAGGTGCTGGAGCCGTCGACGCTGGCTCCGCTGTACCGGCAACTCCGCAAATCCTTCGAGGACAGCAAGAACGAACCCGATGCCGCGGACTTCTACTACGGCGAGATGGAGATGCGCCGTCACGACTTGAAGCGACCCCGCGCCGAGCGCGCACTACTGACCCTCTACTGGGCTGTGTCGGGCTACGGGTTGCGCGCGTCCCGGGCGCTGGCCTGGCTGTTGGGGGCCATGGCCGCCACCGTGCTCGTGATGATGCTGTGGGGTCTGCCGAAGGACGTCCCGACGACCGGCACCGGTGGCCGTTCGACCGGCCAGAGCGTGTCGCAGGCGAGCGATACGACCGATCCGGTCGACCCCGACGGACCACTCGCCCGGCGCGTGACGTCCGAGCGGTTCGAGAAATCCGTGCGCGTGGTCATCAACTCGGCCGTGTTCCGCTCCCCGACCCAGTCGTTGACCACGTCCGGTGTCTACGCCGAGATGCTCTCCCGTCTCGTCGAACCCGCCCTGCTCGGCCTCGCCGCGCTGGCGCTCCGCGGCCGGGTCAGGCGCTGACAGGCGGTACGGGCGGCTTCGACGCGGGCATGGGCGACCGGCTCGGGGTGTCACCGCCGCGGCGAAGAAATCTGCGGACCCACGGCAACCTTCTTGATCCCCACGGCCACTGAGGAGTCGTAACCCCTCGCCGTACCAAAGGACTTCCCGTGGTCACTGCTTCCCACCGCCGCTCCCTCCGCAAGCGCCGCACGATCGTCGTCACCGCCGCCGTGGCTGTCGCGGGCGCCGGCGCCGGGTTCCTCGTGCTGAACGCGAACGCCGCCAGTACCAGCGTCGACCTCTACCACCAGACGCTCGCCGCCAAGGACGGCTGGGCCTCGTCCGGGACCGGTACCACCGGCGGCGCGAAGGCCGATGCCGCGCACACCTTCACCGTCAGTACGCGGGCGCAGCTCGTGAAGGCGCTGGGGTCCGCGAGTGACACCACGCCCCGGATCGTCAAGATCAAGGGCACGATCGACGCCAACACCGACGACTCCGGCAAGAAGCTGACCTGCGCGGACTACTCCTCCGGTACGGGCTACTCGCTGTCCGCGTACCTCAAGGCCTACGACCCCTCGACCTACGGCCGCTCAAAGCTGCCCTCCGGTACGCAGGAGAAGGCGCGGGCGGCGGCGCAGACCAAGCAGGGGAAGAACATCATCTTCCGGGTGCCCGCCAACACCACCGTCGTGGGCGTGCCCGGCACCGACGCCGGGATCACCGGCGGGATGTTGCAGATCCAGAGCGTGGACAACGTCATCGTGCGAAACCTGACCTTCGCCGCCACCCAGGACTGCTTCCCGCAGTGGGACCCGACGGACGGGGACAGCGGCAACTGGAACTCGCAGTACGACGCCGTGACCCTGCGCGGCGCCACGCATGTGTGGGCCGATCACAACACGTTCACGGACGCGCCCGGGCTCGACACCTCCGACCCCACCTACTACGGGCGCCAGTACCAGATCCACGACGGCGACCTCGACATCACCAAGGGCTCGGACCTGGTGACCGTCGAGCGCAACCAGTTCACCAACCACGACAAGACGATGCTCATCGGCAGCAGCGACACCGACAGCATCGGCAAGCTGCGCGTCTCCATCCACCACAACGTGTGGAAGGGGATCGTGCAGCGCGCTCCGCTGGCCCGGATCGGGCAGATCCATATCTACAACAACTTCTACGACACCACGAACCTCAACGGGTACGTCCTCCAGTACAGCGTCAACTCCCGTGCCAAGGCGCAGGTCATCGCCGAGGACAACTACTGGAAGATTCCCGCCAGTCAGAAGACGAGCAAGCTGTTCAGCGGGGACGGCACCGGGTCCATCGCCGGTGGCGGCAACCTCGTCAACGGCACGGCCACCGACCTCGTCGCCGCCTACAACGCCGCCAACTCCAAGAAGCTGAAGACCACCGTGAACTGGACGCCGACCCTCACGGCAGGTCTGGAGACGTCGGCGAAGAACCTGCCGACGGAGCTCGCGACCACGACCGGGGCCGGCGTCCTCAAGTAGGCGATGGAGAACGGCCGTTGCCTCAGATCAGCCAGAGGAGCCCGTACCCGCCCAGGGCCGTGTCGCTCTTCTGGGTGAGGCCGACCGCGGGCCCGGTGAACAGCTTGGTTCCCGTGGCCGTCGGACGGGAGGTGCCGCCGGGGAAGACCCAGACGGCGCCGGTGCCGTTGTTCTCCCGCGCCGCGCTCACGAACAACTCCGGCTTGCCGTCCTTGTCGACGTCCCCGACCGAGACCGTCGTACCGAAGAAGTCGTCGGTCTCGGAGGCGCCGGGGACGCCCGCGGTGTCCTGGGTGAAGGAAGAGGAGCCGGTGCCGAGCGCGCCCGTACGCCGGCCCGGGATCACGGTCACCGAACCGGCTCGGCTCTTGCCGGCGACGCCTTCGGACGGGGCGCCGACGACGATGTCGGCGAGACCGTCCCGGTTGAGGTCGGCCACGGCCAGGGCGCCGCCGAACTCGTCGTCCTTCTCGCTCGCACCGGGCACCCCGGCACTGTCCTGGGTGACCTGCACGGGTTCGGCGTTCTGCGCGATACCTCTCGCCGTGCCGTAGTAGACCAGCACGCGGCCGCCCAACGCCCCGTCCACGCCCGCGACTTCGGGCTCCCAGGGGTCACCGACCACGAGGTCGGCGTACCCGTCGCCGTTGATGTCGCCCGCGGCGTCGATGAGTCCGTTGCCCCGCTTCGGCTGCATGAGGGTGGTGGCCGGGTCGACGTAGACCTCGCCACCGCTCAGGTCGCTGAGGCCCACGGTGGTGAGGGCCAGGTCGAGCACGGAGTTGCCGTCGAAGTCGCCGAGCGCGACGCTCGCCGGGGAGGCGGTGTTCTGTTCGGGCGCGGTCGAACCGTAGGTGCCGGTGCGGCTGAACGGTCCCTTGAAGACCTGGGTGCCCTCCGATCCGGCGACCGCGACCTGTGTCCTGCTGCCCGCGCCGATGCTCAGGGCGGCCAGGTCGATGCCGTACCGCACCCGGATGTCCGACGGCGCCGGCAGGTCGGTGGCCGTCGTCAGCCCGTTCCTGCCGCCCCACAACACGGTGACCAGACCGGCGTCCGTGCCGCGGGCGGTGTCCTCGTACGGAGTGGAGACCACCAGGTCCGCGTAGCCGTCCCGGTTGAGGTCGGCCGTCGCGGTGACGGAGCCGAACCTGTCGTACGCCTCTGCCGTGCCCGGTACCCCGGCGGTGTTCTGGGTGATCGTCTTGCGGCGGGCCGCCGAGAGGCCCGACGAGGACCCGTACAGGACGACGACCGCGCCGGCCGCCTCCTTGCCGGCCACGTTCGCACCCGGCGCGGGCAGGACCGCGTCCCGGTAGCCGTCGCCGTTGAAGTCGCCGGGGACCGCTCCGTGCACGGCGAGCGCGGGCGCGGCGGGCAGCAGTGTCCCGCCGACCAGGGCCGCGGCGACGACTGCCACGGCTCTCCATCTTCCGCCGTGCGCCTTCGAGTTGCTCATGCGAGTCCCCTCCCACCCCAGGCGCACCCCCTGTGCGCCGACACCAGGCGTGCAGTGTAAAGCCCCTGGCTGTAAGGGAGTTGGGGGGACTCAGCTGTCGTACGTGCCGTCCCAGGGCGGCCCGAAGGCGTGCCGGTCCGGATACAGCTCGGCCCAGCTGCCGTCCTCGTCCTCCTCGATCAGCAGGCCGAACAGGACGCCGTCCACGGTGCGTTGGAAGGGCCGGATCGCGATGTCGGTGTAACTGCGGCGGGGGAGGGCGCGGAGCAGTTTCGCCAGGTGGATGCGGGCCTGCGAGAGGACCGAACCGTCGCCGTCGGGCGCGCTCTGCTGCTGTGCCCAGGTGCCGGCGCACCAGATCTCCGAGTCGCGGTAGCGGCCTGCGGCGTCGAAGGTGTGGAGCACCGTGTAGAGACGTTTCTGCTCTTCCCAGCCGTCGCCGGGACGGAAACCCTGGGGGAACGCGTAGGTGACCGACGCCAGGAACTGGCCGTCCGCGTAGCGGCCGACGGCGCCGCTGCGTTGACTCGGCTCGTAGGCGATCGGAATGACCTCGGGGACTGCCATGGCGGAACCTTACGGGTTGGCGAGAACACGTCTGTGTCGGGGTCCGTCACCGAGCCCGCATGACCTCGCTGAGTTGACCCGGGGTCAATGGTGGCACCGCGATGGGATGCGCCGCACCAGTCCGCAGGCCGTCGAGAAAGAAGGCCAGGCAGCGGCGCCAGGCGTCGGGTGCCGTCGTCATCGACTCGCGGATCACCTGGGACATCGCCCAGATCAGGGTGACGAGGTCCTCCGGTTCGAAATCGGGGCGCAACTGCCCGCTGTCCCGGGCCCGTTCGATGATCTGCTCCGCGCGCCGGAAGCCGCGGTGACAGGCCCGCTCGACCTCCCCCGCCGCCGGGAACCGCTGCGCCAGCGCGTCGTTCAGGCCATGGTCCTCGGCCTGCAGCGCGAACAGCCCCTCGATGTACCCGACGAACCCGTCCCAGGGGTCCGGGGCCGCCAGCGCCGACTCCACGACCCGATCCAGCGCGGCCAGCCGCTCCGGGAAGATCGCGTCCCAGAACGCCTCCCGGTTCGGGAAGTGGTTGTACAGCGTGCCGATGCTGACCCCGGCCCGCCGGGCGATCTCCTCCAGCGGCGCGTCCAGACCGCGCGAGCCGAACAACTCCGTTGCGGCGGCCAGGAGTTTCGCCCGGTTGCGCGCGGCGTCGGCCCGCAGGGGTCTGGGGGCGGGGGGCGGCGGATCGGGCTGGTGCATGACCTCATCATACGGAACTTGAGATGAGCCTCAGGTTCCGTGCTACGGTCGGAACTATAACTTGAGGAGGCCCTCAAGTTATCTGTGTTCGTGTCAGCCGTGTCCGTGAACCCGCCCCGGAAGGCTCTGTCGTGCCCGCATCCGCATCGCAACAGCCCAAGGTCGCCGTCGTCCTCGGCGTCGGCCCCGGACTCGGCATGTCCGTCGCCCACCGCTTCGGCCGCGAGGGGTACACGGTGGCCGTGGTGTCCCGCAGCGACACCCGGCACGCCGACTACGTCGCGTCACTCGCCGCCGCGGGCGTCGAGGCGGTGTCCTACGTCGCCGACGTGCGCGACACCAAGCAGCTCGGCTCGGTGCTCGACACCGTCGCCGAGCGGTACGGCCGTATCGACCTCGTCTACTACGGACCGGGCGCCCTCGACCTCGACGAGAGCCGCCCCAAGTCGATCACCGAGACCGACTCCGCCGGCGTCCAGGAGGCGATGAGCTGGATGTATCCGGCCGTCGACGTGGTGGGCAGGGTGCTGCCCGGCATGGTCGAGCGCGGTGGCGGCGCGTTCCTGTTCGCGGGCGGGCTCAGTGCCGTGATGCCGATGCCCACGCTCGGTGCGCTCGCCGTCTCGGCGGCCGCCCTGCGCAACTACGCGCTGACCCTCAACGCCGCGCTGGCGGACACCGGGGTCTACGCCGGGAACCTGGTCATCGGCGGACTCATCGAGCGGGGTGACATCCACCAGCTGGTCACGTCGAACCCCGAGCAGTTCGGGAACGTCGGCGACCGGACCCTCGACCCGGACGAAATCGCCGACGGCGCCTGGGAGTTGGTGGCGCGGCGGGACCGGGCGGAGGACACGTTCAGCGTGTTCGGCTAGGCGTCCGTACGGTCGTCGAGGCGCGGGAAGAGCACCGCGCCCTTCGTCACCGGGGAGCCGGGTGGAAGCGCGCGCCAGGTGGAGGCGTCCTGGATCCGCTGGTCACTCAGCGGGCCCAAGGAGGTCGACGCGCCCAGGGAGTCCCAGAGCCGCTGCGACGTCTCCGGCATGACCGGTTCGAGGAGGATCGCGATCGCACGGAGGGAATCGGCCGCCGTGTAGAGGATCGTCGCCAGGCGGTCGCGGGCCTCGGGGGAGTCGGACTTGGCGACCTTCCAGGGCTCCTGGTCGGTCAGATAGCCGTTGACTTGCCGGACGAAGTCGAAGACGGCCAGGATGCCGCCCTGGAAGTCGAGTTGGTCGCCGATACGGCGGTCCGCCTCCGAAGTCGCCCTGAGCAGGGCTGACTTGAGTGAGCGCTCGGCCTCGGTCTCCTCCCCCGGCGCGGGGAGCGTTCCGTCGAAGTACCTGGCCGTCATCGCGGTCACCCGGGACGCCAGGTTGCCGTAGCCGTTGGCGAGTTCGCTGGTGTAGCGGGCGGTGAAGTCCTCCCAGGAGAAGGAACCGTCCTGGCCGAAGGCGATCGCGCGCAGGAAGTACCAGCGGTAGGCGTCCACGCCGAAGTGCGCGGTGAGGGTCTCGGGGCTGATGCCGGTCAGGTTCGACTTGGACATCTTCTCGCCGCCGACCAGGAGCCAGCCGTTGGCGGCGATCCGGCCCGGGAGCGGCAGGCCGTTGGCCATGAGCAGCGCCGGCCAGATGACGGCATGGAAGCGGAGGATGTCCTTGCCGACGAGGTGGACGTCGGCGGGGAAGGTCGCCTGGAATTTCGCCGGGTTCTCGTTGTAGCCCACGGCGGTCGCGTAGTTGAGGAGCGCGTCGACCCAGACGTAGATCACGTGCGAGGGGTCCCAGGGAACCTTGACGCCCCAGTCGAAGGTCGAGCGGGAGATCGACAGGTCCTGGAGGCCCTGGCGGACGAAGTTCACGACCTCGTTGCGGGCCGAGGCGGGCTGGACGAAGTCCGGGTGGGCGTCGTAGTGGGCGAGGAGACGGTCGCCGTAGTCGCTGAGCCGGAAGAAGTAGTTCTCCTCCTTGAGGAGTTCGACCGGGCGGCGGTGGATGGCGCACAGCTGGGTGCCGTCCTCGGCCTCGATCAGCTCGCCCGGGAGTTTGTACTCCTCGCAGTACACGCAGTACGGGCCCTCGTAACCGCCCTTGTAGATCTCGCCCTTGTCGTACAGGTCCTGCACGAACTCCTGGACGCGGTCCGTGTGGCGGCGCTCGGTGGTGCGGATGAAGTCGTCGTGGGAGATGGCGAGATGGGCCCAGAGGGGTTTCCAGGACTCCTCGACCAGGCGGTCCGCCCACTCCTGCGGGGGCACGCCGTTCGCCTCCGCCGTGCGCAGGATCTTCTGGCCGTGCTCGTCCGTGCCCGTGAGGAACCAGACGTCCTCACCGCGCCGGCGGTGCCAGCGGGCGAGGACGTCTGCGGCGACGGTGGTGTAGGCGTGGCCGAGGTGGGGGGCGTCGTTGACGTAGTAGATGGGGGTGGTGACGTAGTAGTACGTCATCGGGTCATCCCCGGTCCGTGCCGCAGCGCCCCTTCTGCCATCGGGTCAGCCCTGGTCTCCGCCGAAGCGCTCCTTGTACGTCTCCAGGTCCTCGTCCGTGAGCTTCGCGAAGAGGACCGGGGGGACGGTGAAGGGGGTGCCTGCGGGGACGGAGGTCAGCGACTTCGCCTCGTCCCGCGAGACCCAGGTCGCCGTGTCGGCCGGGAGGGAGAATGCCGCGCGCATCGCCGCCGACGAGGACGGGATGAAGGGTTCCGAGACCACCGCGTAGAGGTGGATCAGGTTCATCGCGGTGCGCAGCGTGAGGGCGGCGGCCTCCGGGTCGGTCTTGATCTCCAGCCAGGGGGCCTTCTCCTCCAGGTAGGAGTTGCCGGCCGACCACAGGGCGCGGAGCGCCGCCGCGGCCTTGCGGAACTGGAGGGACTCCATCTGGGTCTCGTACTCCGACAGGAGATCGGCGATCTGCTCGCCCAGCTTCGTCTCCGCCTCGCCCGCCGCCGCGCCCGCCGGGACCTCGTCGCCGAAGCGCTTCTTCGAGAAGGAGAGGACGCGGTTGACGAAGTTGCCGAGGGTGTCGGCCAGGTCCTTGTTCACCGTGGCGGTGAAGTGCTCCCAGGTGAACGACGAGTCGTCCGACTCGGGGGCGTTGGCGATGAGGAAGTAGCGCCAGTAGTCCGCCGGGAGGATGTCCAGGGCCTGGTCGGTGAAGACGCCGCGCTTCTGGGACGTGGAGAACTTGCCGCCGTAGTACGTCAGCCAGTTGAAGGCCTTGACGTAGTCGACCTTCTTCCACGGCTCGCGTACGCCGAGCTGCGTGGCCGGGAACATCACCGTGTGGAACGGGACGTTGTCCTTGGCCATGAACTCCGTGTAGCGGACGGGGTTCTCGCCCTGGTCGGACTCGTACCACCAGGACTTCCAGTCGCGGTTCTCCGGGTCCTGGTCCGACCATTCCTTCGTCGCGCCGATGTACTCGATCGGGGCGTCGAACCAGACGTAGAAGACCTTGCCCTCCGCCGCCAGCTCGGGCCAGGTGTCGGCGGGGACCGGGATGCCCCAGTCCAGGTCGCGGGTGATCGCGCGGTCGTGCAGGCCCTCGGTGAGCCACTTGCGGGCGATGGAGGACGCGAGCTGCGGCCACTCCTCCTCGTGGGCCGCGACCCACTCCTCGACCTCGTGCTGGAGCTTCGACTGGAGGAGGAAGAGGTGCTTGGTCTCGCGCACCTCCAGGTCGGTGGAGCCGGAGATCGCCGAGCGCGGGTTGATCAGGTCGGTCGGGTCCAGGACGCGGGTGCAGTTCTCGCACTGGTCGCCGCGGGCCTTGTCGTAGCCGCAGTGGGGGCAGGTGCCCTCGACGTAGCGGTCCGGGAGGAAGCGGCCGTCGGCGGGCGAGTAGACCTGGCGGATCGCGCGCTCTTCGATGAAGCCGTTCTCGTTCAGGCGGCGGGCGAAGTGCTGCGTGATCTCCTTGTTCTGGGGGGAGGAGCTGCGGCCGAAGTAGTCGAAGGCGAGCGCGAAGCCGTCGTAGACCGCCTTCTGCGCGTCGTGCGCCTGCGCGCAGAACTCCGCTACGGGGAGACCCTGCTCCTTCGCGGCCAGCTCCGCCGGGGTGCCGTGTTCGTCCGTCGCGCAGATGTAGAGGACGTCGTGGCCGCGCTGGCGGAGGTAGCGGGAGTACACGTCCGCCGGGAGCATGGACCCCACCATGTTGCCCAGGTGCTTGATCCCGTTGATGTACGGAAGGGCGCTGGTGATGAGGTGTCGAGCCATTGGGGGGCTGCTCCCAGGTCGGTGTGTTGCTGTTGTTGCGAACCTTGAAATCGTAGCCGACATGGGTGTGCCGCCCGCCTCCCGTTTTACGGGGTGGGAAGCGGGCGGCACGGGGGTCGTTGTACGGGGTGGTGCTACGGGCGCCAGTCGATCAGTACGCCGTCGTAGAGCTCCGCGTCCGTGAGCTCCAGGGGGGTCGGGCCCGCGTGGAAGAAGGCCGTGTTGTCGGTCTTCAGCTTGCGGAGGTAGTCGAAGGCCTTGTTGTCGTGGTCGCCGAACGCGACGAACGAGAAGAACACGGAGGCGTGGGACTTCGCGGCGTCCGTGAGGGCCTGGGTGGCCGGGGTCTTCGCGTCCGGGGCGCCGTCCGTCTGGAAGACGACGAGGGCGGGGGTGCCGGGGGTGGCGTTCTTGTCGTAGTGGGCGAGTACGGCTTCTACGGCGGCGTGGTAGCTGGTGCGGCCCATGCGGCCGAGGCCGGCGTGGGCCTCGTCGATCGCGTTCTCGGGGGAGGTGGGGGTGAGGTCTGTGGTGCCGTCCACTTCCGTGGAGAAGAAGATGACGTGGACCTCGGGGGTGGGGTCGGGGTCCAGCTGGGTCGCCAGGGCGAGGGTCTGGTCGGCGAGGGCCTGGGCGGAACCGTCCTTGTAGTACGGGCGCATGCTCGCGGAGCGGTCCAGGACGAGGTAGAGCTTCGCTCGGGTACCGGTGAGGTTGGCCTTGGCGATCGCGAGTGCGGCGGAACCGGCCCCTACGGCCTCGGCTACGCCGTCGGCCTCGATCGTTTCCCCGCCCGCACCGCCCGTGACGCTCTCGTCGTCGGGTGCGGGTGGCCCCTGTGGGGCGTCCTCGCCATCGGCGGCCGCGGCGAGGGGGGTGGGCACGGCCGCGTCCGCGTCTGCGGCCGCGTCTGCGGCCAGCGGGACGGGCACGTCAGCGCCCCCGCCTGCGGCGACCGGCTCCGCTGCGGGTTCGGCAACAGGTTCTGCCACCGGTTCCGCGACGGTTTCGGCGGCGGGGGCGATGGCGTCGGCTGCGACAGGCTCGGCCACCTCATCGACTACCGGCTCAGCCACCTCGACTGTCGGCTCCGCCTCGGGGGCGGTGTCTACGACAGGCTCGGCTTCCGCTTCCGGCGTGACCTCGGCGACCGGCTCCACCTCGGGCTCGACCTCGGCCTCCGGCGTCACCTCAACAACCGGCTCGGCTTCCGCCTCCGGAGTCACCTCAGCCACGGGCGCGACTTCCGCCTCCTCAGCCTCGGCAACCGGCTCAGCTTCCGCGACCGGCTCAGTGTCAGCCTCCGGCGCCACCGCAGCCGCAGGCTCGGCTTCTACCTTCGCTTCAACAACCGGCTCCGCCTCGACAACCGGCTCGGCAACAGCTTCACTCGTCGGCTCAACCACGTCCTCGGTCACCGGCTCAACAACAGCCTCAGCCGCGGGCTCAACCACAACCTCGGTCACCGACTCAGCAGTTACCTCGGTAACCGGCTCGGCAACGACCTCGGAGGCGGGCTCGGCAACGACCTCGGGGTTCGGCTCGGCAACCACCTCGATCACCGGCTCAGCAACAGCCTCAGCCGTGGGCTCAACCACAACCTCGGTCACCGGCTCAGCAGTTACCTCGGTCACCGGCTCGGCAACGACCTCGGAGGCGGGCTCGGCAACGATCTCGGGGTTCGGCTCGGCAACCACCTCAGACGTCGGCTCGGCAACGACCTCGGGGTTCGGCTCGGCAACCACCTCGGAGGCCGGCTCGGCAACAGCCTCAGCCGTCGCCGTCCCTGCCGGCTCCCGCTCCGCCGCAGCCCCGCTACCCTCCGCCCCCTCCACCGACGTCGCCGGCTTCGGGACGGACACGTTGTCGAAGGCCAGTGCCACCAGCTCGTGCTCGTCATCCTCCAGGGTGGAGGACGGGCGGGGCTCCGGGACTGTGGGCGTTGCCGTTGCCGCGGGTGACGGCTTCGGGGTCGAGGTGAGGTCGGGTTCCGTGGAGGGGGACGGGACCTTCGCGTCCGGTTCCACGGCCACCGCGGTCGGCTGCTCTTGCGAAGGAGTGCGTTCCGCACCCTCTGCTTCGGCGGCACGCTCCTTGCGTGACCTGCCGAATGCATTCCGCAGGAGAGTGAGAATGCCCATGTGCGCAACCCTTCGCGTGAGTTGAAGCCGTCAATCCCTGGCCAGGACGGACACGTAAGGTTAGCGGCCCCGGATGGCGATCTTAGGCATGGGCGAGGTACGTGAGGCGCGTCTCGTCAACACCCCCTGTTTCAGCCACCACTTCGCTCGCCCGTTCACCTGCCTGTTCCCGGCGGACGCCCGCCCGGCCCGCGGAACACCGTGACCACAGTGACGCCGCGACGTGATCTCAGTGCGGCGAAGCGATCGCCCGTGCCGCCGCCACCTCCTGCCGCAACGGCTCCAGCACACTCTCCGCCGGCCCCGTCAGATCCGTACGGACCTCCACCAGCACCTCAGACTTCCGTACGCCCTCCGACAACTCCCGCAGCTGGCGCGCCACTTGGGTCACCTCGGCCGGTGACGGCGCCGGTGCTCCGTGCTTCACCCGTACCCTCGCCGCCGTCGTCGCGTCGACGATCCGCTCCACGGCCACGACCAGCGGGAGCCAGCCGGCGGCCAGGCGGCCGGTGGGCGGGGGTTCGGTGAGCGCGCGCTGGAACTCCGTACGGATGACGGACAGATCGCGGTAGAGACGGCGGCGCATACGGGCACGGGCCGCCGGATCCACCTCCGCCCCCGCCCCCGCCCCCACCACGGGACCTTCCGACTTGCCCACCTCCGAACCCGTAACACCGACAGCACCTTCCGACCTGCCGAACGCCGACTCCACATACGTCGCCGTGTCCGCCACCGCCTCCGCCAACCGGTCCCCCACCCGCGTGTGCCAGCTCTCCGGCCAGAGGAGATAACCGGCCACCAGCGCGATCCCGCAGCCGATCAGCGAGTCCACCAGGCGGGGCAGCAGCAGGGCCGTGCCCTGGTGGTTCAGGACGTCGGAGAGGAGCAGGATCACCGGGGTGATCGCCATCGTCTGGTAGCCGTAGCCGCGCGGGGTGAGGGCCGGGATCATGGGGGCCAGGAGCAGGAGGACCAGGACTTCCCACCAACCCCTCGGCACCACCGACAGCACCGCCGCCGCGATCACCAGCCCCGCCACCGTGCCGAGCGCGCGCAGCAGCGCCCGGGAGAACACCGAACCGAAGTCGGGCTTCATGACGAAGGTGATGGTCAGGGCCACCCAGTACGAGCGCGCGACCGGCACGGTCGAGACCAGGATCTGCGCCAGGCCGATGCAGACCGCCAGGCGCAGGCCGTAGCGCCAGGAGCCCGACGACAGCAGGACGTTCCGCGCTGCCCTCGCCGTGCGGATGCGCAGTGCGGCCGGGCGGCCCAGGCGGTCGTCGATGCCCCTCGGGTCCACGTCCGGGGCCGTCACCACCTCCGCCGCGTGGCGCAGGGCGTGGTCGACCGCTCGGGTCGTCTCGCCGGTGGGGGTGGGGAGGTCGAGGCCTATCGGGCCCGTGTAGCCCGTCTCCACGGCGTGGGCCAGGTGGCGGACCGCCTCGCGGATCTGGGGTGGGAGGGGAAGGCCCGACTGGTGGACCGCGGGGGCCGCCTCCACCACCGGGGTGATGGCGTTCAACTGGGCCAGCAGGCGGGTGAGTTCGGGGCTGCGGCCGTGGTGGCGGGCTCGGCGGGCGAGGACGAGGTCGTACGACTGGTTCAGGGACTGGGTGACGGACTGGCGGGCCGCGTCGTAGGCCGCTGTTGGGTCGTCGCCGCAGGTGGCCAGGAGGTCGGCTACCGCGCGGTACGTGTTCGCCACCGCCGATCGCTCCGGGACTCCGGAACGCAACGGCCAGGCCAGCAGGGCCAGGAGGAGCACCAGGAGGCCGCCGCCGGACATCAGCGCGGGGGCCAGCCACCACGCGCCGGGGAGCGGAAGCCCCGCGCCGATCACCGAGTTGAGGAGCAGCAGCAGACCCGATACGGAGGCCACCGCGCCGATCGTCGAGATCATCCCGGAGACGAGCGCGATGCCGGTGAGCGCGGCGACCGCGTACCAGCCGTGGCCGTACACCGCGGAGCCGAGCGTGACGCCGATCGCGCCGAAGAGCTGGGGGATCGCGATGTTGAGGATGCGCATGCGGTACGCGTCGGCGGTGTCGCCGATCACGCCGGAGAGGGCGCCCATGGAGGCGAGGGCGCCGTAGGCCGGTTGTCCGACGGCCAGGCCGATCGTGAAGGGGAGGGCCATCGCGATGGCGGCGCGGGCGATGGCCGGCCAGTTGAGGGGAGCCTGCTGGGGTTGGAGGTTCCTCACCAGCCAGTCGGGGGGTGTGAGGCCGATGGGGAACTCGCGGGACATGCGCCCATTATGAGCGGCCCCCTCGCTTATTCGTGCTGGTGGAGTGCGATGTCGACCAGCAGCGCGCGATGGTCGGAGCCGGCGATGTCGAGGAAGCGGGCGCTGTTCGCGGAGAAGTCCGGGGACAGGAGCACGTGGTCGATCTGGGTGCCGAAGGTGGGGGTGAACCGCTCCGGCCAACTCGGGGTGCGGGGGTGTCCGGCCATGCGGGCCGCGTCGCGCAGGCCCGTGTCCAGGATGCGGCGGAACGCGGCATGGTCCTGGGAGGAGTTGAAGTCTCCGGCCAGGATCGTGGGGGTGGTGCGGTCGGCGGCGGCGAAGGTACGGAGTCTGCCCAGCTCGCGGCGCCAGAGACCGACCTGGTTCGGCAACGGTGGCATGGGGTGGGCCAGTTGGAGCCGTACGGAATGACCGGCTACGTCTGCCACCGCGCCCGGCATGCCCATCGTGCCGGTGACGCCCTTCGTGCCCTTGAGCGGGAAGCGGCTCAGGATGACCGAACCGTGCGAACCGGCCGCCGCCACCGCCTGCCGGTACGGGAACTCGGTGCCGAAGTCCCGCGACAGCGTGGCCTGGCACCGGTACTCGCACTCCTCCACGAACACCACGTCCGGCCGCTCCCGCCGGATCACCGGCACCAGGGAGCCCGTCCCCTGCCCGAACTCGACGTTCGAGGTCAGGACGCGGAACCCGGCGATCGCCGGGCCGCTCGGTTCACCGCTCTTCCCGTACGGCTCGATGAACCACGCCAGCAGGCCCAGCAGCGCGACACCCCAGACGAGGCCCAGCCGCCAGCGGGTGAAGAGGGAGAGGAGCAGTCCGACGCCGGTCGGGGCGAGCAACCAGGGGAAGAACGCCAGGAGTTGGGGGACCGGCGTGATGCCGTCGATGTCCGCCGTACGACAGCCGACGACCACGCTCACGCCCGTGAACAGCAGCCCGGCGCACCATCGCCAGAAACGGCGCGCGCGATGGCGTTCGGGCACGAAGTCGGCGGGGGTCCACTCGGTGGTCGCGGTGCCCACGTGCTGGCCTTCCCGTCTTGGGAGCAAGTGCCCGGATCATCCCACGCGTTCCGAGATCATCCACGTGTTCCGGGGTTATCCCACGTGTGCCAGGAACTCCCCCAGCATCTCGTTGAACTCCTCGGGGCGTTCGAGATTCGGCAGATGGGCCGCGCCCTCGATCACCCGGAGCGTGGAGTCGGGGAGCGCCGCGTGCATCGCCTCCGCGTCGGAGACGGGGGTGTAGGTGTCGTCGGCGCCCACGACCACCAGGGCCGGGACCGTGACCCGGGTCAACAGGTCGCGGTAGTCCGGGCGTTGGGCGCGGGCGCGCAGGGCGGCCGCGGCGGACCCGGGGTCGGTGGCCGTCATCATGCGGTGGACGTGCGCCTTGACCCGCGGGTCTGCCGACGGCGCCACCATCCGCTCCAGCACCTCGTCGGCGTAGCCGCGCATGCCCTCCCGGAGGAGCCGGTCGGCCGTCGCCTCGCGGACGCAGGCCGCCTCCGGAGTGTCCGCCGACGGGAAGGTGTCCGCGAGGACCAGACCCCGGACGCGCTCCCCGAACCGGCCGTAGCAGTCCATCGCGATCTGGCCGCCCATCGACAGCCCGGCCAGCACGAACGTCTCGACCTCCTCCTTGTCCAGCAGTTCCTCGATGTCGGTGGCGAAGTCCGAGAAGTCGGTGACACCGGGCGTCGAGGGGGAGTCGCCGTAGCCGCGCAGGTCGGGCGCGATGACCCGGCGGGCGGGGGAGAACGCCTCGATCTGCGGGGTCCACATCGTGTGGTCGAAGGGGTGGCCGTGGATGAGGACAAGAGGGATGTATGGGGGAGTAAGGGGTGGCATGTGATCGACCCTAGGTCCGCTCAACTCCTCGGTGCAATAAGATCTTTGCCCTCGGTGCAATCGGGCGACGAACGGGGATCCCATGGCCGACTACCGGCGGATTGCCGACCGCATCGCGGACGACATCGCCTCCGGACGGCTCCGGCCGGGCCAACGGCTGTCCCCGCAAAGGGCGTTCGCCCGGCGGCACGGGATCGCGGGGTCCACGGCGGGGCGCGTCTACGCCGAACTCGTGCGCCGGGGGCTGGTGG